>NZ_CP025430.1:3633806-3985112 GCF_002847445.1 Paracoccus zhejiangensis | reverse complement strand
AGCGGCCCCGAAGCCGAGGCGCAGGGCATCGTGGTCATCCATCAGGAATTCAATCTTGCCGCCGACCTGACCGTCGCGGCGAACGTGTTCCTTGGCCGCGAATTGGGCGGCTTCCGGCTGGACCACAGCGCGATGCGCGCCGCCACCGCCAATCTACTGGACAGGCTGCACAGCCCCATCGACCCCGGCACGCTGATCCGCGAGCTTTCGGTCCCCGACCGGCAGATGGTCGAGATCGCCAAGGCGCTGTCGCGCAATCCTCGCGTCCTCATCATGGATGAACCGAGCGCCGTGCTGACGCATCGCGAGGTCGGCAGCCTTTACGAACAGATCGACCGGCTGCGCGGCGAAGGCGTGGCGATCCTTTACTGCTCGCACCGGCTGGACGAGGTGGCGCATCTGGCCGACCGCATCACCGTCTTGCGCGACGGTCGCGTGGTGCGTCAGGCGCTCCGCGGCGAACTGACCGAGGACGGCATGGCCGCCGCCATGGTCGGGCGCGAATTGCAGGATTTCTATCCGCCGAAGGGCAACCCGTCCGAAGAACCCGCCCTGCAGATCACCAACCTGACCGTGCCGGGCAAGGTTCATGGCGTCAGCCTGACGCTCAGAAAGGGCGAGGTGCTGGGCATTGCCGGGCTGGTCGGCTCGGGCCGGACCGAACTGGCCGAGGGCATCGTCGGGCTGCGCGACGCGTCGGGCGAGATCCGCGTCGGCGGCCAGTCAGTCCAGATCACCAGCCTGCGCGACGCCTTCGCCGCTGGCCTCGCCTATTTGACCGAGGACCGCAAGGAGGCCGGGCTGCTGCTGGACAAGGGGTTGCGCGAGAACCTGACGCTGGCCACGCTGGAGCGCTTCGGCACCTGGCGGCTGGATGTCGCGGCCGAGGATGCAGCGCTGGACAAGGCCACCACGGATTTCGACCTCCGCGCCCCCCGCCGCGACATGGTGGCGGGCAAGCTATCGGGCGGGAATCAGCAAAAGCTGCTTCTGGCCAAGACCATGCTGCCGGACCCGCAGATCATCATCATCGACGAACCGACGCGCGGGATCGATGTCGGCACCAAGGCGCAGATCTATGCCTTCATCCGCGACCTCGCCGCCGAGGGCCGCAGCCTGATCGTCATCAGCAGCGAGATGACCGAGGTGATCGGCCTCTCGGACCGCGTGCTGGTGATGCGCGAGGGCCGGCTGGCCGGCGCCGTCGAGGGCAATGCCATGACTGAAGACAACATCGTCCGCCTTGCCATGGGCGTGACCGGAGAGGCCGCATGAAACTGGATCTGCATACCCTTGGCCCGCTGGTCGCGCTGGTCGCGCTGATCATCCTCGGCGCGCTGCTGAACCCGGCCTTTCTGGCCCCGGCCAATATCACCAATGTTCTGGCGCGCTCGGCTTTCATCGGCATGATCGCGGTCGGCATGACCTTCGTCATCACCGCCGGCGGGCTCGACCTGTCGGTCGGCTCGATGGCGGCGTTTCTGGCAGGCATCGCCATCATCGCGATGAACTTCGCTTTGCCCTCGGTCGGCGAGAACTGGGGCACGATCATCCTTGGCATGATCGTCTGCATCCTCGGCGGCATCGCGGCGGGCTATCTGAACGGCGCGCTGATCACCAAGGCGCGGATCGAGCCCTTCATCGTCACCCTGGGCACCATGGGCATCTTCCGCTCGCTGATCACCTGGATGGCCGATGGCGGCACGCTGAGTCTCGATTACGGCCTGCGCACGCTGGCCCGGCCGGTCTACTACGGCGGCATCGGCTGGATCACCTGGCCGATCATCGCCTTTGCCCTGACGGCGATCGTCGGCGAATGGATCATGCGCCATTCCCGCTTTGGCCGCCATGTCGAGGCCATCGGCTCGAATGACCGGGTGGCGCGCTATTCGGCCATCGACGTCAACCGCGTCAAGCTGATGACCTATGTGCTTCTGGGCCTGCTGGTCGGGTTGGCCACCGTGCTTTACGTCCCCCGCCTCGGCTCGGCCTCGGGCTCGACCGGCACGCTCTGGGAACTCGAGGCGATCGCCGCCGTCATCATCGGCGGCACCGCGCTGAAGGGCGGGACGGGCCGGGTCTGGGGCACCGTGGTCGGTGTGCTGATCCTGTCCCTGATCGACAACATCCTCAATCTGGCCGATCTGGTGAGCCCCTATCTGAACGGGGCGATCCAGGGGGTCATCATCGTTCTTGCTGTCGTCTTGCAGCGGGAGAAACGCACCGCCGACGAGCGGTAGAAATTCTGATAAACCGGGAGGAATTCATGAACCGCAGAAATCTGATGAAGGCAACGGCGCTGGCCGCCCTGCTGGGCATGGGCGCAGGCGCAGCCGTCGCGCAGGATGCCGAGAAAAAGGTCATCGGGGTCTCGATCCCCTCGGCCACGCATGGCTTCATGGGCGGGCTGAACTGGCACGCGCAGGACAGCATCGAACGCCTCAGCGCCGCCTATCCGAACCTCGAGTTTGTGCTGGCCACGGCAGGCGATTCCGCCAAGCAGGTCGCCGATATCGAGGACATGATGGCCACCCGCAACATCGACGGCCTCGTCGTCCTGCCCTTCGAATCCGAGCCGCTGACCGCCCCGGTCGCCGCAGTGAAGGAAGCCGGCAAATTCGTCACCGTGGTCGATCGCGGCCTGTCGCAGGAAGGCATCGAAGACCTCTATGTCGCCGGTGACAACACCGCCTTTGGCCGGGTCGCGGGCGAGTATTTCCGCGACAATCTGGAAGCCGGCAGCAAGGTTGTGGTCCTGCGCGGCATCCCGACCACGCTCGACAATGAACGGGTCGAGGCTTTCCAGGCGGCGCTGGAGGGCTCGGAGATCGAGATCCTCGACATGCAGCACGGCAACTGGAACCGCGACGACGCCTTCACCGTCATGCAGGACTACCTGTCGAAATATCCCGAGATCGACGCGGTCTGGGCCGCCGATGACGACATGGCCGTCGGCGTCATGGAGGCCATCGCCGCCGCCAACCGCAGCGAGGAAATGTGGGTGATCGGCGGCGCGGGAATGAAGGAAATCGTCAAGCGCATCATGGACGGCGACCCGCAACTGCCGGTGAACGTGACCTACCCGCCGGCGCTGATCTCCTCGGCCATCGAGATGACCGCCCTGCGCTTCGTCTCGAACGCGCCAATGACCGGCCGCTTCATCATCGGCAGCCAGCTGATCACGCCGGAGAATGCGGAACAGTTCTACTATCCCGACAGCCCGTTCTGAACGAACGCAGATTGTGACGAGTGCCCCCGCCATCGACGATGGCGGGGTTTTTCTTACGATTGTTCAGCCACCTGACACGGAATCGATTGCGTCAGCCCGCCGGGTCAGCGACCGACCCAACCACCTCCTGCCACGGCCCGCCATCCGCCAGTTCCGCCGCCAGATGGTCCACCAATGCCCTGAGCTTCGCGGGCATCGGCGTGACCGGCGGCCAGACGGCCATGACCGGCAGGGCGCGGGTCTCGTAGTCGGACAGCACCCGCTGCAAGCGCCCGTCGCGCAGCGCATCGGCGACGATGAAGCCCGGCAGCATCGCCAGCCCGACGCCCGCAATCGCCATCTCGCGCATCGCCTCGCCATTGTTCAGGCTCAGCCGGCTCGAGACCTGCGGCGAGATCATCCGCCCGCCCTGCCGAAACTGCCAGAGCTGCGCATCGGGGATATGGCTGTAGCCGATGACCTGATGATCGCGCAGATCGGCCAGACCCGACGGCACACCATGCCGCGCCAGGTAATCCGGGCTGGCGCAGGCGACCTGCCGGTCCTCGCAGAGCTTGCGGGCGATCAGCGCCCCGTCCCGCGCATCGCCGATGCGGATGCCGAGATCGAAACCGTCGCGGGCCAGATCGCGGGCGCGGTCATCGTAATCAATGCGCAGCTCCAGCCCCGGATGGGCGGCGGCGAAACGCGCAAGGATCGCCGACAGATGCATGGTGCCAAAGCTCATCGGCGCTGCGATGGACAGGCTGCCGCGCAAGGGCGCCGCGCCATCCATCCCCCACGCCGCGCTTTCGGTTGCGGCAGTGAGTTCCGCCAGCGCCGGACGCAGCCGTTCGGCCAGCCGCAGGGCGGCCTCGGTCGGGCTGATGCGGCCGGCATGGCGGCGGAACAGGGCCGCGCCCACGGCGGTCTCGAAATCGCCGATCCGCTTCGAGATCACCGATTTCGACAGGTTCAACCGGGCGGCGGCGGCAGTGACCGTGCCCAGTTCCATGACAGCAAGGAAGGTCGAGATTTCATCGAGACTATAGCGCATGGCGGCAGCATAGCGCGGCCGGCGCCGTTCGCAATTCCCGAACGCTGTCATCGCAAATGGCCGTCTGGCGTCCCGCGGCACCGCACCCGAGATTGGGGGCAACGAAAAGGAGAGCATCATGGACCTCACCGGCATTCACCACCTGACGGCCATCACCGCCGATGCGCCCGCCAATAACCGCTTCTACACCGACACGCTTGGCCTGCGCCGGGTGAAGAAGACGGTGAACCAGGACGATACCTCGGCCTATCACCTGTTCTTCGCCGATGGCGCCGGCAGCCCCGGCACCGACCTGACCTTCTTCGACTGGCCGGTGGCCCGCGAACGTCGCGGCACCCATTCGATCAGCCGCACCGGACTTCGCGTCACGGAGTCCAGCCTCGACTACTGGGCCGGCCGGCTGAACGACAAGGGCCTGATCGTCGGCGACATCGCCCCGCTCGACGGTCGCGGCAGCCTCGATTTCGAGGACCCCGAGGGCCAACGCTTCCGCCTGACCGCCGACCAGCCCGGCGAAACCCATCCGTGGGAACGCAGCCCGGTCCCGGCCGAGCACCAGATCCGCGGCCTTGGCCCGATCACCATTTCAGTCCCCGAGCTCGCGCCGACCGAGGCGGTGCTGACCACGGTGATGAACATGCGCCGAGTCCGCGACTATGCCAGCCCCGATGGCGAGGGACAGGTGCATGTCTTCGAAATGGCCGCCGGCGGCCCCTCGGCCGAGCTTCACGTGGCGGTTCAGCCCGGTCTGCAGGTCGCCCGTCAGGGCGCCGGTGCCGTCCATCACGTCGCCTTCCGCACCCCGGACGTGGCCGCCATCACCGGATGGGCTGAGCGGCTGAACCAGTTCCGCATCCCGAGTTCCGGCGAGGTCGAACGCTACTATTTCCGCTCGCTCTATTTCCGCGAGCCCGGAGGCAACCTGTTCGAGATCGCCACAGACGGCCCAGGCTTCGCCGTGGACGAACCGCGCGAAACCATGGGCGAGGGCCTGTCGCTGCCGCCGTTCCTCGAACCCCGCCGGGCGCAGATCGAGGCCGGGCTGAAGCCGCTGGATTGATCGGGTTTTGAGAGATGAATTGGAGGGGCGCCCGAAAGGGCGCCCCCTTCTTCCATCCGCAACCCGGAAAGCACCCCGCCCCCCGGTTGACGATCCCCCCCTGCCCGGCTTTCATGCGCCCAACCCAATCGGAGACGAAACATGACCAAGATCATCCTCGGGCTGTCCGGCAGCCTGCGCCGCGGCTCGTTCAATGCCGGCCTCCTCCGGGCCGCAGCCGAGGTTGCGCCGGCGGATACCACGATCCAGATCGGCTCGATCCGCGAGGTGCCGCTTTATGATGGCGATGCCGAGGCCGCGCATGGCCTGCCCCCTGCGGTCCTGACCCTGCAAGCGCAGCTGCAGGCGGCGGACGGGCTTCTGCTGGTCACGCCCGAATACAACAACGGCATTCCCGGTGTCTTCAAAAACGCCATCGACTGGATGTCGCGCGGGCCGGGGCTGAAGATGTTCGTGGGCAAGCCGGTCGCGGTGCTGGGTGCCTCGCCCGGTGGCTTCGGCACCGGGCAGGCGCAAAGCGGCTGGCTGCCGGTGCTGCGGACGCTCAGGACCAAGCCCTGGTTCGAGGGCCGGATGCTGGTCTCGCATGCCGGCCAGCTGTTCGATCAGGACGGCAAGCTGCAGGACGCGGCCACCCGCAAGCAGCTGACCGAGTTCGTCGCAGGCTTTGCCGCCAGCCTCTAGGCCGGATCAGGGATCCTCGCCCGGCTTGGTGGTGAAGAGATCCGACCATTCCGCATGGCGCGCATATTGGGCGCGGACATAGGGGCAGACCGGGATGATGCGGAAGCCATTGGCCTTGGCGTCATCCAGCATGAAGTTCAAGAGGGCCTTGGCCACGCCCTTGCCACCCATGGCATCGGGCACGCCGGTATGATCGGCGCTGATCACCTTCGGGCCGCGATGGGTGAAGGTGATCTCGCCCTCGGCATCGATCCCCTCGATCTTCGCGACATAGCGACCGTGGCGGGCGTCGGTTTCTTCCTTGGTGATGGTGATCTCGGACATGTCGGGTTCTCCTTGATTGGGGTCAGGCCAGCCAGCGGGTGGCGGCGGTCAGGTCGTCGGGGGTCAGCTCATGTCCACCCGGCAGGGTCTGCGCCTCGACCTCGGCACCGCCGGCACGCAGCGCCTGTTCCAGCGCCGGGGCCATCTTGGCAAAGGGATCGCGCGCGCCGTTCAGCATCAGCACGCGGGCGCCGGTCAGATCGGCGGCGGGCACTTCGTCCAGCACCTGGATCCCGCGCAAGAGGATCGCCTGCCGCACCACGCCCGGATGCAGCTCCATGATCGCGCCCAGCAGGTTCGCCCCGTTGGAATAGCCGAGGAAGGTCAGCTTGTCGGCCTCGAGCCCATAGCCGCGGATCGCGCCCTCGATGAAAGCCGCGAAAGCCTCGGATTCCGAACGGATATCTTCCTGATCATAGGTCACCGCGTCAAAGCGGCGGAACCAGCGGTTGATGCCCTCCTCGGTCGAGCGTCCGCGCACACCCAGCAGGGTCGCACGCGGGTTCAGCCGCGCCGCCAGCGGCATCAGGTCGGCCTCGTTCCCGCCGGTGCCGTGCAGCAGCACGATGACCGAGCCATCCGGGTCCGCAGGCGTGTGGAAGCGGTGGGTGAAGGGCAGGTCGCGCATCGGCATCCTTTCCTCGCCCGGTCGGGCGAATTGCGGCAGCATGACTTTGAGGTCCTCGGTCCGGGCCACGTCGCGCGGCGGGATCAGCAGGGTCTCGCCCAGATGCTCGGCTGGCTCATCGACGGTAAAGCCCGGCGCATCGGTGGCATATTCGAACAGCGTTCCGGCGGGCTCGCGGACATAGAGCGACAGGAAGTATTTCCGGTCATGCACATTGGTCAGCCCGTCATGGTCGCGCAGCGACAGCCGCATCTGCCGCACGGCATCCACATCCGGGGCGCGGAAGGCCACATGGTCAAAGGTGCCGGTGCCGGGAATGCCGGGGAAGAAGCCATGCGCATCGCGGATATCCAGCACATCGCTGTCCGAGATCAGCCGTCTTGTGGTCCCGTCCACCGGGCCGGGGCGATAGCCGAAACGGCTGGCGAATTCGGCGGTGGCCTCGGCATTCTCGGTCAGGATGGTGACGCCGCGCACGCGCGTCGGCGCGATCGGATCGGGCAGCGGCGCGGCGGCGGGCATGTCGATGCCCACGAGTTTGACGATGATCCCGTCCGGGTCTTTCAGCCGCAGCACGGTCTCGCCCATCTCGCGCTTTGGCCCCTCGACGGGGACATGCGCGGCCATGGCCCGTTGCAGCCAGTCGCCGATGCTGGCGGGCGGCACGGCAAAGGCGATCTCGCCCACCTGCGCATGGCCCACGCGACCGGGCGATCCGGCCTCCCAGACCAGAAAGGTGATGACCGAGCCGGGACTGCCAAGCGCATCGCCATAGAACAGGTGCAACTGCTCGGCATCCTCATAGCCGCCGGTCTGCTTGACCAGCCGCAACCCAAGGAAACCGCTGTAGAAATCGACGTTCTTCTGGACGCTGCGGGTCAGGCCGGTGACGTGGTGAATGCCGCTGGTCATTTCGCCCGCTCGCGTTCCATCACCCGCTGAACGGCCGGATCGGCGGCCAGCCGGTCATGCAGGGCCAGCACATTCGGGAACTCGGCCAGCCCGCCGGGCAGCAGCTTGATGCCCCAGCGGATCATCGGGCAGGCATAGGCATCGATGACCGAGCGCTTGCCGCGCCCTTCGCCCAGCATCCAGTCGCGGCCCTCGAGATGTTCGTTCAGCACGCCCATCTGCTTCTCGACCAGCTTCAGCCCGGCATCGGTGACGGCCTTCTTGGCCTCGTCGCTGGCATCGGTGGTATAGCGATAGGGCATGAAGACCGGCCAGAAGGCGGCGTGCATGTCGCTGGTCAGGAAGGCCGACCAGCGATGCGCCTCGGCCCGCTCGCGCAGGCTTTCGCCGCCCGACAACCCCGTCTCGGGGTGCTTGGCGGCGAGGTATTCCAGGATCGCCCCCGCCTGCGTCAGCAGCCAGCCGTCATCCTCGCGCAGCGTCGGCACCGCGCCGGCAGGGTTCACCGCCAGGAGTTCGGGCGAGCCATATTGCACTCGGACGGCCTCGAAGGGCGCCCCGATCCATTCCAGCACGATATGGGGGGCCAGCGAACAGGCCCCGACGGCGTAGTAGAGAGTCGGCATCAGATCCTCCTTGGGTCGGCCCTTGATCGTGGGGATAGGCGCGCGGCTTGTCCAGAGCGGTCGGACAAATCCCGTGTTCGGCAATCGCGAACCCTCGGGGCGTTGCGTGTCCGGCCTTGGCGACTTACCGTCGGGAGAACGACCGAAAGGAGAGGCCATGAGCTGGAACCCCGCACTCGAGCCCGGATGCCCCGACGAGATCGGCATCGACGCCATCGAAACCCTGATCATCCCCCGCGCCCGCGACCTGGGCGGGTTCGAGGTCAAGCGCGCCCTGCCTGCGCCCAAGCGGCAGATGGTCGGCCCGTTCATCTTCTTCGATCAGGCCGGCCCGGCCGAATTCCTGACCGGTCAAGGCATCGACGTGCGCCCCCATCCCCATATCGGGCTGGGCACCGTAACCTATCTCTACAGCGGCGATTTCCACCACCGCGACAGCATCGGCACCGACCAGGTGATCCTGCCCGGCGCGGTGAACTGGATGGTGGCCGGCAAGGGCGTGACCCATTCCGAACGCACCTCGGCCACCGGCCGCCAAGGGCCGCACAGCCTTTACGGCATCCAGACCTGGATCGCGCTGCCCGAGGACGACGAGGACATGGACCCGATCTTCGAGCATCATGGCAAGGAAACCCTGCCCGAGATCGAGGCCGAGGGCGTTACCGCCAAGCTGATCCTCGGCAATGCCTATGGCGAGGTGGCGCCGGCGACGCTGTATTCCGAGACCTTCTATCTCGACGTGGTGCTGATCCCCGGCGCGCGCTTCCCGCTGCCCGACGATCACGAGGATCGCGGTCTCTACATCACCGAGGGCTCGGTCAGCATCTCGGGGCAGGAGTTCTCGGCCGGGCAGATGATGGTGTTCCGCCCCGGCGACCAGATCACCGTCTCGGCGGGTCCACGGGGCGCGCGGCTGATGGCGCTTGGCGGGGCGACGCTGAACGGGCCGCGCCATGTCTGGTGGAACTTCGTCGCCTCATCCGAGGAAAAGATCGAGCACGCCAAGCGCGAATGGCAGGCGGCGAACTGGGGCCAGGGCCTGTTCGACCTGCCCGAGGGCGATCGGCACGAGCATATCAAGGCGCCGGATCGGTAAGGGGAGACTTGGCCCGTGCGACCAGCACGGGCCGCGCCCGACCCTCCCGCCGGGAGGGCGCATAGCGACGCCGCGATCAGCTCAACGGTCGGATGTGGCTTGCGCCATAAAGCTCTTCAGACGAGGCCTTCAGCAGCGCCCACCCGAGGGTCAGGCGCGGCCCTCAGCCCTCAACCTCAGATCACCGCACGCTCAAGGAAGGGTCGCCCCTCCAGCACCCGCTCGACCCCCAGTGGCGTCAGGTCCAGCGTCCGGAACCCGCCATGCACGATCAGTTCCGACACGCCGCGCCCGGTGGCCGGGGCTTGCTGCAAGCCGTGACCGGAAAAGCCGTTGGCGAAGATGAAATTCTCCACCTCGGGATGCCGCCCGACGATCAGGTTATGGTCCAGCGTGTTGAAGGCGTAATGCCCGGCCCACATGTTCACCAGCTTGATCGCCTCGAAAGCCGCTGACCGCTCGGCCAGCACCGGCCAGATGATCTCCTCGAACTCCTCGTGGCGCGGGGCGAAATCGTCGCAATCCACCGCCGGATCCTCCACCGGCGGACAGCCGGTCAGGAAAAACCGCCCCTCGGGCCGGACATAGACACCGCTCGCATCGATGAGCAGCGGCAGCCGGCCCTGGTTCAGCCGCGCCGTGCCCTCGGGCGAGGCAGCGCAGTCAAAGACGAAGACGCTGCGCTTGCGCGGCTCGACCGGGATCGCCAGCCCCGCCATCGCCGCCGTGCGTGACGCACGCGGACCCGAGGCATTGACGATGGTGCCAGTCTGCACCTTCGCGCCCGAGGCCAGCGTGACGCCGCTGACACGCCCGCCCTGCCGGTCGATCGCCACCACCTCGTCCACGACATAATCGGCGCCCAGATCGCGGGCCTTGGCCCGAAAGCCGTTCATCAGCCCGGAATTGTCGAACCAGCCCTCGCCCGAGCGGCCATAGGAGGCCAGCAATACGTCATCGACCCGCAGATGCGGGAAGGCCTCGGCCAGCTCATCGCGGCTCCACAGGAGGACATCGGCGCCACAATCGCGCTGGACAGCGTGGTTCAGCCGCAGGGTCTCGGCCTGCGCCTCCTGCGTGGCCAGAAACAGATAGCCGCCGCCGTGGAAATTCAGGTCGGGCCGGCTGTCGCCCACGGCCATCATATCCGCGAAATCGCGGATCACCTGGCCACCATACTGGCTGATCTTCACGTTGATGGCGTTCGAAAACTGCGTGCGGATCGAGGCCGCCGAAAGCGAGGTCGAGGCCTGGCGGAATTGCGGGTCACGCTCGACGATCAGCACCGTGCCATCGAAATCCGGATCGGCCATCAGGTAATAGGCGACGGCCGAGCCGATCACCGCCCCGCCCACGATCACCACGTCATAGCTGTCGCGCATCCCCGATCACGCCACCTGAACCGAGGGCTGCGCGGCGGCCACGACCTGCCCGATCACCCCGGCCCGGTCAAATCCATGCGCGGCAAAGACCGCCAGAACCTGGTCCAGCGCCGCCGGATCGCAGGCAACCATCAGCCCGCCGCTGGTCTGCGGATCGGTCAGAAGCGCGCGGTCGGTGGCGGTCAGGTCGCTCGCCAGCGTCACTCCCTCGCCATAGCTGGCCCAGTTCCGCCCCGAGGCACCGGTGATGAACCCGCCCTCGGCCAGATCGCGCGCGCCCTCGATCAGCGGCACCGCCTGCCAGTCGATCTGCACCCCGGCCCCCGATCCGCGCGCCATTTCCAGCGCGTGTCCCGCTAGTCCGAAGCCGGTCACATCGGTCATGGCATGGACACCCGCGATCTCGGCCAGATCCGGGCCGGGCGTGTTCAGCCTTGTGGTGGTGTCGATCATCCGGCCATAGCCGGCATCGTCCAGCACGCCCTTCTTCAGCGCCGCCGACAGGATGCCGACGCCGATGGGCTTGCCCAGCACCAGCACGTCACCGGGCCGCGCGCCGGCATTGGTCCGGATCCGGTCCGGATGCACCAGCCCCAGCGCCACGAGGCCATAGATCGCCTCGACCGAGTCGATCGTATGCCCGCCCGCCACCGGAATGCCCGCGTTGGCACAGGCTTCCGCCCCGCCCGACAGGATCTTGCCGATGGTCTCGGGCGACAGCCGGTCAACCGGCATGCCCACCAGCGCCAGTGCCATGATCGGGCGGCCACCCATCGCATAGACATCCGAGATCGCATTGGTCGCGGCGATGCGGCCGAAATCCTGCGGGTCATCGACGATGGGCATGAAGAAGTCCGTCGTCGCCACCAGCGCCTGCTGGTCGTTCAGCCGGTAGACGGCGGCATCATCAGCAGTCTCGTTCCCGACCAGAAGATCGGCGGGGGCGGGAAAGGAAGGCGTCGCCGCAAGGATGCGCGACAGCACCGCGGGCGCAATCTTGCAGCCGCAGCCGCCGCCATGGGAGAGCGAGGTCAGCGGCGGCTCGGTCGTCGCGGCGGGGCGGGCGTCGATGGTGGTGCTGGACATGGCGATCCTCGATTTTCGCGGCTGGGGCGCCGTTCGGACGAACCTTTCCCGACAGCGCCGCCGGGTGCAAGGTCGGGCGGTGGGCTTTGGGTGACGTCAGCGCTAACTTGACAGTGGATAGGCAAAACTGCCTAGGTAAAGGCGCGCATATACTGCGCCACAGCGCGCAAGTATATTCCAAGATGTGGAGTAGATAGTGACCGTTTACTAGCCGCGATGCAAAAGCGGCCTTCGGGGCGACAAGATGAATTCGTTTAGTAACGAGTGACTTTTTACCTCACAGATTTGTCAGATTCCCTCCTTACGCCGCCGCGAATGGCCTTATTTCAGGCCGAAGCGGCGGCTTTTTCTCACCGTCTGAACCGACAGGATTTCATGCCTGCGTCACCCGCCCGAGGCCAGCCCTGCGCCCGGTCCTCCGCTGAAATCCCGTGCCAATTGATCGGAATGGGCGCGCCCTGCGCCGTTTCAGCGATTGCGGTCTGTGCAATGAGCGCATAGATAGGTCGGACCCCTTGCTCCGGCAACCGATTGCATTGCCGGATCGCACCTTTTCCAGTTGCCGCCGGGCGAGATCATGAAACACATCACTTCTGTCGCAGTTGCGCCTCTTCTTGCTTCCCTTTTCCTCGGGACGCCGATCCTGGCGCAGGAGGCCGGCGGAGAGATGCCGCCGCCTGCCGTCACCGTCGTCACGCTTCATGCCGAGGATGTGACCCTGACCGCGACCCTGCCCGGACGGGTGGTCGCCTCGGCCGAGGCCGAGCTGCGTCCGCAGGTCAATGGCATCATCACCGAACGGCTGTTCGAAGAGGGCAGCCATGTCGCGACCGGCGATCCGCTGTACCGGATCGACCCGCGTACCTATGAGGCCGCGGTTGCGCAGGCCGAGGCCGCGCTGGCCTCGGCGCGGGCGCAGGCCGATGCCGCCAACCGCGATGCCGATCGGGTGGCCACGCTGCGCGACCGCAGCGTTGCCAGCCAGCAGACGCAGGATGCCGCCGTCGCTGCGCGCGATGCGGCGAATGCCGCCGTCGCCTCGGCCGAAGCCCAGCTCTTGGGTGCCCAGATCGAGCTGGACCGGACCACGATCACCGCGCCGCTGGACGGCGTGATCGGTCTTGCCCAGACCTCGGAAGGGGCGCTGGTCACCGCCAGCCAGGCCGCGCCGCTGGCGGTCATCCGCAGCATCGATCCGGTGCGCGTGGACGTGACCCAGTCAGCGGCCGAAATCATCCGCTGGCAACGCCAGGGCGCCGAAGCCGCGCTGCCCGATGGCGTGGACCGCACGGTGACGTTGCAGCTGGCCGATGGCACCGACTATGAACATACCGGTTCGATCACCGCGGCCGAGCCGCATGTGGACGAAACCACCGGCGTCGTTACCCTGCGGATGGAATTTGCCAATCCCGAGGGCCTGCTGCTGCCCGGCATGTATGTGCTGGCCGAGATCCCAACGACCGAGATGAAGGACGTGATCCTTGCCCCTCAGGAAGGCGTCAGCCGCGACCGTCGTGGCCGCCCTGTCGCCATGGTCGTCAATGCCGAGAACGTGGTGGAAGAGCGGATGCTGGATATCGTCCAGGACCGCGGCAACACCTGGGTGGTGCGCGACGGCCTGAAGGATGGTGACCGGCTGATCGTCGCCGGCTTCCAGCGCATCGCCGCCGGCGCGCCGGTGACGCCCGAGGAACAGACCGCGCCCGCAGCCGAGGGCCAAGCGGCACCTGCTGCGGCTGCCGAGGCAACCCCGGCCGAAGGCGAGGCCGCGCCCGCGGCTGATGCTGCGGCTGAACCTGCCGAGGCTGCGCCCGCCGAGGCCGCACCGGTCGAGGATGCTGCCGCGACCATGCCCGAAGATACCGAGGCCGCCACGGCCGAAACGTCTGACGGCACGGCCAGCAACTAAGCTGGCCTGCCCGGAACATCGAAAGCTAAGCCATGGCCCGTTTTTTCATTGACCGTCCGGTTTTCGCCTGGGTGATTTCCATCATCATCATGGGCATCGGCGTGCTGTCGATCATGACGCTGCCCGTCGCCCAGTATCCCCAGATCGCGCCGCCCTCGGTCTCGATCAATGCCAACTACCCCGGCGCCTCGGCCGAGACCGTCAGCAACACGGTGACGCAGGTCATCGAACAGCAGATGACCGGCCTCGACGGTCTGCGCTACATGTCCTCCAGTTCGACCTCGGCGGGCACCTCTTCGACCACGCTGACCTTCGAGACCGGCACCGATGCCGACATCGCGCAGGTGCAGGTGCAGAACAAGCTGTCACAGGCCACCTCGCTCTTGCCCGAGCCGGTGCAGCGTCAGGGCATCACGGTCGAGAAGTCGACCGCCGGCTTCCTGATGGTCATCGGCATGATCGGCGACGACAATTACGACCAGACCGACCTTGCCGATTACATGGTCACCAACCTTGTCGACGACCTGAGCCGGGTCGAGGGCATCGGCAGCGTGCAGGTTTTCGGCGCGCAATATGCCATGCGGATCTGGCTCGACCCGTCCAAGATGGCGGCCTACGAGATCGCGCCCTCGGACGTGGTGGCGGCAGTTTCGGCCCAGAACACCCAGATCTCGGCCGGTGCCTTCGGCGGCCTGCCGACGGTCGAGGGCCAGCAACTGAACGCCACTGTCACCGCGCAATCGCTGCTGTCGACCCCCGAGGAATTCCGCCAGATCGTGCTGCGCGCCGAGGAAAACGGCGGGCTGGTGCTGCTTCAGGACGTGGCCCGGGTCGAGATCGGGTCGGAATCCTATGTCGCCGACGCCACCTATAACGGCCGTCCCGCTTCGGGCATGGCGCTCAGCCTGACGCCCGGCGCGAACGCGCTGGACACGGCCGAGCGGGTCAAGGAACGGATGGAGGAATTCGCCGAATTCTTCCCCGAAGGCGTTGAATACGTCATTCCCTTCGACACCTCGCCCTTCGTCGAGATCTCGATCGAGGAAGTGGTCAAGACGCTGATCGAAGCCATCGTGCTGGTCTTCGTGGTCATGTACATCTTCCTGCAGAACTGGCGCGCGACGCTGATCCCGACGCTGGCGGTGCCGATCGTGCTTCTGGGCACCTTCGGGATCATGGCGCTGCTGGGCTTCACCATCAACACGCTGACCATGCTGGCCATGGTGCTGGCCATCGGCCTTCTGGTCGATGACGCCATCGTGGTGGTGGAGAACGTCGAGCGGATCATGGAGGACGAGGGCCTGTCGCCCCGCGAGGCGACCCGCAAATCCATGGGCCAGATTACCGGCGCGCTGATCGGCATTGCGCTGGTCCTGTCGGCGGTGTTCGTGCCGATGGCCTTCTTCGGCGGCTCGACCGGGGTGATTTACCAGCAATTCGCCATCACCATTGTCTCGGCCATGGGCCTGTCGGTGGTGGTCGCGCTGACCCTGACCCCGGCACTCTGCGCCTCGATGCTGCGCCCCTCGCATGGCAAGAAGCGCGGCTTCTTCGGCTTGTTCAACCGGGGCTTCGACAAGACCACCCATGGCTATACCGGCGCGGTGAACTGGATGGTCCGCCGCCCGCTCAGGATGCTTCTGGTTTATGCCGGGCTCGGGCTGGTGATGGCGCTCTTGTTCCTGCGCACGCCGCAGGGCTTCCTGCCGGACGAGGATCAGGGGATCATGTTCGTGCTGGTGCAGGGCCCGACCGGGGCCACCACCGAGCGGACCACCGCGGTTCTGGACCAGGTCGAGAACTATTTCCTGAACGAGGAATCCGCCGCCGTCGATTCGATGTTCGCCGTTTCGGGCTTCAGCTTCGCCGGCCAGGGCCAGAACGTCGGCATGGCCTTCGTGCGGATGAAGGACTGGTCCGAGCGCGAGGACCCGGCGCTGTCGGTTCAGGCGGTCGCCGGGCGGGCCTTTGGCGCGCTGAGCCAGATCCGCGATGCCATGGTCTTCCCGATCGTGCCGCCGGCGGTGATCGAACTGGGCAACGCCTCGGGCTTCGACTTCTACCTGCAGGCGCGAGGCGGCCAGTCGCATGAACAATTGCTGGACGCCCGCAACCAGATGCTGGGCATGGCGGCGCAAAGCCAGATCATCACCCAGACCCGCCCCTCGGGGCTGGAGGATGCGTCGCAGTACCGGCTGAACATCGACTGGCGCAAGGCCGGGGCGATGGGCGTGACGGCGACCGACGTGGCGAACCTGCTGCAAGTCGCGTGGACCGGGGCCTATGTGAACGACTTCATCGATCGCGGCCGGATCAAGAAGGTCTACATGCAGGGCGAGGCGAACAGCCGCGCCGTGCCGACCGATCTGGACAAGTGGCGGGTCAGGAATGCAACCGGCAGCCTGGTGCCCTTCTCGAGCTTTGCCGAGGGCGAATGGACCTTCGGCCCGCAGGGTCTGAACCGCTATAACGGCGTGCCCTCGATGCAGATCCAGGGCGCCAGCATGCCCGGCGTCAGCTCGGGCGAGGCTATGGCCGAGGTCGAGCGCATCGCCAGCCAGTTGCCGGGCGGCTTCGATGTCGCCTGGACCGGGCTGTCGCTGGAGGAACAGGATTCCGGGGACCAGACCACGCTCCTCTACGCGCTGTCGCTGGCCGCCGTGTTCCTCTGCCTCGCCGCACTTTACGAAAGCTGGGCGATCCCGCTGGCGGTGATCCTCGTGATGCCCATCGGCGTCCTTGGCGCGCTTCTGGGGGCCTGGCTGGGCGGGTTCGAGAACGGTGTGTTCTTCCAGGTCGGCCTGCTGACGGTGATCGGCCTGACCGGCAAGAACGCCATCCTGATCGTCGAGTTCGCGCGCGAACAGGTGCAGTCCGGGGTGCCGCTTTACCGCGCGGTGGTCGAGGCGGCGCGCCAGCGCTTCCGCCCGATCATCATGACCTCAATCGCCTTCTCGCTCGGCGTGCTGCCGCTGGTGCTGTCCACCGGCGCCGGCGCCAATGGCCGCAATGCCATCGGCTCGACCGTGCTGGGCGGGACGGTGCTGGCCTCGATCCTCGGCATCCTCTTCGCGCCGCTGTTCTTCGTGCTGATGCGCAAGCTGCTGCGCCGCAAGGACGAGATGGAGGACCGGATGATCGAAAGCGACCACACGCCCAAGCCCACCACCTGAGCGGACTGGCCGCGAGATGACCCGAAAGACGAGACGGGCCGGCAGGATAACCTGCCGGCCCGTTTCCTTTATCCCCCGTCCCACGGCCAACTGCGATAGGCTGGCGACGATTCGGCCCGGCGAGGAGACCCATGTGCGGAAGGTTCATTGATCCCAATATTCGCGGGACCGACGAGGATTTCTCGAAGCTGAAGATCGATCCGATCCCGCGGCGCTTCAACATCAAGCCGACCGAGGATGTGCTGGTGATGGGCGCCGACGGCCGGGGCAGCTATGCCCGCTGGTGGCTGATCCCGTCCTGGCACAAGGGCGGTCTGAAGGACTGGAAGGCCACCACCTTCAACGCCCGTATCGAGGACGCCGCCGGCAAGCCCAGCTTTCGCGCGGCCTGGCGCTATGGGCGCTGCTTGATCCCCGCTGGCGGCTATTACGAATGGACGGGGCGTGCGGGCGCCAAGCAACCCCATGCGGTCCTCTCGGCGGGTAACGAGGCCGCCTTGTGGTTTGCCGGCCTTCTGAGCCCCTGGCAGGAGCTGATGACCTGCACCATCGTCACACGCCCCGCCAATGCCGCGGTGCAGGCCATCCACACGCGCATGCCGGTCGTGCTGAACACCGAGGAGCGCGCGGCGTGGCTTGGCGGCAGCGCCGATCCCGACATCGGCGCAGGTGCCCTGCTGCGTCACCATCCCGTCGCACGATTCGGCATTCAGGATGACGGGGAAGACCTGATCGAACCGATGGAGGACGCCTGAGGGTCAGGACCGGAACCGGTTCCGCGAAATTCATGTCAGACGAAGGCGAAAGCCCCGCCCCTGCGGGCGCCCGCGCCTCTGCGCGCGGCACGTTTTTCGGCTTTCTGGAAAAGTGGCGGACCCGGAGCGATTCGAACGCCCGACCCCTAGATTCGTAGTCACAGCGAGCGGTATTTCATGGAGCTTTACCAAGTTGCACGAAGTACATTTTCTTCATGAATTGCAGTGTGTTATCCATTGCGTGTGTTTCATGGGGTTGCACCTGATTTCTTTCTCGGTGGTAGCCCGGTGGTAGCCCGCAGGGGATTTGATGGCAGAGAAGATCAGGATCACGAAGCGCTCGGTGGACGCCCTCAGGGCCACCGGAGCGCGCTATATTGCATGGGATACGGCGCTGTCGGGCTTTGGCGTTCGGGTCGGCCCGACCGGTAGCAAGACCTATGTGTTGAAGTACCGCGTCGGCGGCGGACGCGCGGGCCGGGTGCGCTGGGGCGTCGTCGGCCAGCACGGGGCGCTGACTCCGGATCAGGCCCGGGTGATCGCACAGCGCTGGACAAATGAGATCGCCGCCGGGGGCGACCCGGCGGGCGACAAGCAGGACCGGCGGCAGATGCCGACCGTTGCGGACCTGATGAACGACTACATCAAGCTGCATGTCGAGCCACGCAACAAGTCCAGCACGGCCATCTATGTCCAAGACATTGTAGAGCGGATCATCTGCAAGGACCCGATCGCCAAGCTTAAAGTGTCTGATGTGTCCACGGCGGACCTAGCGCGGCTGCACGCCCGCCTAATCAATAGGCCGACGACCGCGAACCGCGTCCGGTCCGCTCTCTCCACGGCGTTCAACCTGGCCGAAACCTGGGGCTACCGCCCGCGCCACAGCAACCCATGCCAAGACGTGCAGAAGTACCCCGAGAAAGCCAAGGAACGCTATCTTTCTCCGCCGGAACTGGCGAAGCTCGGCGCAGTACTCTCGAAGGCTGAAGAGGGCGAACTGCAAATCGAGCAAGGGGGCAAGCTCCGCCTGCGCCGAATCAACAGATCGGCGATTGCGGCAATCCGCTTGCTGATCTTTACCGGCGCGCGCAAAGGCGAAATTCTCGGCCTTCGCTGGGAATGGATAGATATGGAAGCTGGTCATGCGTCCCTTCCTGACAGCAAGACCGGAAAGAAAAGGATACTCCTACCGCCCGCCGCGCTGGAGGTTTTGCGAGGACTGGACAAGCCCGAAACCGGCAGGGGCTATGTGATCCGGGGCGGTGACTTCTCAGACCCTGAAATCCCGCTTGTGAATATCAAGGATCCTTGGGGGTTAGCGTCCGCGGACGTGGTGTAATTTCTACGCCTTCATCGGTGTAATCCCGGGTGGCCATCGAGGTGTATGGTCGAGGTGGAGTTTCGACGCTTCAACCACGAACCTTACGGAGACCCCGATGACCAAGACCAACATGGACCTGTCCGAGCTTCTGGCCAAGCATGATCAGGGCGATTTCCTGCGCGGCATTGCCGAGGCCGTTCTTCAGCTGATCATGGAGAGTGATGTCGACGGCCTGATCGGCGCCGGCCGGCATGAACGCAGCGGCGAACGCACGACCTGGCGCAACGGGTATCGAGAGCGCGCTCTCGATACCCGTTTGGGCACGCTGAACCTGCGGGTGCCGAAGCTCCGGAAGGGCAGCTATTTCCCCGGCTTCCTCGAAGCCCGGAAGACCTCGGAACAGGCGCTGGTCGCGGTGATCCAGGAAGCCTGGATCGGTGGCGTCTCGACCCGTCGCGTCGACGAGTTGGTGCAGGCCATGGGGCTGTCGGGCATCTCCAAGAGCACCGTGTCCAAGCTGTGCAAGGACATCGACGAAAGGGTCGGCGAGTTCCTGAACCGGCCGCTGACCGGCGATTGGCCCTATCTCTGGCTGGATGCCACCTATCTGAAGGTCCGGCAGGGCGGCCGTATCGTGCCGGTGGCGGCGATAATCGCCGTGGCCGCGAACACCGAGGGGCGCAGGGAAATCATCGGTCTGGGCATCGGTCCTTCTGAGGCCGAAACCTTCTGGACAGAGTTCCTGCGCTCGCTGAAGGCGCGCGGCCTCGGTGGGGTCCGCTTGGTCATCAGCGACGCCCACACCGGTCTCAAGGCCGCCATCGCCCGGGTGTTCGAAGCGACGTGGCAGCGGTGCCGCGTTCACTGGATGCGCAATGCCCTCGCTCATGTTTCGCGCGGCCAGCACACCGTCATCGCAGCCGCGATCCGGCAGGCCTTCGACCAGCCCGACCGTGCCCATGCCGGCGAAACCTGGCGCAAGGTGGCCGAGCAGTTGCGCCCGAGATGGCCAAAGCTGGCCGACCTCATGGACGAAAGCGAGCACGATGTGCTGGCCTACATGTCCTTCCCTCGCCAGCACCGCACCAAACTGCACTCGACCAACCCGATCGAGCGTCTGAACAAGGAAGTGAAACGCCGCGCCGACGTCGTCGGGATCTTCCCCAACGAGGCCTCCATCATGCGCCTGATCGGTGCCGTCCTCTTCGAACAAAACGACGAGTGGCAGACTGCAAGCCGCTACATGATGGTCGAGGCCTTCGCCCAGATCGACAAGGAGGAGATCGATCCCATTCTTAGCATCACAACGAAAGCCGCCTAATCATGCCCTCAGGCCATCCGAGAAATTACACCACCTTGACGGACGTGACCCCTTGGGGCGTTATACGGATTGCAGCGGGGCTGCCCGATGTTCGCCCCCACGATCTGCGGCACTCGTTTGCGGCGGCAATGGCAGCTGGAGGAATGTCCCTGCTGATGATTGGCGGATTGCTGGGCCATCGCAACAGCGCGACCACTCAGCGTTACGCCCATCTCGCGCATGACCCTCTCAAGGAGAAGACGGACCAGATTGCCAGCACATTGGCGGCGCATCTGAACGCGGATCACGGTGCCGCAGAGATTCTTCCCTTGCCGCGCAGATAGTGCGCTGGTCGAGCCTGCGGGACTGGCTTGATACCGCAGCTTGCGCTCTACTTCCCGGAACTTTCTGTTACCTCGTTGCAACCGTTACAGAACGCGCCAGCGCCCTGAACATATGCGGAAAAATGCGTAACATACTGTCGGCCCGTCTGTAACGGATTTGCGCTCGTGATCCTTGTACCTGTTGGCCTCGAGTGCGGGCAAATCATGCTGGTTGCCGCTTTGCCCAGTCAAGGCCGGATATGGGATCGACAACGGCGCGCTCAGCGTCGCTGTGCACACTCAACTTATCGCGCGACGCCCAGCATATGGTTATGCGCCCGACCGCGACCTTCTAAGCGCCATTGTTGCACTTCCGGAAGATGTCGGGCAACTGGGTTACGTCTGTGAAACCCATGTCCCTCTAGGGATAGATTCCGGAAAAATCCGGCAGTTTCCATCGCTAACGTACACTTTCTCATCAATTATGGACACTTTTCATCCATTTTGACTATCAGAGAAAGCCGCATCTTACCCCATGTTGCACCAATCCACGCCCCGCATCCTGTGGTTGGGCTGTGGTTGCATCGAGGGATATATGGAACATCAGACCTTTTCACCCGACCGCCTTCTTTCGCGCGTCGAGGTTGATCATCACTTCGGACTGTCACGTCGTTTTCTGGAGGTTTCTGCCGTGCGCGGTGATGGCCCGCCGATGGTCAAGATCGGGCGCTCGGTGCGGTATAGAATAGGTGACCTGCACGATTGGATTGCTGCCCGCCGGGTTTCGTCGACTTCCGCCGGGGTGCCGAATTGACAGATCAGAAGATTATGGCGGGTTGCAGCAGTGACGATGATTGTCTGCTGCACCAACCGTTGCGACATATTCCCAATACGCAAGGCCCAGGTGAAATTGTCCGCTCGGAAACGGTCGGGGAGCTGACGCTGATTCAGGCGTGCTGCGGCGGCCTTGTAGCACCAGGAGCCAAGGAAGGTACGCGGTCATACATCGCGCGAGGTGCTGCATGACCGGCCCGCAAAGCGATACCTTCGAATTGACGATTACCCCGGCGAAGCCTCCTGCATCGGGGCGCAGATGCGCGCCGTCCGGTCCGTTCCGCACCAGGGGCGGATGGCTTTGCCGTGAGGTCGAAACCGAAGCCGATGACGGCAGCCTGCAAAAGGAATGGATGCCGTTCGGGACCGAGTTGAACATCCTTGCCCGCACCCGGTCAGTCGAGGGCGAGGATCACGGGCGACTTCTGGAAATTGTGGATCGTGACGGCGAGCGCCACCTCTGGCCTATGCCCGCCGCCCTGCTGGCTGGATCGGGGGAGAATATTCGGGCTGAACTGATGCGGCTGGGCTGGGAGCCGCACCCACGGGCCTGTCGCAAATGGCGCGATTGGCTGCAGGAATACCTTCTGTCTGCTGATCCAGCGGAGCGCGTGCGGTGCGTTGCTGGGATCGGTTGGCATGGCCGCGCCTTTGTCCTACCGGATGAAACCATTGGTGCTGCTGCTGATGGCGAAAGGGTCATTCTGCAATGTGCCGAACGTCTGGATCACGCGTTGAACCAGTCCGGCACGCTGGCGGAATGGCAACATGCGGTGGCCGCCAAAGCCGCAGGGAATTCGCGGCTGGTTCTGGCGGTGTCTGCCGCCTTTGCCGCACCGCTGCTTGCGCTGACCGGCGATGATGGTGGCGGGTTTCACTTTCGCGGCGGGTCGTCCACGGGCAAGTCTACAGCGTTGGTCGTCGCCGGATCGATCTGGGGCGGCGGCGGAACGCGAGGCTATGTGCAAAGCTGGCGCGCAACTGATAACGCCTTGGAAGCCCTGGCGGCGCTGCACAATGGCGCCTGCCTTTGCCTTGACGAACTGTCCCAGATCGAACCAAAGGCAGCCGGCGCAGCCGCTTATATGCTGGGCAATGGCATTGGCAAGACGCGCGCGGGGCGGGAAGGGCAAGCCCGCAAGCCACATGAATGGCGGCTGATTTTCTTGTCAAATGGCGAGGTCGGGCTTTCTGACAAGATGCGCGAGGGCGGCCAGCGGATTGCAGCAGGGATGGAGGTGCGGGTGATCGATCTCCGCGCTGACGCAGAAGCCGGGATGGGGCTTTTCGAGAACCTGCACGAGGCAGCTGACCCGGCAGGTTTCGCGCAATCGCTCAAGGTGGCAGCAGGCAAGTACTATGGTACGGCTGGCCGCGCATTCCTGCGCCGCGTCACCGTCGAGTTCGACACGGTTCAAAAACAGATCGGCTCCCTACGTCAGCACTTCATGGTTGCCGCAGGGCTGCAAGACGCGGACGGACAGGTATATCGCGTAGCGGGTCGCTTTGCGCTGGTCGCGGCAGCGGGCGAACTGGCGACAGCTTGGGGTGTGACTGGCTGGACCGAAGGCGAGGCCGCGCGTGCGGCGCTTCGCTGTTTTAGAGATTGGGTTCATGAGCGCGGCGGCAAGGGGTCGAGTGAAATCGCGGATGCCCGGGCGAGGTTGCTCCGGGCGATCGACATGGACGGAAACAGCCGCTTCATGCCCTGGCACCGCGATCCCCGCGCAGTCGTTCGGACCAATGTGCTGGGCTATGTCCGGCGCGGCGGCGAGGAAGGAGACCAAGAGGGCGTGCCGCCCGACTATTTCCTGCACAGTCAGGGGATGAAGGAGGTTCTGGCAGGGCTGGACCGGCGCGCAGTGATTGCCGGTCTTGCGAATGTAGGCGCGATTGTCATGCAATCGGTAGGTGAAGGTGCTTCCCGTCGCCCGGAGATCGCGCCGCTGCGCCGAGTGTTGATTTCCACCCAGAACTGACCCGGGTTGGCGCGTAATTTCCATTGAGATTTGACCCATGTGACCCTTCCCCAACGCGATCAGCGGCGGGGAGCAACGGAGTGATCCACATGGGACTTTTGAATATCATCCGGCGGATGGCGCTGCGTGAGAAGCTGCCGATCCGCGAGATAGCCCGCCGGACCGGGCTATCTCGGAACACCATCAAGAAGTATCTGAACGCGGGCACGATCGAGCCGAAGTTCTCGGTGCCTGAGCGCCCGAGCAAGATCGATCCGTTCGCCGAGAAGCTCGCGGCTTGGCTGAAGACTGAGACGACGAAGTCGCGCAAGCAGCGCCGGACATTGAAGCAACTCTACGCCGATCTGGTCGCGCTCGGCTATACCGGTTCCTACAATCGCGTCGCCGCCTTTGCTCGTGACTGGCGCGCCGACCGGCAACGCGAGCAGCAGACCACGGGACGCGGTACCTTCGTGCCGCTGGCCTTCCGCCCGGGGGAGGCCTTCCAGTTCGACTGGAGCGAGGATTACGCGGTGTTGGGCGGAGAACGCACCAAGCTGCAAGTCGCCCATATCAAGCTGTCACACAGCCGGGCTTTCCTGGTTCGCGCCTATCTGCTGCAAACCCACGAGATGCTGTTCGACGCCCATTGGCATGGCTTTCGCGTCTTCGGCGGCGTTCCTGGGCGGGGAATCTACGACAACATGAGGACCGCTGTGGATCGCGTTGGCCGCGGCAAGGAGCGTCAGGTCAATATGCGCTTCCTCGCCATGGCCAATCACTATGTCTTCGAGCCGGAATTCTGCAATCCGGCGTCGGGCTGGGAGAAGGGACAGGTCGAGAAGAACGTCCAGGATGCGCGCCCGCGGCTGTGGCAGCCAATGCCCAACTTCCCGGACCTGGCAGCCCTGAACGCCTGGCTGGAGCAGCGCTGCATGGAACTGTGGCGGGAGATCCCACATGGAACCCGTGCCGGCAGCATCGCCGATGCCTGGACCGAGGAGCAGGCCGCGCTGATGGCCCTGCCGCCTGCCTTCGATGGCTTTGTCGAGCAAAGCAAGCGCGTCTCACCGACCTGCCTGATCAGCTTCGAGCGCAATCGCTACAGCGTGCCGGCGTCTTTTGCCAATCGCCCTGTGAGCCTCAGGATCTATCCCGAGCGCCTGGTCATTGCCGCCGAAGGGCAGATTTTGTGCGAGCATGAGCGGGTGATCGAGCGCTCGCACCACCTGCCGCCGCGCACCATCTACGACTGGCGGCATTACCTCGCCGTCATCCAGCGCAAACCCGGTGCCCTGCGCAACGGAGCCCCGTTTGCCGAGTTGCCCGCTGCCTTCAAACGGCTGCAGGAGCAGATGCTACGGCGGATTGGCGGTGATCGCGAGATGGTCGATATCCTGGCCTTGGTCCTGCATCACGACGAGCAAGCGGTGCTGACCGCGGTCGAACTTGCCCTGTCCGAGGGCGTCGCGACCAAGACCCATGTGCTGAACATTTTGCACCGCCTGATCGACGGAAAGACCGACGGACCACCCATCGACACGCCCCAGGCTCTGCATCTGCGCCGAGAGCCCAAGGCCAATGTCGAACGCTATGATGGCTTGCGCGCGCACATGACCGGAGGCCGCCATGCGTCATGATCCTGCCAGCGGCGCCATCGTGATCATGCTCCGCAGCCTCAAGATGCATGGCATGTCGCAAGCCGTCACCGATCTGATCGAGCAAGGCGCACCAGCCTTCGAAAGCGCCGTGCCGATCCTCACCCAACTGCTGAAGGCCGAAATGGCCGAGCGAGAAGTTCGCTCAGTCGCCTATCACATGAAGATCGCCCGCTTTCCCGCCTATAAGGACCTGTCAGGCTTCGACTTCTCGGCCAGCGAAGTCAATGAGGCGACTGTGCGCCAGCTGCATCGCTGCGAGTTCATGGGCGGCGCCGAGAACATTGTCCTGATCGGCGGCCCAGGCACCGGGAAGACCCATGTCGCAACCGCCATTGGCATTCAGGCCATCGAGCATCATCGCCGTAAGGTCCGGTTCTTCTCGACCATAGAACTGGTCAACACGCTCGAGCAGGAGAAAGCGAGAGGCAGGACCGGCCAACTGGCTGAAACCCTGATGCGGCTGGATCTCGTGATCCTGGACGAGTTGGGATACCTGCCGTTCAGCGCATCAGGCGGCGCATTGCTCTTTCACCTGCTGAGCAAGCTTTACGAACGCACAAGCGTCATCATCACCACCAATCTCAGCTTCAGCGAATGGGCGACGGTCTTTGGCGATGCCAAGATGACCACCGCGCTACTCGATCGCCTGACCCACCGCTGTCACATCCTGGAAACCGGCAATGACAGCTTCCGCTTCAAGGCAAGCTCGGCTGCTGCGACCAGAAAAAAGAAGGAGACCTCTGATGTCTTGACCCGGTCATGACCCGACCAACATAATCTCAAGGTGGGTCAATTCTCGATGGAAAACCCGGGTCAGTTCTGGGTGGAAATCAACAGATAGAGGTAGTGATCTGAAAATATAGAAATTCTTTTCATGATTCATCCCTCATGTGAGGTGCCGAGGCAACATTCGAGCTGGATGTCCAGATAGTTCACTGGCTTAGAGAATGGTGGATGCGCCAGCTTCGTGTCGGCGTTCCGCTTCTGTGGCTTTGCAGCCTCCGATGATCGTCCCATGAGTGGTTCCTCCCTTCCAAGATTTGCACGGAAAGAAGGTTAGGTGGACAGTTGAAGGATCTTCAGGAAGCCTACGGCGAGGCGATGCTGGAGCTGCGCGCCAGAAAAAAGCTGGCGGCCCTCATGGAGCAGGAGGACGACAAATGATCCGGACGCTCCATGAGGGCCTTCTGGCTGACGGGATCGCGGTGCCATTGGCCAAGCTTTGTGCGTGGTTTGGCGTGCCGCGGCGGACGGGTTACTACAGGCCGACAAAGGCTGCGCCGAAGGTCGATCCCCGCTTCGCCGGGCCGATCAAGGCCATGATCGAAAAGGAGCCTTCGTTCGGCTATCGCACGGTGGCCTGGCTTCTGGGGTTCAACAAGAACACGGTCCAAAGGGTCTTCCAGATCAACGGCTGGCAGGTTCGCAAGCGTCCCATCGGCATGCAGCCCCGGATCGAGGCCGTGCCCTCTGTCGCAACCGCGCCGAACGAATGCTGGTCCACCGACCTGTGCCGGGCCTGGGCAGGCCGCGATGGCTGGACCACGCTGGCCCTGGTGATCGACTGCCATACCAGCGAACTGCTGGGTTGGTACCTCTCACGCTCCGACAAGGCGACCACTGCCGCCAGCGCGCTGGAGCATGCCTTGATCAACCGGGTCGGCACGCTCTGCAGGGTGGCGCGGGCGTTTCCGCTAAGGTCCGACAACGGGCTGGTCTTCATCAGTCGGCGCTATACCGCGCTTGTGCGAAGCTACGGCCTGAAGCAGGAGTTCATCACGCCGCATTGCCCCCAGCAGAACGGCATGGTCGAGCGCGTCATCCGAACGCTGAAGGAGCAGTGCATCCACCGCCAGCGCCTCGTCAGCATCCAGGACGCGATACGCGCCATCGGCGACTGGATCAGCTTCTATAACACCCGACGCCCGCATCAGACGCTGGACATGAAAACCCCCGCCGAGGCATTCAGATTAGCAGCTTAACCTGAGCAGATCCCGCTGGGTCATTACAGTTCCGGCGTTTCCGGCGGTGGGCAGAGCACGGCGTTTTCGAACGCCTTTTCAATGCCATGAGTGATGATCCTGACCTCGAATACGCCCTCATAGACGGCACCATCGTTTCGGTTCACCAGAAGGCGACGGGCGCAAAAGGGGGACTCACGCTCAGTCCATTGGACGCTCGCGCGGCGAGTTGACGACCAAGATCGTTGTATTGGTCGACGCGCTCGGCAATCTGGTGCGTTTCCTGCTGCTCCCCGGCCAGGCTATGACATGACGGGCGTTGCGCCGTTGATCCGGGGCGTTCCGTTCGGCGCGCTTCTGGCGGACAAGACGTTCGACGCAAACTGGCTGCTGGAAGAGCTGGATCAGCGGGGTGCAACCGCTGTGATCCCGCCCAAAGCCAACCGAGAACACAAGCGCAACTATGATGCCGACGCATACGGATGGCGGCATCTGTTCGAGAACTACTTCGCAAAAGTAAAAGAGTTCAGAGGCATAGCTACGCGCCACGACAAAACCGACAGCAGCTACGCCGCCAACTGGAACCTCGTCGCCACGCTCATCGCATTGAGATGATTGTCCACAGAGCCTAGGCGGGATCGACATTCGGGATTCCCAGTGGGGGATTTGAGTGATTCATAGGGTTCCATGTTTGGACATGGAGCCGATGATGGTCACGAAGCACTATGAGTTGAACGACGCGCAATGGGAGAGGATCGCCACGCTTTTGCCGGGTAAGGCGGGCGATCCGGGGCGGTCTGGCCTAGCCTCCAAACCCAATCAATCCATTGATTGGATTTCATCCGTCTGATTCACTGTAGCAACGGCATCAGACGGATGAGGCGCATGGCAGGTGAATTTTGGCTTTCGGACCGAGCTTGGGCAGCGATTGAACCTTTGCTGCCGCGGAATCAGCCTGGCGCACGCAGGGTGGATGATCGCCGGGTGATCAGCGGGATTATTCATGTGCTCCGGGTTGGGTGTCGCTGGCAGGATTGCCCGTCTGTCTATGGCCCCTCGACGACGATCTACAATCGCTTCAACCGATGGAGCCATCGCGGCCTTTGGGCGCGCATCTTCGCCACGCTCTCGGCTCAGGTGGAACTGCCGGACGAACTGAGCATCGACAGTACCGCCGTGCGGGCGCATCGCTCGGCTCATGGCGGAAAAGGGGGGCGCAAGTTCAGGCCATCGGGCGCTCGCGTGGTGGTCCAACCACCAAAATCCACGCCCTGACAGATGGGTGCGGGCGGGCTGTGGCCTTTCTCCTCGGGCACGGAAACGGCGCGGATATCTCGGCCGCGCCTGCATTGCTGGACAAGCTGCCGCCACCCGGCCGTCTGCTGGCCGACAGAGGTTATGATGCAAACAGCCTGCGGGCGCGCCTCGCAGCCAGCAAGACCGAGGCCGTCATTCCCTCAACCCGGTCCCGAAAGCGCCCAATCCCCTATGATCCGGTCGCCTCTATCGCCAGAAACAGGATCGAGCGCGCTTTCTGCAGGCTAAAAGACTGGCGGCGCATCGCCACCCGCTACGACAAACTGGCCATCAACTTCGCTTCAGCCGTCGCAATCGCAGCCGTCATCATCTGGTGGACATGATTGAGTCTCAACTCTAGAACACTGCACTTCGCTTACGGCCTCAAGCATGCCCTCCGCGCCCCGGCTGAGGCTACGGTACAATCGTGCCATGAAATGCAAGAAGCCTCCCTTTGTAACCCCCAAAGGCGGTGGCGTTTCCCGGCCCCGAGGTGGTCTGCTGTCGCCTTTGGTACGAGGTTGTGCGTTGCGGCTTACTGACCGCCTTCGCGCGACCTGTCCGGCCCATAAGGCTGCGCATCTATCGCCCGTAGACCCTAGGTCGCGCAGAGCGGCGATGAAGAAATGATATGGTCCAGTCACATTCTGAACATCACAGTCCCCTCGGCGTCGTCCCTCATGCAACCGATGCGGTGATACCATCCTCGTGAACGGTCAGATCTGCAGCACCGCCGGGCGGCATGACCATGCAAACGCTCCAACCTCGCGCACTGCCCGCCTTGCCTTCACCGCCGCGACCTGCCCTGTCGGGAAGACCATAGGTTCTTCGCGGGTGACTGCAGTGCGGGTATATTCGCGCCCCGCTGCGTGCGCGTTCCAACCGCCTGGAAGAACTTTCAGTTTCGGTTGTGGTTGTTGTTCTTTACCAGAACCAGGCACTAACGAACCCGTCGCCTCGTAACAGGCGGACAGCCACGTGTTACAGTGATCCAAACAAACGAGGTGCGACTAACACAATAAATACAATATGTTGCTCTAATAAGTAACTAGTAACGGACGTAACCGCGCATGAGCAAAGCCCGCTGTGAATTCTTGATCTACCCAACCGCCCCGGCGCGTCATCCTGAGACTCAAGAACAAGTCGCCCGACCAATCCCCCACCCCGCCGCGAGCCGAAACAAGAATCCGTGGTAGCCCGGTGGTAGCCCGCATAAAAAAACCGCCTCGGCGAAATGCCTAAGCGGTTGATTTAAATGGCGGACCCGGAGCGATTCGAACGCCCGACCCCTAGATTCGTAGTCTAGTGCTCTATCCAGCTGAGCTACGGGTCCGTCGTAGGGCGGTGATCTAGATGGTGGCCGCGGGGGATGCAAGGGCAAAATGTCGGAAAAATCAGTTTGCCGCCGCGGCCTCGCTTGCGGGCAGGATCGCCATGTCGCGCGGGATGTGGATCATGAACTCGCTGCCCTCGGAATCGCTGCGCAGAAGCTCCAGCCGGCCGCCATGGCCGCGGATCAGGTCGGCGGCGATGGTGAGGCCCAGACCGGTGCCGCCCTTGCGCGCGCTGCCGGTGAAGGGCTGGAACAGGTAGTCGCGGGCCTTGACCGGCAGTCCGGGCCCGGTATCGCCGACGCGGATCCACCAGTCGCTGTCGCCCTCGCCGGCACCGATCTCGACCGTGCCGGGCTGGCCCGCGCCCTCAATCGCCTGCCGGGCGTTGCGGGCGAGGTTCGACAGCACCCGGTACAGCTGTTCTCGGTCGGCGCGGATGTTCAGGCTGACGGGAATGTCGGTGACGAACTCGACCGGGTGCTTCGCCCCATCCCCGGCCAGCGACTCGGCCTCGATCACCTCGGCGGTCAGCTTGCCGAGGCTGAAGCGCGACAGCGAGGGCGCCGGCTCCTCGGCCTTGCCGAAGGCCAGCGTGGTCTCGCACAGGTTCACCGCCCGGCTGATCGAATTGACCAGCTTCGGCGCGGCCCGGCGCACCTTGGGATCGGCGCTGTCCTCCAGCCGGTCGGCAAAGATCTGGCTGGTGGTCAGGATGTTGCGCAGGTCATGGCTGATCTTGGCCACCGCCTGCCCCAGCTGCGCCATGCGTTCCTTCTGCTTCAGCGACGAGGTCACGGTCTTCTGCATCGAGGCCAGCGCCTGTTCGGCCTCGCGCAGCTCGGCGATGCGGGCGTCGGGCTGGATGATGTGACGCACATCCTCGGGCGCCTCGGCATAGGCGGACATGTGCTGGATGACCCGGCGCATGGGTTTCAGGATCAGCCGCTGCGCCACGAGGTTCAGCATCACCGCCGTCGCCACCGAGAAGGCTGCCGAGATCATCAGGATGCGCAGGCCGAAATCGACCATCGCCTGCTGCAGCGGCTGCGCGTCCATGGTGATCTCGATCAGCTGCCCGGCCTGGTTCACCGGCGCGCCGATGACCCGGATGACCCGGTGCCGCGAATCGCCAAGCTGCATCAGCGCATCGTCGATCGACCCCATCATCGAGGTCTCGCGCAGGTCATAAGTCGCCTCGACCGGGCCGGGCAGTTGCGAAGACAGCACAAGCTGGCGGATATCGTCGCGCCTCAGCACGACGTTGAAGACCCCGGCATTCTGCAGAAGTTCGCTTTCCAGTTCCGAGGCCAGCGTCTCGTCGGTCGCCAGCAGCGCCAGGCTGGCGATCTGGGCCCGTTCCAGCCGCGATTCCAGGTAGTCACGGCGGAAATCCGACAGCGCCGGCAACAGGATGAACAGCTCCGCCAGCACGACGAACAGGATCGTCAGTGCCGCAAACCTGCCGGACAAGGTATTCAGTCGCTTCATAATCCCGGTTCTGACGCCGTGCGTGATCCGCTTCAAATGGGTGCTCGCCCCATCGAGGTCAAACAAACGTGATCGCTTTCCGGTTCCCTGTCCATGGGTGCGGATTCGGTGGTTGACTTGGCAGCCCCCCTGCCCTATCCAGCGCATCTCGAATGAACCGGCGTCATGCGCACGGGCCCGAGGCTATTGCCTGTCCGTGCCTTTCCCGCTATCGCCACCCGCAAGAACACGACCCGGAGACAAGACCATGAAGCGCACCTTCCAACCCTCGAACCTTGTTCGTGCGCGCCGTCACGGCTTCCGCGCCCGCATGGCCACCAAGGCCGGCCGTCTGGTGCTGAACCGCCGCCGCGCCAAGGGCCGCAAGCGCCTGTCGGCCTGATCCTGCTGGCGGGCTTGCGCCCGCCGCATTGACCGGAGGCCCGGACGATGCCGCCTCTGCCCCATCCCGACGCTGATCCGCAGCCAAAGGATGCCGGCAGGGCGGCTTTTCGCATGGCCGACACCCTGCGCAAGCGCGCCGATTTCCTTGCCGCGGCCAAGGCCCGTCGTCAGGGAATGCCCGCCTTCCTGCTGCAAGCCCGTTTGCGTGGCGATGAGGCAGGGCCGCGCATCGGCTATACCTGCTCGAAGAAACTCGGCAATGCGGTGATGCGCAACCGCGCCAAGCGGCGGCTCAGGGCGTTGGCGCGCGAGGTTCTGCCGGGGCGGGCACGGGATGGCTGGGATTACGTGCTGGTCGGCCGGCCCGAGGCCACGGTCAGCCGCGACTTCGCCGCCATGCGGGCTGAACTGATCGCCGCGCTGGACAAGGTGCACCGGGCATGAGCCCGCTTGCCCATCTGCTGGCCCTGCCGGTACGCGGCTATCGCCTCGTGGCCTCGCCCTGGGTCGGGCATGGTTGCCGCTTCCAGCCCACCTGCTCGGCCTATGCGCTCGAGGCGCTGTCGCTGCATGGCGGGGTGAAGGGCGGCTGGCTGACCGCGCGCCGCATCTGTCGCTGTCATCCCTGGGGCGGGCATGGATATGACCCGGTGCCGGGCAGTCCCGGCGATCAGGCCGAGCGCGCCGGGTCCGATCATGTCTGATGCCCGGCCCATCCTGCGCGGGTTGATTGCCATTGTCGTCGCGGCCATCGCCGCGGTGGTCGTGTTTCTTCTGATTCTGGGAAGCTTCTGATGCTGGACGAAAGCGATACCGACGAGATCCATCCGCTGTTTGCCGGAGCCCCCTCTTCGACCGAGTTCCGCAAGTTGCGCAAGCGGCTGGTCCGCGACACCCGGGCCGCGATCGAGGATTACGGCATGATCCGCGAGGGCGACCGCTGGCTGGTCTGCCTGTCGGGGGGCAAGGACAGCTATACCCTGCTGGCGGTGCTGCATGAATTGCAGTGGCGCGGGCTGCTGCCGGTTGACCTGCTGGCCTGCAATCTCGACCAGGGTCAGCCGGGCTTTCCAGCGACCGTGCTGCCCGAGTTTCTCAGCCAGCGCGGCGTCGCCCACCGGATCGAGTATCAGGACACCTATTCCATCGTGAAAGAGAAGGTGCCGCAGGGCCGGACCTATTGTGCGCTCTGCTCGCGCCTGCGCCGGGGCAACCTTTACCGCATCGCGCGCGAGGAAGGCTGTTCCGCCGTGGTCCTCGGCCATCACCGCGACGATATTCTGGAAACATTTTTCATGAACCTCTTCCACGGCGGCAGGCTGGCGACCATGCCGCCGAAGCTGCTGAACGAAGAGGGCGATCTGACCGTGCTGCGCCCGCTCGCCTATATCGCCGAGGCGGATTGCGAGCGTTTTGCCCGGGCGATGAACTATCCGATCATCCCCTGCGATCTCTGCGGTAGCCAGGAAGGGTTGCAGCGGGTGCAGGTCAAGAAGCTTCTGGACGAGTGGGAGGCGCGGACCCCGGGCCGGCGGCAGGTGATGTTCCGGGCGCTGGCCAATGTCCGGCCCTCGCATCTGCTGGACCCGAACCTCTTCGATTTCAGCGCGCTGCTGCCCGAAAGCTCAAATGCGACGGAATTTGTGCTGCCGCAGGACGCGGAACATTAACCGAACGACAAGGCTTCTGCCCTAGACCTGTCGCCTGTGGCAGCCAGGCGAGGATGGAATGCGCTACGGATCGCTGATCGACAGATGGTGCCAGGGTCTCGGGCGGTTCGGGGGCAGCTTGCGCCGTCCACAGGCCCGCGACCGCATCGCGCTGCTACTGAAGCTGGAAAACATGGACCTGCTCGGCGACAGGCTGGGGCGAACCGGGCTGGCGCATCTGTTCACCCAGCTGTCCCTGCGCATGATCGGTACCATGCGCCCGCATGATTTCGTCCAATGCGCCTCGCCCGGCGTCTTCACCATCCTCCTGCGCACCCGATCCGAGATCGAGGCGATGCGCATCGCCCGGCGATTGCAGCTGCATTGCCAGTCCGAGGCGCATGTCGGCGGCATCACGCTGAACCCGGTGATCAGCGGCGTTCTGGTGCAGAACCTGGGCGCGCGCCATGTACTCTTGCGCCAGTTGATGACTTGCGGGCTGCATCACCTCTGTCCGACCGACCCTGCCCACCTGGGTCGCATCCGGCTGATCGCCTATGACGAGCGCGGCCAGGGCGCGCAGATCCCCGCCACCGTCGAGGAGGCGGCGCAGTCGGGCCAGATCGAGGCCTTTTTCCAGCCGCAGATCTGCTGCGATACCGGCGCCGTTACCGGCTTCGAGGCGCTGGCACGCTGGCATCACCCCAACCGCGGCCTGCTGACGCCGATGGATTTCATCCCCGGAATGCACCGGGCGGATCACGGGGCGCTGACGCTGACCATGCTGCGGCAATGCCTTGCGGCGCTGCAGCTCTGGGATGCACAGGGTTGGGGAGTGCAGACGGTTTCCCTGAACGTGGCGCAATCGGAACTGTCCGATCCGGATTTTGTCCAGATGGTGCTGTGGGAGCTGGAATGCCACCAGATAGCCCGCGGCCGGCTGGTGATCGAGGTGCTGGAGAGCATCGGGCCGATCAACAGCGGCGACCTGATCCGCTGGCATCTGCAGCAGCTGGCCCAGGCCGGTTGCCTGCTGGACCTCGACGATTTCGGCACCGGCTATGCCAATCTCGAATCCCTGCGCCATTTCGGCGTCAACCGGATCAAGATCGACCGCAGCTTTGTCACCAACTGCCACCGCGACCGGGACCAGCAGCGCATGATCAGGGCCATGCTCGCGCTGGCCGAGCAGCTGGGCATCTCGACCCTCGCCGAGGGTGTCGAATCGGCCGAGGAGCACAGCTTCCTGGCGCAGATGGGCTGCGGCCATGTGCAGGGCTATGCCATTGCCCGCCCGATGCCGATCACCGAGATCGGTGACTTCATGTCGCGCTTTCGCCGCGACCGCCCAACGCTGCCCGACCTGACCCCGCGCAAAGCGGGCTGAGCCAACGACTCAGCGCGAGCCAGCCGAGCGGGCGGCCGGAAGTCGACCCCGAGGAAGAACCTCGCGCGCCCCGGATCCGCCGTCACGACCGATCGCCGCAGCGCGGCGTCAGCTTGCCGCCCGGAGCGCCCGAAAACCAGCGCGCATCGCGACGATTTGCGCCCCCCGGGCCTTCGCTTTCACGGGATTCCGCTTGACCTTTCACCCCCCCTTCTGTTGAACCGGCGCGACTGACGCGATGACGGTGGACACGGAATGGAAGACAATAACCGCAATCTCATCCTGGCGACGGTCCTGTCGTTCCTGGTGATCCTGGTGTGGTACACCGTCTTCGCCCCGGAGCCTCCAGCCCCGCCGGCCGAGCCCACCGCCGTTACCCAGACCGAGGGCGGCGTCACCGCCCCTGCAAGTGAGGCAACGACCGCAGCCGCCACCGGCGGCGCGCAACTGGGAGAAGGGGCCGGCAGCACCGATCCTTCGGCCTCGGCTGGCCGCGTCACCATCGACTCGCCGGCGCTGTCGGGCTCGATCTCGCTGGCGGGCGGTCGCATCGACGACCTTCTGCTGCGCAACTATCACGAGACGCTGGACGACAAGTCGCCGCTCGTTCGGCTACTGACGCCCACCGCCCCGGGGGCTGATCAGCAGATCACCCAGACCGGCGCCAAACCCTATTACGCCGTCTATGGCTGGATGCCCGCCGCTGGCACCGATCCGGCGCTGGTCCCCGGCCCGGCGACGCTGTGGCAGGTCGAATCCGGCGATACGCTGGCGCCCGGCAAGCCGGTCACGCTGGTCTGGGACAATGGCGCCGGCCAGATCTTCCGCCGCATTTTCGAGCTGGATGACCATTACCTTTTCACCGTGACGCAATCGCTGGAAAACACCGGCACCGCCGCCTTCTCGGCCGCGCCCTATGGGATCATCGCCCGCCACGGCCTGCCCGATACGCAGAACTTCTTCGTGCTGCACGAGGGCGTCGTCGGCATGCATGACGGCGAGCTGATCGAGCAGAAATACGACGACATCGCCGAGCTAGACCCGATCGACCGCGAAGGCCGCGCCGATATCTACGAGGTCTCCGAGAACGGCTGGATCGGCTTCACCGACAAGTACTGGATGACCTCGCTGGCACCGGCACCGGGCCAGTCCTTCACCGCCGTGGCGAAATATGCCGATGGCGTGGACATCTATCAGACCGAGGCGCGCTTCCCGGTGCAGACCGCCGCCCCGGGCGCGACCGTCAGCGCCGGCAGCTACCTCTTCGCCGGTGCGAAGGTCTGGGAAGTCATCAAGGGCTATGAGGAAACCCCGGGTATCCAGCGTTTCGTCGACTCGATCGACTGGGGCTGGTTCTATTTCCTGACCAAGCCGATCTTCCGCCTGCTGCACTGGCTGAACGGCCATATCGGCAATATGGGCTGGGCGATCATCGCGCTGACCTTCATTCTGAAGCTGCTGGTCTTCCCACTGGCCCGCAAATCCTACGTCTCGATGGCGAAGATGAAGGAATTGCAGCCCGAAATGGAGGCGCTGAAAGAGACCACCGGCGATGACCGCGCCAAGTTCCAGAAAGGCATGATGGAGCTTTACAAGCGCGAGAAGGTGAACCCGGCCGCCGGCTGTCTGCCGGTGCTGTTGCAGATCCCGATCTTCTTCTCGCTCTACAAGGTGATCTTCGTCACCATCGAACTGCGCCACGCCCCCTGGGTCGGCTGGATCCGCGACCTCTCGGCGCCCGATCCCTCGAGCCTGTGGAACCTCTTCGGCATGCTGCCCTGGGCCGCGCCCGGCCAGGGAACGCTGTTGCACAGCGCCTCGCTGCCGATCCTGGCGATCATCCTCGGCATCAGCATGTGGATGCAGCAGAAGCTGAACCCGGCCCCCACCGATCCGGCGCAGAAGATGATCTTTGCCTGGATGCCCTGGGTGTTCATGTTCATGCTGGGCGGCTTCGCCTCGGGCCTGGTGCTGTACTGGATCACCAACAACGTGATCACCATCTTCCAGCAGTACACGATCATGTCGATGCACGGCCACCGGCCGGACCTGTTCGGCAATATCAAGTCCTCGATCCCGACGCGGCCCAAGAAGGGCAGTAAGTGACGGCACGGCTGGCCCATATCCGGTCCCATCCCATCAAGACCCTTGGTGCGGATGACCTGTCGGACGTGGTGCTGACCGCCGGCGAGCGACTGCCCGGCGACCGCCGCTATGCCGTGATGCACGAGGCGGCGCTGAAACATCTGACCGATGGGCAACTGACCCGCTGGCTGCCCAAGGCCGCCTTCCTGCGCGGCGCCGCCTGCTTCGACCTGCAGGCGGTGAAGGGCGGCTGGCGCGAGGGCCGGATCGCCCTGACCCACCCGGACCAGCCCGCGATCGAGATCGATCCCGAAAGTGCTGACGACCGGCAGGCGCTGATGGACTGGCTGGCCCCGCTCTGGGGCGCCGACAAGTCGCCGCCGGCCCAGTTGGTCCGAGGCGCCGAGGCGCTGACCGATCAGAAGACCCCGCTGGTCTCGATCCTGTCGCTGTCGTCGCTGAAGGCGCTGGAGGACCATCTGGGCCAGCCGCTCGGCATCGACCGCTGGCGTGGCAACCTGTGGGTCGAAGGCTGGGAGCCGCTGGCGGAGCGCGCAATGGTCGGGCAGGAGATCGCCATCGGCGACGCAAGGCTGACCGTGCGGGAACCGATCGGCCGCTGCATTGCCACCGATGCCGATACGGCAACCGGCAAGCGGCAACTCGACATGCTGGCCGCCCTCAACGACTTTACCGGCGACGAGGATTTCGGCATCTTCGCCGAGGTCACCCGTGGCGCAACCATCGCCCTCGGAGATGAGGTTCACGCATGAAGGTCGCCTTCCCCGTCGCCCCCGAACCCGAGGCCGAACCCGCCGAGGCGGCGCGGCTGCTGTTTGCCGGTCCGGTCGATTTCCTCAAGGGCGTGGTCGCCATGGACGGGCTGCCGCCCGCCGACCGGCCCGAGGTCTGCTTTGCCGGGCGCAGCAACGTGGGCAAGTCGAGCCTCATCAACGCGCTGACCGGCCGCAAGGGCCTTGCCCGTGCCTCGAACACGCCGGGCCGGACGCAGGAGATCAACTATTTCACCCTCGGCGATCACGGCTATCTGGTCGACCTGCCGGGCTATGGCTTTGCCAAGGCGCCGGTGGCGGTGGTGGCGAAGTGGCAGGCGCTGTTGAAGCAATACCTTGCCGGGCGGCCGACGCTGCGCCGCGCCTTCTGCCTGATCGACGCGCGCCACGGGGTAAAGCCGGTGGATCACGAGATCATGAAACTGCTCGACCGCTCGGCCGTGCCGTTTCAGGTGGTGCTGACCAAGACCGACAAGCTCGGCCCCAATGCCATCAAGCCGGTGATTCAGCAGGTCGAGGACGAGCTGCAGAAACACCCGGCCGCATTCCCCGAGATCGTGCTGACCTCGTCGGACAAGGGCGAGGGCATCGCCACTCTGCGCGCGATCATCGCCGGGCTGGAGTGACCAGTCACGGTTGACCGGTCTGGCCTGACTGGTCTGGACGGACCCGCCCGCGCGACCTAACCTGCCCCGCGACCAACAAGGGCAAGAGAATGAGAAAGCAGAACATGAACCGGGACTGGATCGCCACCGCGCATACCCTGTCAGAGGCCCTGCCCTACCTGCAGCGCTATTCCGGCGCCGTGGTGGTGGTAAAATTCGGCGGCAATGCCATGGGCGATGACGAGGCCATGGCCGAGTTCGCCCGCGACATCGTGCTGATGAAACAGGTCGGCATGAACCCGGTCGTCGTTCATGGCGGCGGCCCGATGATCAATGACCTGCTGGGCAAGCTCGGCATCGAAAGCCATTTCGTCCGTGGCAAGCGGGTGACCACCAAGGAAACCGTCGAGGTGGTCGAGATGGTGCTGTCGGGCCTTGTGAACAAGCGCATCGTGCAGGCGATCAACGATGCCGGTGGCCGCGCCGTCGGCATCAGCGGTAAGGATGACGACATGATGGTCTGCGAGGCGGACGACCCGGAACTGGGTTTCGTCGGCCGCCCGGTCGAGATGAACATCCAGATCATCCGCGACCTCTATACCGCCGGGCTGATCCCGGTCATTGCCCCGGTCGCCACCGGCATGGCCGATAACGAGACCTTCAACGTCAATGGCGACACCGCCGCCGGCGCCATCGCCGGGGCGCTGAAGGCTGATCGCCTGCTGCTCTTGACCGATGTCTCGGGCGTCAAGGATGCCTCGGGCGAGGTGCTGACCCAGATGCATCCCGACCAGGTGCGCGCCATGATCGCCGATGGCACCATCGCCGGCGGCATGATCCCCAAAACCGAGACCGCGCTGATGGCCGTGGCCGAGGGCGTGCGCGCTGTGGTCATCCTTGATGGCCGCGTGCCCCATGCCTGCCTGCTGGAACTGTTCACCGAACATGGCGCCGGCAGCCTGATCCGCTCGACCGAGCCGCGGGTGAAACCGCATGGGCTGCGGCAGGGCGAGGGTGGGCTCTGACCTGACCCCGCCCGAGGGGCTGTTCGTCTCGGGCCATTGCGACGCGGAAGAGGGCGGGGGCACCGTCCTGTTGATCTCGCCCGACGAGCCGGCCTTCTGGCCGCTTTTCACCGCCTCTGCCGAATGGAGCGATGGTGCCCCGGACCCGATGGACCGCTGGTCCAAGCGGGTGATCGGGGCCTGGGCTGGGGCCATCGGCGCGCGCGCTGCCTTTCCCTCGGACGGACCACCCTATCCGCCGATCTTCCGATGGGCACTGGCAAGCGGCAGCTTCTGGCAATCCCCGGTCGGGATGCTGGTCCATGGCCGGATGGGCCTCTTCACCAGTTTCCGCGGCGCGGTGATTCTGCCACGGCGCCTGCCACCGACCCTTTCTTCGCCCAGCCCCTGCGACGACTGCCACCGCCCCTGCCTGACCGCCTGCCCCGCCGATGCCTTCCGGCCCGGCTATCATGTGGCGGATTGCCACGCATGGCTGGACCGACCCGACGGCAAAGATTGCCTGACAGCGGGTTGTGGTGTCAGACGTGCTTGCCCCCTCAGCAGAGACTGTGGCAGGCTGCCCGAACAATCTGCATGGCATATGAGACAGTTCCACACATGACACCGCTTGGACACCGCCGCCTGATCCTCACCCGCCATGCCAAATCGGCCTGGGACGACCCGGCGCTTGAAGATCACGACCGCCCGCTGAACGACCGTGGCCGCCGCTCGGCGCGCGAGCTTGGCGACTGGATGGCCAGCCGCGGCTATGAGCCGGAGGAGGTGCTCTGCTCCTCGTCCCGGCGCACGCAGGAGACCTGGGAAAAGGTCGCCGGCGCACCGCTGGAGGTGCGTCCGATCCTCAGGATCGAGCCGGGCCTCTATCAGGCCAGCCCGGAAAAGATGCTGCAGGTGCTGCGCACGGCCACCCAGCCCACGGTGATGATCCTGGGTCATAATCCGGGTATCGCCGAATTCGCCGCGCAGCTTTGCGCGCGTCCTCCTCTGGACCCGGATTTCCGCCGCTATCCGACCTGTGCCACGCTGGTGGTGGATTTCCAGGTCGATGACTGGAAGGATGTCCGCCCCGGCGAGGGCAGCGTGATGGATTTCGTCCGCCTCGACGGGCGTGACTGAACCTTACCGCTTCATCTTGGCGTAAATATCCCGGGGGGATTCGGGGGGCAGCGCCCCCCGTTTAGCGTCAGTGTCCGAGGATCTGGCTGAGGAACAGCTTGGTCCGCTCGGATTTCGGGTTGTGGAAGAAGTCATGCGGATTGTTCTGCTCGACGATCTGGCCCTGGTCCATGAAGATCACCCGGTTCGCCACGGCCTGCGCAAAGCCCATCTCGTGGGTCACGCAGAGCATGGTCATCCCCTCTTCCGCCAGCTCGATCATCGTATCCAGCACTTCCTTGATCATCTCTGGGTCAAGGGCGCTGGTCGGTTCATCAAACAGCATGATCTTGGGCTGCATGCAGAGCGAGCGGGCGATGGCCACGCGCTGCTGCTGACCGCCTGACAGCTGGCCGGGATACTTGCCGGCCTGTTCAGGGATCTTCACCTTTTCCAGAAAGCGCATGGCCGTCGCCTCGGCCTGCTTCTTCGGCACCTTGCGCACCCAGATCGGCGCGAGGGTACAGTTTTCCAGCACCGTCAGATGCGGGAAGAGGTTGAAGTGCTGGAACACCATGCCGACTTCAGAGCGCACCTTGTCGATGTTCTTGATGTCGCTGGTCAGTTCGATCCCGTCCACGACGATATGGCCCGACTGATGCTCCTCCAGACGGTTGATGCAGCGGATCAGCGTCGACTTGCCCGAACCCGAAGGCCCGGCGATGACGATCCGCTCGCCCTTGTGGACGGTCAGGTCGATGTCGCGCAGCACGTGGAAGGTGCCGTACCACTTGTTCATGTTGCGGATGTCGATGGCGACCTCGTCGCTGACCTTCATGTGGCTGCGGTCGATGTCGCGGGTGATGGCTTCGCTCATGGCTCGGTCCTTAACGATGTTCGCGACGCAGCCGGCGTTCCAGGAACATGGAATAGCGCGACATGCTGAAGCAGATGATGAAGAAGATGGCGCCGACGAAGATGAACGGCTCCCAATAGACGCCCTTCCAGGCAAAGTTGGCGCGGACGAAATCCGACACGCCCTTCAGCGGATCGAACAGACCGACGAAGACCACCAGCGTGGTGTCCTTGAACATGCCGATGAAGGTCGAGACGATGCCGGGGATACTGATCTTCAGCGCCTGCGGCAGGATGATCAGCCGCTGCGCCTTCCAGTAATCCAGCCCCAGCGCATCGGCGGCCTCGTATTGCCCGCGCGGCAGGGCGGCGAGACCGCCCCTGATCACCTCGGCCATGTAGGCGGCGGCGAAGATCGTCACCATGATGATGACGCGCAGGATGATGTCGAAATTCGTCCCCGGCGGCAGGAAGTAGTTCAAGAGCAGCGAGGCGACGAACAGGAGCGTGATCAGCGGCACGCCGCGGATGAACTCGATGAACATGACCGCCAGCGTATGAACAAGGAACATGTCCGACCGCCTTGCCAGCGCAAGGATGATACCCAGGGGCAGCGACAGCGCGATGCCGGCGACACCGATGGTGATCGACAGCAGGAAGCCGCCGAACTGGTCCGAATCGACGGCGGTGATGGCGAGCGGAATCAGCCGCTGCGCATCCTCGGCGGCGGGGCCGACCGCGACCAGCCAGAGGATCAGCGTGACCAGCACGCCGGCCACCATCGCCAGCAGCGGCGAGACGCGCACCAGCAGCTTCCAGGCCAGCCAGCCCAGCCCGATCGAGGCCAGCACCATGATCTGCGGCCAGAGCGAGCCACCCCAGAGCAGCCAGATGCCCAGAAGCGGATAGAGCACCGAGAAGATCAAGAGCCAGGGCGCATGACGCTCTGCAATGACCACGGCGCCGATCATGACCACGGCGGCAAAGGCCAGCCAGACCATCGGCGCGCCCAGAACCGCCATCAGCACCAGCGTCAGCGCGGCCGAGACGATCAGCACGATCCGGCGGATCTGCAACGATTCCGAGAACAGCACCGGGGCCAGCGCCACCATCAGGAAGCCGAAGGCCATGACCGGGCGGAAATACAGCTCCATCGGGTAGAAGCCGAAGAGATACTGGTTCCAGCGTTCGCGGATGACCGCCCAGCAGGCGCCGCGAGCCCCCTCGCCCCAGGTCTCAGCGATGATCTGGCGGCATTCCGCAAGGCTCGCGGCGTTCCAGACGGAATGGGCGAACCAGTCCCAGAAATGGCTGACGAGGAACCAGATGATCGCCAGGCCCAGGAGGGTCAGGATGGTGTTGACCGGCCCCGAGAACAGGTTCTCGCGCAGCCAGCTCAGCGCCCCCGTCTGCCGCGTGGGTGGCGGCGCGGGCGGGATCATGGTCTCGCGGACGAAGGAGACGGTCTGTGCGTGAAGCTCGCTCATCTCAACGCTCCTTCAGCTTGACGCGGTTGTTGTAGACGTTCATCGCGCCCGAGATGATCAGACTGAGCGCCAGGTAGATCAGCATCATCAGCACGATGGCCTCAAGCTCGCGGCCGGTCTGGTTCAGGGTGGTGCCCCCCAGCGTGCCACGCAGGTCCATGTAGCCCACGGCAATCGCCAGCGAACTGTTCTTGGTCAGGTTCAGGTATTGCGAGATCAGCGGCGGGATGATCACCCGCAGCGCCTGCGGCAGGATCACCAGGTTCATCGTCCAGTTGGGCTTGAGGCCAAGCGCGAAGGCCGCTTCGGACTGGCCCTTGCTGACGGCCAGAATGCCGGCGCGGACGATCTCGGCGATGAAGGCGCCGGTGTAAAGCGTCAGCGCCAGCCACAGCGCGACGAAACCGTTCTGCACGTTCAGTCCGCCGGCGAAGTTGAAGCCCTTCAGCTCCGGCGGCACCAGGTGCAGGCCGAAATACCAGATCAGCAGCAGCGAGGGCACCGTCATGATGGCCAGGTTCTTCCACCAGGTCACCGGCCGGTCGCCGGTCGCGTCCTGCACCTTCTGGGCGTGGTTCAGCACCGCCTTGCGCAGGAACCAGCCGCCGATCAGCACCACCGCGAAGGCGATGACCGCCCAGTTGATGAGGATACGATAGCCCAGATCGAGATCGCCGGGATTGTTGGTCATCCCCAGCGACGGGATCGCGGTATAGCGGTTGGTCAGCGCGACATTGTCGAAGAGGATCATCGACGCCGCCGGGTCCTCGCCGCGATAGGCGTTCGGCGGCGGCAAGACCTCGGTGAAGATCGCATAGACGATCAGGATCCACAGCAGCAACGGGATGTTGCGGAACATCTCGACATAGATCGTCATCAGCCGGGCAAAGAGCCAGTTGTTCGACAGCCGGGCGACACCGACGGTAATGCCCAGCACGGTGGCGGCGATGCAGCCGAGGACCGAGACGATGACGGTGTTCAGAAGCCCGACGATGGTCGCCCGCAGATGGGTGTCGTCGGAGGTATAGGGGATTGGCGGGGACGGGATGTCATAACCCGCGCGCTGTCCCAGGAAGCCGAAGTCGAAATCCTTGCCCATGACCCGCAGGTTCTGGATCGTGTTGCCGACCAGCCACCAGGCAAAGGCCATGACCAGAATGAACACGAAGACCTGGATGGTCATCGACCGGTAACGGCGGTCGTAAAGCAGCATACTCAAACGGAACGGCGTGGCCGCCGGTGCCGAGATGTCAGCCATATTTTTCCCCTGTTCCCGTGCATCGGCTTTGCGCCGTTATTGATTGCCCGGGCTTATCTTTCTTGGCCGGCCGCGCGGAGAAGCCCCCGCGCGGCCGGGATTGTCAGAAGCCGATCAGCGGAACGGCGGGGCGTAGAGCAGGCCGCCCTGGGTCCATTGCGCGTTCAGGCCACGGGCCAGACCGATCGGGGTCTCTTCGCCGATGGTCTTGGCGAAGACCTCGCCATAGTTGCCGCTGGCCTTGATGGCGTTCTTGGCCCAGTCCTTGTCCAGCCCCATCATCGCGCCCAGTTCGTCGCTGGCACCCAGCAAGCGCTGCACTTCCGGGTTCTCGGAATTGGTCGCCAGTTCCTCGATATTGGCCGAGGTGACGCCGTATTCCTCGGCGGCGATCAGCGCGTTCAACGTCCAGCGAACGATATCGCCCCAGTTGTTGTCGCCATGGCGTACCGCCGGCCCGAGAGGCTCTTTCGAGATGATCTCGGGCAGGATGATGTGGTTTTCCGGGTCGGCAAAGGCCGCGCGGGTCGCCGCAAGGCCCGAGGCGTCGGTGGTATAGGCATCGCAGGCGCCAGCCATGTACTGCTGTTCACCCTCGGCGTTGCTGTCGATGTTGACCGGCTGGTAGCTCATGTTGTTGGCCTTGAAGTAATCGGCCAGGTTCAGCTCGGTGGTGGTGCCGGTCTGGATGCAGATGGTTGCGCCGTCCAGTTCCTTGGCCGAGGTCACGCCCAGATCCTTGCGGACCATGAAGCCCTGACCATCGTAATAGTTCACGCCGATGAAATCGAGCTTCAGGTCGGTGTCGCGCGAATAGGTCCAGGTCGAGTTGCGGGCCAGGACATCCACCTCGCCCGAGCTCAGCGCGGTAAAGCGCGTCTGCCCGGTGGTCGGGACGTATTTCACCTTGGCCGGATCGCCCAGAACGGCGGCCGCCACGGCCTTGCAGACGGCCACGTCAAAGCCGGCCCAGTTGCCGCTGGCATCGGGGGCGGCGAAACCGACGAGCCCGGTGTTCACGCCGCAGATCAACTCGCCACGCGCCTTCACAGCCTTCAGCGTATCGCCCTCGGCTGCCATCGCCGCGCCGCCAATAAATGCGGCCGTCGCTGCGACGGTGCCAAGAAGTACGGATTTTTTCATGTTTTCCTCACTGTTGGTTGACCGGGGCACAGTCACGCACCCGCGGTCGGCATGAGGCTTTGCCGGGTCTCGAAGAGGCACCAAGCACAGCCCAATAGGCGGCATTGTGCCGATACATGCCCATCCGTCAAGGAAGAAGCAGGGGAACGCCGCGTTGCGTCAACCCTGGCGCGACAGCTTCCAGAAGCGTTCTGCCGCCAGCATGGCCTGCCTGCGGTTTTCGGCGGCAGTGTCTGCTTCCTCGTCGCGTCCCCAGCGACCGGCCTGAAACTCTTCGTCCAGACGCGACAGCGCGAAGGCCTGATCGGCGGTCAGCCGACCTTCCAGCACCGCGAGGCCGAGGATCAGCGAGCCGGGCAATGTGACCAGATCATGCAGCGCGGTCAGGCCAAAGGCATCCAGCGTCGCGACCCGCGCGCGCAGCCGCGCCACAGCCTCAGGGTCCTGCGCCACCGGGATCACCCCCTGGGCCAGCCGCAGGGGCGCGCGCAGATGGGTGGCCGACCAGTCGATCAGCGGGTCCCAGTCACGCGCCTGCGTGGCGATCAGTTCCTCGGGTTCGGTGGCGCGATAGCAGAGCAGATCGGTGCCGCCGTAATCGCCCAGCATGTCGGCCACGGCGTCGAATTGCGGCGTGACCTTCTCGATGGCGGAATTGGCGGCGCGGGTCAGCGGCATCACTGTCGGGTCGATCACATCGGTCTGCGCGTCCCATTCCGCCGCGATGGCGCGGGCCAGCGCCTCGGTCGGCAGAAGCAGCGGCAGCTTGCCCGGCGTGCGCAGGGGTTTCTCGTCCAGCAGAACCTCCCAGCCCGCGCCGGTATCGCGCACCGTCGCCTGTTTCCAGAATCGCCGCGCCTTCCACTCGGTCATGCCGCCCATCCCTGCAACTGGCGGGTCAGCCCCGCGAAATCCTGCGCCACGTCCTGCGCCCCTGCCCCGCGCAGCGCGGCGCTGTCGTGATAGCCCCAATCGACGCCGTAAGCGGTCACGCCAGCCGCGCGGCCCATCTCGATGTCAAAGCTGGTATCGCCGATCATCACCGCGTCAGCCGCCACCGCGCCGGTCTCGTCCAGCGCCGCCAGCACCATCGAGGGATGCGGTTTCGAGGGGTGGCCGTCGGCGGTCTGCAGGCTGGCGAACATGCCCTGCAGGCCATGCGCCTCGATCATCGCGTCCAGCCCCCGGCGCGACTTGCCGGTGGCCACGGCCAGCACCCAGTCGTCGCGACCGGCCAGCGCGTCGAGACAGTCGCGCGCGCCGGGGTAAAGCGGCGCGGGCTCGCGCAGCCGGGCGACGTTGAAGGCGTTCTTGTACTCGGCGACCAGCCGGTCCTGCGTCGCCGCATCGGCCTCGGGCACCAGCCGGGCGATGGCCACGGGCAGCGACAGGCCGACGATCTGCAGCACCTGCGACAGCGGAAGCGGCGGCAGGCCCACCGCCTCGAAAGCATGGGTCATCGCCCCGTGGATATGGTGCTGGCTGTCGACCAGCGTTCCGTCCACGTCGAAGATGAACAGCTTCATGCCTCGTCCTCGAAGGGATCGGCGGGAGCGTCGCCCTCGGCCCAGCCAAGGGTCTTCCACGTCCGCTTCATGTGATCGGGCAGAGGCGCGGTCACGGTGATGCGCTCGCCGGTGATCGGGTGGTCAAAGCTGAGGCTACGGGCGTGCAGGTGCAGCTTGCGGCTGATCTCTCCGCCCAGTTGCGCGCCCCAGCCATCGCCCAGGTTCTCCTGCCCCGAGCCACCATATTTGCCGTCTCCGACAATCGGATGGCCCAGTTCCGCCATATGTGCGCGCAGCTGATGGGTGCGCCCGGTGATCGGCACAAGCGCGGCCCAGCTGACCCGGCCGCCAAGCCCCTCGATCACCGCGTAATCGGTGGTTGCGCGCTTGGCACCTTCGGTCGCGTCGATGTCGCGCGGATGAACCGCCATCATCTTCTCGCCCTCGCCGCCGCGGCCATGACCCGGCGCCTTCACCAGACCGTAACGGATGGTGCCCTTGCGCGGGCTGGGCACGCCGGCCACCGCTGCCCAGTAGATCTTGCGTGTGGTGCGCGACCGGAACGCCTCCGACAGCGCCCGCGCGACGCGGTCGGTCCGTGCCAGCAGCAGCACGCCCGACGTATCCTTGTCCAGCCGGTGCACCAGCTTCGGTCGGTCCTTGTAGCCAAATTTCAGCGCCTCGCTGAGGCCATCGACATGGCGATCGCCCTGCCCGCTGCCGCCCTGGCTGGGCAGCCCCGGCGGCTTGTTCAGGGCGATGATGTGCTGATCCTTCCACAGCACCGCCGCCTGGATCATCTCTTCATCGCTGGCCGAGACCCGCGGACCCGAGGGTTTCAGCAACTCGGGCACGGCATCGGGGATCGGCGGCACGCGGATCTCTTGCCCAGCCTCGATCCGGGCATTGGCCTTGACCCGCCCGCCATCTACCCGCAGCTCGCCCTTGCGGCACATCTTTTCGACGGCGCCCTGGGTCAGTTGCGGGAACTTCTTCTTCAGCCAGCGGTCCAGCCGCTGATCGCCTTCATCCGCGCCAATGCGAATCAACTGCACGCCGCTCATGCCCAAAGCCCCCGTCCAAGCGCCAATCCGGCAATCACCGCCACCAGCGACAGCAGCACCGAACCGATGACATAGGTGGCCGCGCCGACCACCTGTCCGCGTTCCCACAGCGTCAACGCATCCAGCGAGAAGGCCGAGAAGGTGGTGAAACCGCCCAGCACCCCGGTCAGCAGCAGCGGCGCCCAGTCATTGCCGATCCGATGCGCCATCAGCGCGGCAAGAAGGCCCATGACAAGGCTGCCCGCGACATTGACCACGACGGTAGCGACGGGAAAGCCCGGCCCGTGGACGGCCAGCATCCGATAGGTGGCATAGCGCGCGGTGGCGCCGACGGCCCCGCCAAGGGCGACTTGCAGGAATGGGTTCATCATGGCGCGTTCCTCTGCGCAGGGCCGGGTAAAGTCAACCGCCGCGCTTCAGCCGCTGCGCCACGAACCAGTCGAGCCGCTTCTTCAACTCGCGCTCGAAGCCGCGTTCGACCGGGCTGTAGAGGACCGGCCGCTTCATCCCGTCGGGGAAATAGTTCTGCCCCGAGAACCCGTCCTCGGCATCATGGTCATAGGCATAGCCGGCGCCATAGCCCTGATCCTTCATCATCTTCGTGGGCGCGTTCAGGATATGGGCTGGCGGCATCAGGCTGCCGGTGCGCCGCGCCTCGGCCCGCGCGCCCTTGTAGGCGACGTAACCGGCGTTGGATTTCGGCGCCAGCGCCAGATAGATCACCGCCTGCGCCAGCGCCAGCTCGCCCTCGGGACTGCCGAGGCGTTCGTAAAGCGACCAGGCGTCGAGGCAATGGCGCTGCGCCGCCGGATCGGCCAGACCAATATCCTCGACCGCCATGCGGGTCAGCCGGCGGGCGAGATAGCGCGGGTCCTCGCCGCCCTCAAGCATCCGGGCGAACCAGTAAAGCGCGGCATCGGGGTCGGAGCCGCGCACCGATTTGTGCAGCGCCGAAATCAGGTTGTAATGCTCGTCCCCGGATTTGTCATACTTGGCCGCCCGCCGCATCAACCGCTGCGCCAGCGCGTCGGTGCCCAGCTTGCCCTCGACCTTCCAGGCCGCCACCTGCTCGATCAGGTTCAGACAGGCGCGGCCATCGCCATCGGCCATTTCCAACAGCGCCTCGCGTGCCTCGCCGGTCAGCGGCAGCTTGCGGCCCAGTTCCGCCTCGGCCCGCTGCGCCATACGCTCGAGGTCCGACAACTCCAGCCGCTTCAGCACGATGATCTGCGCGCGCGACATCAACGCGGCATTCAGCTCGAACGAGGGGTTCTCGGTGGTCGCGCCGACCAGAAGGATGGTGCCATCCTCCATATGCGGCAGGAAGCCGTCCTGCTGCGCCTTGTTGAATCGGTGGATCTCGTCCACGAACAGCAGCGTCCCCCGCCCCTGCTGGCGGCGCAGCTTGGCGGCATCAAAGACCTTGCGCAGTTCCGGCACGCCGGAAAAGATCGCGCTGATCTGGACGAAGGCCAGATCGGTCGCATCGGCCAGAAGCCGGGCAATGGTGGTCTTGCCGACCCCGGGCGGTCCCCAGAGGATCAGCGAGGACAGGCTGTGCGCGGCAAGCATCGCCCCGAGGGGGCCATCAGGACCCAGCACCTGGTCCTGACCGATCACCTCGGACAGCCGGGCGGGCCGGATACGATCGGCGAGCGGGCGCGGCAGAGAGGGTTCTGCGCGCCCCGACTCGGGCATGGTGTCAAACAGGTCTGTCATGGCGAGAGTGATCTAATCACGTCGCCGCGACATTGTTATCCCCAGAAGCGCAAAGATGATGCGCCCTGCCTAGTGCAGCTTGGCCGCCAGGTTGATCGAGACACACTGGAACTTGCCATCGTCGATGGTCAGCATCGGCCCGATCGCCTCGGCCTCGAGACCGCAGCGGCCATACCAGCGCGACCAGTTGCCAGCGGTCAGCGCGATCAGCTTGGTCGCGCCCAGTTCGCGCGCGGTGACGGTCATCGCGTCGACCATCTGCTTGTGAACCGTGCGACGGTATTGCTGCGGGATCGTGTGGCTGACGAAGACCCGAGTGCATTCCCAGACATTCGGGTCCTGCGGCGCATCACCATAGAGAAGCTCTTGCGGGATGGTGCCGCCCAGAATGCCCTGCTGGGCGTCGCGAATCATGTAGGAATAAATGCCGCAGCGCGCCGTGGTCGGCGTCAGGCGAAAACCGGCCATGACCTGGCCCAGATCATGGATCGCCACCCAGCGGCTTTGCGGGGTGTCATACTGGTCGAACTCCATCCCCTCTGCTTCGGGCAGGTCCCAGTTTTTCTGAACGATGAAACTCTGGCGGCGGGCCCGGAAAAGATTGGCGAAAAGCTCACCGTGGTTGTGGATATTGGAGAATGAAAGTGTCGTCGTCTGCATGGTTACAACTCCTGGGGTTGAGGGCAGCCTTCTCCGGTTTCTTGCGGTCCCTCATGGACGATCCCCCTACAACAGACGGTATTCTTTGGCTCGCTGAAGCGCCTCGGCCGTGGTCCGGGCCATCAGTCTTTCCCGAACCGAGATCAGCCTCGCCTTGAACGCGCTTTCAGTGATGCCAAGCTTGGCGGCCGCTGCTGCGTGACGATCGCCCTCCGCAATACACCGAAGGGCCTCTTTCTGAGCCTTCGTCAGGCTCGCCGGCGGCTCCGTGATAGCATGGAGCCGACGTATCGTGGCCGAGATTTCCAGAATCTCGTCATCCGTAAACTCGCGGTCATCGCGCGCAAAGCTGGCGATGGTGCGCGAGGCGATCACCCCGTAAGAGGTGGTCAGGCCGTAGACCAGGCCATGATCCGCCGCATCCTTCAGGATGCTGAACGGATCGGGCACCGGCAGGTTGGACCAGCGACAGGCGCCCGTGGTCGACAATCCCCAGGCGATTGTCGGGTCCCGCAAGGCGTATCCGTTCGAGGAATAGAATTCGGACCATTCTTCCGGATATGTCTGGAACTGCATCAGCGGCGCAGCAAAACGGATGTGCAGTCCGACAAAATACCCGACGGGTGTCAGACGGTTAAGCGTTCGCAACGCGGCGTTGATATCAGCTCTTGGAGACATAACCTTTTAGACAAATTGTAAGTTTTCTGTGCAACGCTAAATTAGCCTCGATGAAGTCTGTACACCAGAAAGGTTAACAAGGCTTCAACGACTTACCAGAGAATTCTGTTCAGCACCTCAGATAATCTCGCGTCGCATTTCTGCCAAGATCCAGCAAACGTTGCAGCAACTGCAGGTTTAGGTGGCTGGGCGGTTCTGACCGCTGTCGTGACGTTCCGTCATAAAAAGACCCCGCCAGCGAAGCTGCGGGGTCTTTTCAGGTCTGGCGAAGCGATCAGGCTTCGGCGTCGGCCTGCGATTCGGCCTCGGTGCGCGCGTGATCGGCAGCGCCTTTGGCGGCCGGGTCACGGTCGACCAGTTCGATGATCGCCATCGGCGCCATGTCGCCATAGCGGAAGCCGGCCTTCAGGATGCGGACATAGCCACCCTGACGGTCCTTGTAGCGGGCGCCCAGCACCTCGAACAGCTTGGCGACGTGCTGATCCTGCTTCAGCTGCGCATCGGCCTGACGGCGAGCGTGCAGGTCGCCGCGCTTGGCCAGCGTGATCAGCTTCTCGACGATCGGACGCAGTTCCTTGGCTTTCGGAAGCGTGGTCTTGATCTGCTCGTGCTCGATCAGCGAGCCGGCCATGTTGGCGAACAGCGCCTTGCGGTGTTCGTGGGTGCGGTTGAGGCGGCGATAGCCACGTGCGTGACGCATGATGGTCTCCTTTTACGTCTTTTGCTTTGTCTGGCAGCCCATGCGTGCGGGCCGCTCTCCTTGGGGCGGGATGCCCGGGGTTCGGCGGGGCGGCATGACCGCCCCGGCCAGAATCAGAATTGGTCGTCGAAGCGCTTGGCCAGGTCTTCGATGTTCTCCGGCGGCCAGTCCACGACATCCATGCCAAGGTGCAGGCCCATGCCGGACAGCACTTCCTTGATCTCGTTCAGCGACTTGCGGCCGAAGTTCGGGGTGCGCAGCATCTCGGCTTCCGTCTTCTGGATCAGGTCGCCGATATAGACGATGTTGTCGTTCTTCAGGCAGTTGGCCGAACGCACCGACAGTTCCAGCTCGTCCACCTTCTTCAGCAGGCGCGGATCGAATTCCAGGCCGTCATCATCGGCTTGCGAGCGAGCGGCCTCGGGCTCTTCGAAGTTCACGAAGACCGACAGCTGGTCCTGGATGATGCGCGCGGCATAGGCCACGGCGTCGTCCGGGGTCAGCGAACCATCGGTATCGACCTTCATCGTCAGCTTGTCATAGTCCAGCACCTGGCCCTCGCGGGTGGGCGTGACTTCATAGCTGACGCGCTTGACCGGCGAGAAGATGGCGTCGATCGGGATCAGGCCGATGGGCGCATCCTCGGGACGGTTCTTGTCGGCGGCGACATAGCCTTTGCCATTGGCAACGGTCAGTTCCATCGAGACCTCGGCCCCGTCATCCAGATGGCAGATGACATGGTCGCGGTTCAGGATGGTGATGCCGGCGGTTTCCTGGATGTCGCCAGCCTTGACCTCGCCCGGACCTTTGGCGGTCAGGGTCAGGCGCTTGGGGCCGTCCACATCCATCTTCAGGGTCACGCCCTTCAGGTTCAGGACGATGTCGGTCACGTCCTCGCGGACGCCGGCGACCGACGAGAATTCATGCAGCACATTGTCGATCTGCACGCTGGTGATGGCGGCGCCCTGCAGCGACGACATCAGCACGCGGCGCAGCGCGTTGCCAAGGGTCAGGCCAAAGCCACGCTCCAGCGGTTCGGCGACGACAGTAGCGCTGCGGGTCGCGTCGGCGCCCGGCTTCACGTCCAGCTGCGTCGGCTTGATCAGCTCTGCCCAGTTTTTGTGGATCATGCGAGTGCCTCCATACTTGTCCCCTGCCCATGACCAAGGCCGGGAACGCCCGAGGTTGAAACGAAAATGCCCGAACCGCGCGTCGAAACGCGCGGCCCGGTGAATTACTGTCTGCGATCAGACGCGGCGGCGCTTGGGCGGGCGGCAGCCGTTATGGGCGATCGGGGTGACGTCACGGATTGCCGTGATGTTGAACCCGACAGCGGCCAGTGCGCGCAGAGCCGATTCACGACCCGAGCCCGGACCCTGAACTTCGACTTCCAGCGTGCGGACGCCGTGTTCCTGTGCCTTCTTGCCCGCGTCTTCTGCGGCCATCTGCGCGGCATAGGGGGTCGATTTGCGCGAGCCCTTGAAGCCCATGGTGCCAGCCGACGACCACGAGATCGCATTGCCCTGCACGTCCGAGATCAGGATCTTGGTGTTGTTGAACGACGAGTTCACATGAGCAACGCCGGTGGCGATGTTCTTGGAAACCTTCTTCTTCGTACGACGAGTATCGCGTGCCATGATGCTGCCCCCTTACTTCTTCTTGCCGGCGATCGGCTTCGCCGGGCCCTTGCGGGTGCGGGCATTGGTGTGGGTGCGCTGGCCACGAACCGGCAGGTTGCGGCGGTGGCGCAAGCCACGATAGGAACCGAGGTCCATCAGGCGCTTGATGTTCATCTGCACTTCGCGGCGCAGGTCGCCTTCGACGGTCAGGTTCGCGTCGATGTATTCGCGGATGGCCAGAACCTCGGCATCCGACAGGTCGTTGACGCGGCGGGTCGGATCGATGCCGACCGCTTCCACGATCTGGGTGGCATACATCGGGCCGATCCCGTGAATGTAAGTCAGTGCGATGGGGACACGTTTCCCCGTCGGAATATTGACGCCAGCAATACGAGCCACGCGTTTGTCCTTCCTGGTTGCGGTTCCGTAGCACCGGAACCTTTTTTCACAACGAAGGGCCCGAAAGCCTAGCCTTCGGGCCGGTCTATGGGCCACCCGTCAATTAGGGTGATTCTCTCTCGAGAAGTCGTCAAATATAGGTCAAGCGAAAAAAGGTCAAGGCCGGGACGCCGCATTGCGGCATCCGGCCCCTGCCCGCGGTTCAGTGCTTGTCCAGAACCGCCGAAATCTCGCCGGCAACCGCCTCGATCTCGCCCAGGCCGTCAACGGTGCTGAGCTTGCCCTTGGCGTAGTAATAGCCGATCAGCGGCGAGGTTTTCTTGTAATATTCCAGCAGCCGGGTCTTCAGGCTGTCCTCGTTGTCATCGGCGCGGCGGCGCAGGTCGGTCGAGCCGCAGACATCGCAGACACCCGGCTTCGCGGTCGGCTTGGTCTCGTCGTGATAGACCTCGCCGCAATTGCCGCAGGTGAAACGCTTGGTGATGCGGTTCACCAGCGCCTCGTCATCGACGCGCATCTCGATCACCGCATCCAGCGGCATGCCGGTCTCGTCCAGCAGCGCGCCAAGCGCATCGGCCTGCCCCAGCGTGCGGGGGAAGCCATCGAAGATGAAGCCCACGCCGCCCTCGGCCAGCTTCTCGCGGATCAGGCCGATGACGATCTCGTCCGTCACCAGCTCGCCCCGGTCCATGACCGCCGCCACGCGCTTGCCCATCTCCGAGCCGCTGGCCTTGGCCTCGCGCAGCATGTCACCGGTGGACAGCTGAACCATTCCCCTTTCCTCCACCAGACGGCGGGCCTGTGTGCCCTTGCCTGCGCCCGGCGGCCCCAGAAGAATGATATTGACGGTCATGGTCTGTCCCCTCGGTCAGTTTCTCGTTTCCGCGTCCTCGGCCGGTGCTCAGCGGCGGGCGGGCGCCCGCTTTTTCTTCGCCCCGTCCTTGCCGCCCCCGCGCTTGCCACGCAGCTGCGATTTCTCGATCAGGCCCTCATATTGATGCGCCAGCAGGTGACTTTGCACCTGGTTGATCGTGTCCATGGTTACCGAAACCACGATCAGAACCGAAGTCCCACCAAAGTAGAACGGCACCTGCCACTGGCTGCGCAGGATCTCGGGCAGAAGACAAACGGCCGCCAGGTAGCCGGCACCGATCACCAGAACCCGGTTAACCACGTAGTCCAGATAATCCTGGGTCCGCTTGCCCGGACGGATGCCGGGAATGAAGCCGCCCTGATTCTTCAGGTTCTCGGCCACCTCGTCGGTCTTGAAGCTGACATTCTGGGTGTAGAAATAGGCGAAGAACACGATCATCGCCGCGAAGAACACCAGGTAAAGCGGCTGGCCCGGGCCGAAATAGGCCAGGATGGTCGACATGACCGGGCCGGTCTGGTTGCCCGAGAAGGTCGAGATCGTCACCGGCAGCAGCAGAAGCGAGCTGGCGAAGATCGCCGGGATGACGCCGGCCGGGTTAACCTTGATCGGCAAATGCGACGACTGGCCGTCATAGATCTTCATGCCGACCTGGCGCCGCGGGTACTGGATGTGGATCTTTCGCAGCGCGCGCTCCATGAACACCACAAAGGCGATCACGGCCACGACCATCACGATCACACCCAGAATCACCGGGGTCGAGATCGCGCCCGAACGGCCTTGCGCAAAGAAGTTCGCCAGCGCTGCCGGAATTTCCGCCACGATGCCGACGAAGATGATCAGCGAGATGCCGTTGCCGATGCCGCGGGCGGTGATCTGCTCGCCCAGCCACATCAGGAACATGGTGCCGCCGACCAGCGTGATGACCACGGCGGCCTGGAAGAACAGGCCCGGATCATGCGCCAGACCACCGGCCTCCAGCGATTTCGCGAGGCCATAAGCCTGGAACAGCGCCAGCGCCACGGTGCCATAGCGGGTATACTGGTTGATCTTCTTGCGGCCCTGCTCGCCCTCTTTCTTCAGCTGTTCCAGCGAAGGCACCATCGAGGTCAGCAGCTGCACGATGATCGAGGCCGAGATATAGGGCATGATCCCCAGCGCGAAGACGCCCATCCGCCCCAGCGCACCGCCGGTGAACATCGACAGGATGCCGCCGATGCCCGATTGCGCCTGTTCCATGAAGTTGCGCAGCGCCGCGCCGTCGATGCCGGGCACCGGGATATAGGTGCCGAGGCGATAGATGATCAGCAGGCCGATCGTGAACCAGATGCGCTGGCGAAGTTCCGTGGCCTTGCCCAGAGCCCCCCAAGAGAGGTTCGCGGCCATCTGTTCTGCGGCTGACGCCATATTATTCGTCCTGTCTCATGACAGCGCCGCCGAACCGTTCCCCGGTCGGCGGCGCCTTGGAAAACCTGTTTGCTATCTATGGGGCGCGCGCGCCCCCTTCAACAGCTTATTCGGCCGCCGCTGCTTCCTTGGCCGGGGCGGTCACGGTGACCTTGCCGCCGGCTTTCTCGACCGCCTCGATGGCTGCCTTCGAGGCACCGGTGACGGTCAGGTTCAGCTTGGCCTTCAGTTCACCCTTGGCCAGCAGGCGGATGCCGTCCAGCTTGCGGCGCACGGTGCCCGAGGCAACCAGCGCGTCTTCGGTCACGTCAGCCTTGGCGTCCAGCTTGCCCGCGTCGATGAAGGCCTGGATCTGGCCGAGGTTCACGACGGCAAAGCTCTTGGCGTTCGGCGCGGTGAAGCCACGCTTCGGCAGACGCCGGTAGAGCGGCATCTGGCCACCCTCGTAGCCGTTCAGCGCAACGCCCGAACGCGATTTCTGGCCCTTGATACCCCGGCCGGCAGTTTTGCCCTTGCCCGAGCCCGGACCACGCGCAACGCGCTTTTTCTTGCGGTTCGCGCCATCATTGTCGCGGATTTCATGCAGTTTCATGTCGCTTCTCCTTGCCGGACGCGCCCCCGAAGCGATGATGGGACGGACACGGCGTTTCTTGCTTGTTGAGTCGTTTTCAGTCGGCGGCCCGTGCGGGCACCGGCGGTCCCTAGCGAATGCGGGGCGCCGGGTCAAGGCCCGGGTCTGGGGCCGAGCCTGCGCGACGCATCGCCGCAGGCGGCCGGACGCGATGGCCCATGAGCAGGCCCGTCCCCGCGCGTCAAAATATATAATATTTGAATAATGATAATCCAATTGAAAATTAAAATGATTATCAATAATAATAATGACGCGCCAAAATGGCGGAATCACCCGCCGATTTCGAGTTATCTGGAGAGAACTCATGACCAAGTCGATCATAGTGCGCGATGACAATTTCGGCCTGCGCATGGCCACCGGCAGTCGCGGTTTCGACACGCTCGACCGGGGGCCGGTCATGGGCGCGACCAACGGGGTTCCGCCCAAGCCGTCGATCGAGGTCGAGGACCTGTCGAAGGACGACATGAACGACCTGCGACGCGATCCCTCGGTCCGGGCGATCACCCAGTCCATGCCGATCCAGCTGATCACCCCCACCGAATCGGCGGCGGCGGCGGGTGGCGGCAGCGTTACCTGGGGCGTGAAGGCGGTTGGCGCGGATGTCTCGGCCTTCGACGGGGCCGGGGTGAAGGTCGCGGTGCTGGATACCGGCATCGACCCGACCCATGTGGCCTTTGCCGGCGTCAACCTGCAGATGAAGAACTTCACCGGCGGCCCCGACAGCGCCCCCGATGGCAACCGGCACGGCACCCATTGCGCCGGCACCATATTCGGGCGCGATGTGGGCGGGCTGCGCATCGGCGTCGCGCCCGGGATCACCGAGGCGATGATCGGCAAGGTTCTGGGTGACGATGGCAGCGGTGGTTCGGAAATGCTGTTCGAGGGGATGAAATGGGCGCAGGCCGGCGGCGCGAAGGTCATCTCGATGTCGCTCGGCTTCGACTTCCCGGGACTCATCAAGCGGCTGATCGACCAGGGCTGGCCGGCGGAGCTGGCGGGATCGGTCGCGCTCGAGGCCTATCGCGGCAACCTGCGCGCTTTCGATGCCATCATGGACATGTTCCGGGCGATGGCACAGTTCGATGGCGGCACCGTGGTCGTTGCCGCGGCCGGCAACGAATCCGAACGCCAGATCAGCGCAAACTTCGAGGTCAGCGTCTCGGTCCCCGCCGCCGCCTTCGACGTGATCTCGGTCGGCGCGCTGGCCGAGGGGGCGCAGGGGCTGACGGTCGCCAATTTCTCGAACACCAACCCGATCCTCTCGGCCCCGGGCGTCAACGTCATCTCGGCCAAGGTCGGCGGTGGCACGGTCGCGTTGAACGGCACCTCGATGGCCTGCCCGCATGTCGCGGGCCTGACCGCGCTCTGGTGGCAGGCGCAGGCCGGACTGCCGGTGCCCCTGACCAGCGACGGCGTCAAGGCGCGGCTGCGCTCGGCCACGGATAGCGGCGCTTTCGCGGCTGGCGTGGATGTCGCGGATCGCGGTGAAGGTCTGGCGAAGGCACCCCCGGGCGCGGGCGTCTGACGGGCTGCAGATCACCGAAGAACGGGTCAGCGCCAAAGGCGGCGCTGGCCCGCAGGTTCAGGCAGGGGCGATCAGGACCGCAGCCCGGTCTCCTCCAACAGGCCCATGCGCTTGGCCTCGTAGTAATAGCCGCGCGCATACCAGCCCACGGCCTCGTCATGATCACCCTGCGCGACCAGGTAGGCCCCGCGCAGGTATTTCACCGCGTATTGCAGATTGGTGTCGCCGTTCAGCAGCCCCTCGGCCGGGCCCTGGTAGCCCATGGTCCGCGCGGTCTGCGGCAGGATCTGCATCAGCCCGTAATAGGGGCCGTTGCGCGCGCCGGGGCGATGGTCGGATTCGCGCAGGATCACCCGATGGACCAGTTCCACCGGCACGCCGTAATGCTTGGACCAGCGGTTGATGCTGGCGCGCAGCTCGGGCGTTTCGTTCGGATAGAGCCCCGCCTGCGTCACCGAGGGATCGGCGAGGTAATTGCGGTCCTGCCCGCCGCCACAGGCCGAAAGGACGGTCACGCCGGCGATGGCCAGCACGCGCATGAGGGACAACATCACTGCCTCGATATTATGGTTCTCGTTGGCGCGGGACTATATGCCTCGGCCGGTCGTCGCGGAACGCGGAAAACCGGGGCGCACGAGGCGCTCCGGTCGACCGGCGGAAATCCGCCAGCGAAGATCCCGGGTCAGGCGCGCTGCGCCGCGCCGTAACGATCGCGCAGGTAATCCCGGTACAGCGCCTTCGCCAGCGACAGGCACATGCCGATCATCACGAAGGCAAAGGGCAGCGCGCCGATGATCATCGCGTTCTGCAACGCGCCAAGGCCCCCGCCCCCGGCCAGGACCAGCGCCGCGATCACCAGCGTCAGCAGTACGCCCCAGATGATCCGGTGGCGGATGCCGGTATCCACCGCGCCGCCGGCCATGATCGTGTTCATCACCAGGATGCCGGAATCGGCCGAGGTGACGAGGAAGGTCAGGATCAGCACCACCGACATGACCGCCACCGCCTGGTACAGCCCCTCGGGCAGCATCATCTGCAGCGTGACGAACAGCTTGTTGGTCAGCGAGGCATTGACGATGGCGCCATTGGCAACGCCCTGCAGCTCGAGATCGATGGCCGTGCCGCCCAGCAGTGTGAACCACAGGAAGCAGACCAGCGCCGGGGCGATGACCGCGCCAAGGATGAATTCGCGGATCGTCCGCCCCTTGGAAATCCGGGCGAGGAACAGGCCGACAAAGGGCGAGAAGGCGATCCACCAGGCCCAGTAGAAGGTCGTCCATCCCGATTGCCATTTGCCCAGCTCGCTGTCGGTCGAATAGGCCTCGAAGGACAGGGCGGGGAAATGCAGCAGGTAATCGACCATCGCCCGGCCATAGGTGGTCATCGCGAAGAGGAACGACCCGAAGATCGCGAAGACCACAAGCAGGACACAGGACAGCACCAGGTTGATGTTCGACAGGTATTTCACCCCACGGCCCACACCCGAGACAGCCGAGGCGATGGACATGCCCATGACCAGCACCAGCGCGAGGATCAGCCCGACGGATGAAGGCACCGGCGCGCCGCCATCTTCCCCGGGTTGCAGCAGCCACTCGATGCCGAGGATCGAATAGGCCCCCTCGACCAGTTGGCTGACACCGAAACCGATGGTCACCGCGACGCCAAGAATGGTGGCGACGACCCCAAGGATGTCCACGACATGCCCCAGCGGCCCGTTCAGCGCCCGTCCGAAGATCGGGGTCAGGGCCGAGCGAATGGTCAGCGGCATGTCCCGCGTATAGCTGTAATAGGCAAGGGCAAGCCCGGTGACGACATAGATTGACCAGGCGTGGAAGCCGTAATGCATAAAGCTGTAGCGATAGGCGGTCTCGATCGCCGCGACGGTGTTCGGCTCGACATTGCCGCGCAGGATCTCGGGGTTCGAGCCCCAGAGGCCCATCGGCTCGGCGGTCGCATAGACCATAAGCCCGACACCAAGACCCGCGCCAAACATCATCGCGAACCAGGAGAAGGTGGAGAACTCGGGTGCCTCGTCCCCGCGACCAAGCCGCCGCCGCCCGGTCCAGGGAATGACGGCAAGGACCAGCAGGAACCAGGCGAACAGCCCGACCGACAGCACGTAGAAGGCGTTGAAGATGTTCAGCAGCCCGGTATTTACCTCGGACAGCATCAGGTTCGCGTTCAGCGGGAAAAGCAGGGCCCAGACCACCAGAAGCGAGATCCCGATCTTCGAGACGAGGGCGATGGGAAGGGACTGGCCCTCGTAAAATCCGTCAGGCTGGGTGGCAATCTCGACATCCGTAAAGGGCGGCCGAATATTCTTCATATTCACGTTCTCCTTTGAAAGTCATTTGTCGATGTAAGGGCGGCAGCCGTCGGATCAGCCTTTCAGCAGGTGGGCATGGCGGCCGCGAAAGCGGGCAATCTCGTTCGGGCTGGGGGCAATACCGGTATAGACCTCGACGTAATCGGGCATCCGGTCGATCCGCACCCCGGGATCGTCGACGATCATCATCGAAATATAGCCGACCTGGGTGAAATAGGCCGTGTGCGAACGGACCAGCGCGCTTTTGTCGTCATAGCCGAACCGTTTGAACATGCGGATCAGCGCGTCGATCCGCTGGCCGTCGGCATCGGCCAGCGTGCCAGTCAGCGCCGGGTCGTTCTTGGCCCAGTTCCTGACCGCAAGATCGAAGGGGGCATCGAACAGATCGGCATTCAGCCAGCAGTCGAACATGTTGAAGACCGCCTCGTTGATGGTCTCGGCATAGCCCTCGACCTGCCGCACGAAATTGTCGGTATTCTTGGCCTTCCAGCGCTCCAGCAGCCCGTCCAGCAGGGCCTCGCGCGCGGCGAAGTGCCAATAGAAGGCGGTGCGGGTGCTCTCAACCATCTCGGCCAGCGCGGCGATCCGGATCTTGTCCACGCCCTGGGTGATCAGGACCTGGTAGGCCGCATCCAGCCACGGTCTTGCCCCGTCAGGCTCGCCGGTCAGATTCGCGCTGGTCTGGATGATGTTCATTGACATCTATTGCCCGAACATCACGCTATTGTCAAATCAATTGACATCGTCGTTCTTGTAGCTGACACTAGTGTCAATTGGAGCCTTTTCCGGGGAGGACGGCGGCCATGAAGATCACCAATATCCGCGTGACCCATGTCAACCTGCCGCTGGACGCCCCCTTCTGGTGGACCGGCGGCCTTTACCCCGGTGCCTCGAAATCCATCATCGAGGTCGAAACCGACGAGGGACTGGTGGGCCTTGGCGAAGCGCCCTGGTGGCATTTCGGCGAGGTGGTCGAGCGCGAGATCGCCCCGGCCCTGATCGGCGCCGATCCCATCGACCTTGCCGATTGCGAATCGCGCTGCGTGCCGCCCTGGCAGATCACAGCAAATACCGGAGAGAACGCCGTCAGCGTGGCCTTCGGCGCGGTCGAGCTTGCGCTCTGGGACATTCGCGGCAAGGCACTTGGCCTGCCGCTCTACCAGCTTCTGGGCGGCGCGGTCCGCAAGCGGATCGCGTTCTCGGAATATTTCTCGTTCCGCCCCGCCCAGAACGGTGCCGGCGGCGAGATGACACCCGAGGCGATCCGGGATTACTGCCTGCGGATGCGCGACGACCATGGATCGACGATCTTCGAGGGCAAGTTGATCCAGGGCGATCCGCAGCTGGAGATCCGCACCGTGGCGATGCTGCGCGAGGCGCTTGGACCCTCGGCCCAGATCCGGCTGGACAGCAACATGCAATATTCGCTGACCAGCGCCAGGTGGCTGCTGCGGGAACTCGAGCCCTTCAACATCCGCAATTACGAAGACCCCGTCGCGACCTTCGAAGAGATGGCCGAGCTGCGCCGGCACAGCATCATCCCCTTCTCGACCCATATCCCCGACCTGCGCCGCGCCTGCGCGCTGGGGGCTCCCGACTATTTCGTCTGCAACTTCGCCGCGCTCGGCGGGATCGGGCGGACGCTGAAATTCATCGCCGCCTGCGAGGCCATGGGCAAGGGTTTCTGGTGCTATTCCAATGACCTCGGGATCATGACCGCCGCCTATCTGCATGTCTCGGCCGCGACACCCCATATCACCGAGGCCTCGCAATCGCTGTTCCGCTGGCAGATCGGCGACGTGATCGAGAACGGCCCCTTCCGGCAGGTCGATGACACCGTCGCGGTGCCCGAGGGTCCGGGCCTCGGCGTGACGCTGGACCGCGACGCGCTGCGGTACTGGGCCGAACATTTCCAGACCCATGGCCCGATGGGTCATTTCAACGATCCCGCCTCCCCCGGTCGCTATCGCCGCCTGCCCCTGCATTGACCCGACACTCCGAAGGTTCCACTGCCATGAGCAAAGACCCCCTGCTGCAGCCCTTTCAGCTGAAGTCCCTGGTGCTGAAGAACCGCATCGTCACCACCCCGCACGAACCGGCCTATTGCGAGGACGGCCTGCCCAAGGAACGCTACCGCGCCTATCACCTCGAGCGGGCCAAGGGCGGGGTTGCCATGGCGATGACGGCGGGATCGGCCATCGTGTCGCGCGACAGCCCGCCCGCCTTCAACAACATCCTCGCCTATCGCGACGAGGTGGTGCCCTGGATCCGTGACCTGACCGACGCGTTGCACGAGCATGACACCAAGGTCATGATCCAGCTGACCCATCTTGGCCGCCGCACCGGCTGGAACAAGGGTGACTGGCTGCCCTCGCTCAGCTCGACCCGGCTGCAGGAACCCGCCCACCGGGCTTTCCCTAAGCTGGCCGAAGACTGGGACTTCGCCAGGATCGTCGATGATTTCGCCTCGGCCGCCGCACGGATGAAAGAGGGCGGCATGGACGGGATCGAGCTCGAGGCCTATGGCCACCTGATCGACCAGCTCTGGTCGCCGCTGACCAACCAGCTCGAGGGCGAATACGGCCCGCAGACGCTGGACAGCCGGATGCGGCTTGGCGCCGAGGTGCTGGGCGCGATGCGAAAGGCGGTCGGCCCGGATTTCGTCCTCGGTATCCGCATGGCGGTGGACGAGGCCGAGGCCGGCGGCGTGACCGCCGACGACGGGCTGGAGATCGCGCGACGGCTGCGCGACGCAGGGCTGATCGACTATATCTCGGTCATCCGCGGGCGCATCCATACCGATGCAGCGCTGACCGATGTCATCCCGGTCCAGGGCATGCGCGCCGCGCCGCATCTGGATTTCGCCGGCCGCGTCCGCGCCGAGCTGGGAATGCCCACCATCCACGCCGCCCGCATCCCCGATGTGGCAACCGCGCGCCACGCGGTTGCGGCGGGCCTCCTGGATCTGGTCGGCATGACCCGCGCGCATCTGGCCGATCCCCATATCGTGCGGAAGATCGCCGAGGGTCGCGAGGATGACATCCGCCCCTGCGTCGGCGCCACCTATTGCCTCGACCGGATCTATCAGGGCGGCGAGGCTTTGTGCATCCACAACGCCGCCTCGGGGCGCGAGTTGTCGATGCCCCATCGCATCCCGCCGGCCGATCAGCCGAAATCGGTGATGATCATCGGCGCTGGCCCGGCGGGGCTTGAGGCCGCGCGCGTGGCCGCCGAACGCGGCCACTGCGTCAGCCTTCACGAGGCGGCGGCGCAGCCCGGCGGGCAATTGCGGCTGACGGCACGCTCGCCCCGGCGGCGCGAGATGATCTCGATCATCGACTGGCGCATGGCCCAATGCGAGGCGAAGGGTGTCACCCTTCAGTTCAATCACTTTGTGGAACCCGAGGATGTTCTGGAGGCTAAACCCGATCTGGTCATCGTCGCCACCGGCGGTCTGGCCGACACCGATTGTCTTGAAAGCGGCGAGAGCCATGTGGTCTCGGCCTGGGACATCCTGTCGGGCGATGTCGATTGCGGCAGTGACGTGCTGGTCTTTGACGATGCGGGCGATCACGCCGGGCTGCAGGCCGCCGAGATGATCGCCGAGAAGGGTGGACAGGTCGAGATCATGACCCCGGACCGCAGCTTCGCGCCCGAGGTCATGGGCATGAACCTCGTCCCCTACATGCGCGCGCTGCAGGACAAGGAGACGCGCTTTACCGTCACCTACCGGCTGAAGACGGTGCGCAAGGACGGCAACCGGCTGATCGCCGGCATCGGCACCGATTACAGCGACTACCGGACCGAGCGCAGCTTTGACCAGATCGTCGTCAACCACGCAACCGTTCCGCTGGACGATCTCTACCATGCGCTGAAGCCGCATTCGACCAATGGCGGCGAGGTCGATCACGATGCGCTGCTGTCCGGCCGCCCACAGGCGCTGGCCCGCAATCCGTCCGGCAGCTTTCAGCTGTTCCGCATCGGTGACGCGGTCTCGCCGCGCAACACCCATGCCGCCATCTATGACGCCCTGCGGCTGATGAAGGACCTCTGACACCCCTGCGTCGAAAGGTTCGGATTGAAAGAGGAGTAGCTCCATGCAGAGCACAAAGACCGTTCACGTGATCTCGGCCCATGCCGAAGGCGAGGTCGGCGACGTGATCGTGGGCGGCGTCGCCCCGCCACCCGGCGAGACCCTGTGGGATCAGTCGCGCTTCATCGCGCGCGACCAGACCCTGCGCAACTTCGTCCTGAACGAGCCGCGCGGCGGGGTGTTCCGCCATGTGAACCTGCTGGTGCCCCCCAAGCATCCCGAGGCGGCGGCGGCCTTCATCATCATGGAGCCCGAGGACACCCCACCCATGTCCGGCTCGAACTCGATCTGCGTGTCGACCGTGCTGCTGGACGGTGGCATCCTGCCGATGGTCGAGCCGGTGACCGAGTTTACCCTCGAGGCACCGGGAGGGCTGGTGCGCGTCCGCGCCGAATGCTCGGGCGGCAAGGCCCGGCGGATCCATGTGCAGAACCTGCCCAGCTTCGCGCAGAAGCTGGATCAGCTGCTCGAGGTCGAGGGGCTGGGAACGCTGACCGTGGACACGGCTTTTGGCGGCGACAGCTTCGTCATGGTCGATGCGGCGGCGCTTGGCTTTGCCCTGACACCCGACGAGGCGCATGACCTGGCACGGCTCGGTACGCGGATCACCAATGCCGCGACCCAGGCACTGGGTTTCGATCACCCGACCAATCCCGACTGGCGGCACATCTCGTTCTGCCAGTTTGCCGGCCCGCTGGAGCGCGATGCCGAGGGCCTGCGGATGCGATCCGCCGTGGCGATCCAGCCCGGAAAGATCGATCGCTCGCCAACTGGCACGGCGCTGTCGGCACGCATGGCACTGCTCGCCGCCCGCGGGCAGATGGGGATGGGCGAGACGCTGACGCAGGTGTCGCTGATCGGCTCGACCTTCACCGGTCGGATCGTCGGGGAAACCATCCTGGGCGAAGTTCCGGCGATCCTGCCCGAGATCAGCGGCCGCGGCTGGGTCACCGGGATTCACCAGCACATGCTGGACCCGACCGATCCCTGGCCCGGTGGCTACCGGCTCAGCGACACCTGGGGCGCGCGCTAGGCGATAAGGGTATCGCCTGCGCGCCTCAGACCTCGACCGACACCAGGCCCTGCGGCCGCGCGCAGCAGGCGAGGATATAGCCCTCGGCGATCTCCTCTTCCGAGATGCCGCCGTTATGGACCATCAGCACCTCGCCCTCGCGCTTCAGCACTTTGCAGGTACCACAGAGTCCGAACTGGCAGCCCGAGGGGATGTTCAGCCCCGCCTGGCGCGCCACGGCCAGCACCGTGTCATCGCCCTGGCAATCGGCGGTGATCCCCGACAGGGCAAACTCGATCTGCGCCGCGCCCGGCGGTGGCGAGGGCTCGACCGGCACCTCGACCAGCGCCGGGGCATCGAAGCTTTCCTCGTGATAGCGGGCCAGATCGAAGCCGAGCGATTCCAGCATGTCGCGCACCGCCGCCATGAAGGGCGCGGGACCGCAGCAGAAAACCTCGCGTTCAAGATAGTCGGGCGCCATCAGCCCCAGCATGATCTGGCTGAGCCTGCCGTGATAGCCGGGCCAGACCGCATAGGCATCGACCTCCTCGACGGTGAAACGCAGCTGCAGCCCCGGCACGCGCGAGGCATATTCCTCGAGCCGGCGGCGGAACAGGATCTCCGAGGGTTTGCGGGCGGCATGGACATAGACGATGTCGGGCATCTCGCCCGAATCCCAGGCCCAGGTGGTCATCGACATCAAGGGCGTCGCCCCGGAGCCGGCCGAGATGAACAGGTATTTCGCCGCCGGATGGCGCAGGAAGGTGAATTGCCCCGCCGGACCATAGGCCCTGAGCCGCATCCCCGGCTTCAGCTGGTCCAGAAGCCAGCGCCCGCCCACCGATCCCGGCCGCGCCTTCACCGTGACCGATAGCGATTGCGGCCGCGAGGGCGAGGACGAGATGGTATAGGTCCGCTGCACCGCCCCGCCCGGCACCGGCAGGTCCAGCGTCAGGAACTGGCCGGGCTGATAGTCAAACCATGCCCCCGAGGGCGGGCGGAAGGCGATGGTGGCGCAGTTGTCCGATTCGGGGATGACCATGGTGCATTCCAGCATCTCGCTGTCCTGCCACGGCTCGGCGGTCCAGTTCTGGCGGGTCTTCGCCATCGCTATTCCGCCGCCACGCGGGCCGGGCCGCTGATCCCGCGCAGCATCGAGCGCACATACCAGTCGACGAACTGGATCACCCCGCCCTCCTGCCGCTGCGAATAGGGGCCGGGCATGTAGGCGGGCGAGTTGATGCCCAGCTGGTTTTCCTGCACCACGCGGCGATCCTCGTCATTGGTGGCGATCCAGACCTCGGTCAGCCGGGTCAGGTCATAGTCGCGCCCCTCGACCGCGTCCTTGTGGACCAGCCAGCTGGTCGTCACCTCGGTCTCGGTCGCACTGACAGGCATGACGCGGAAGTTCAGCACATGGTCCGAGAGGTAGTGGTTCCAGGTGTTCGGGTAATGATAGAAAAGCAGCGTTCCGGCATTGGCAAAGGGCATTCCGGGCAGCAGCGGCGCCGCAGGCTTGCCGTCCATCGTGTAGCTGACCGTCTCGCCGACCAGCGGGATGCGCACCAGCCGCCACAGCTCGTCTTCGGGCGCCAGATAGCGCGAGGGCAGGCCCGCCGCCTCGCAGCGTTCGACATGGGCGGCGCCAAGGGCCGAACCCTGGCTGTCACCCGAGCCGAAGAGATCGGGATCGTCAAGGAAGGTGCGGCACAGGCCCGGATGCGAACCGGCGCAGTGATAGCATTCGCGGTTGTTCTCCATCACCAGCTTCCAGTTGCCGCGCTCGATGATCCGCGACTGGTGCGCCACCTTCAGCTCGTCAGGCCGATGCGGCGCGGCATAGCGGTCGGCAGCCTCGCGCAGGGGCGCGAAATCGGGGGCATTGCGCGCGACGCAGACATAAACCATCCCGCCGGCAGAGGCGCAGTGGACCGGCTGCAGGCCGTGGGACGACATGTCGAAATCCGGCCCCATGTCGCGGGCCCAGAGCAGTTGCCCGTTCGTGTCATAGGTCCATTGGTGATAGGGGCAGACCAGCTTGGTCGCCTGCCCCGATTCCTTGGGACAGATGCGGCTGCCGCGATGGCGGCAGGTGTTGTGGAAGGCCCGGATCTCGCCATCGCCGCCCCGGACCACCAGTACCGGATAGCCGCCCAGCTGGAAGGTGACATAGGAGCCCGCCTTGGGCAGCTCGGCCAGCGGCGCGGCGAAGATCCATTCCCGGTACCAGATGTTGTCCAGGTCGGCCTGGTAGAGCCCGGGATCGGTATAGAAGGGCCGCGCCAGCGACTGGCCGGACAGCTGGGCCTGCAGAAGGGAGCGAAGATTGCCTTGATCGGTCATGACGGGCTGCTTTCACTGAAATGGCGTAGCACGGCTGGCGGGAAAATGCGGGCCTGCCTGCGGCCACGATCATCCGTCCGCACGTTGCGCTCAACTCCAGAAATTCTCGACATATCGATAACCTGAAGTTATGTTTCCAAGCGCATTCGACGGGATTGATCCATGCCCAGCCTGCGCCGGAACCTGTCATCGATGAGTGCGCTGGCGACTTTCGAGGCGGCGGCGAGACTGTCCAGCTTTACCCAGGCGGCGGGTGAGCTGGGGGTGACGCAGGCCGCCGTCAGCCGCCAGATCAAGCAGCTTGAATCCGATCTGAACACGGTGCTGTTCCGCCGGGCACACCGCCGGGTCGCGCTGACCCCGGCGGGTGCGGCGCTGGCCGGCACGGTAACAGCCGCATTCGACAGCATGGCCCTGATGATCGAGACGCTGCGCGCGCCCGAAGACCGCGACGTGGTGACCGTGGGCGCAACGCTGGCCTTCAGCCATTTCTGGATCCTGCCCCGGCTGGCGCAGCTGCGCGCGCGCCATCCCCAGGTCAAGCTGCGCCTCATCTCGGACGACGGCCCGACCGACCTGCGCCGCGACCGGCTGGATGTGGCGATCCGCTTTGGCCGCGCGCCCTTCGCCGATGGCCGCAGCCTTGCCAGCCATGCCGACGAGGTATTCCCGGTCTGCAGCCCGAAACTGCTGGAAGCAACCGGCATCCCGGCGGCCGAGGCCGAGATCATGAAACTGCCGCTGATCGCCTCGGACACGGTCAACCCGTCCTGGCTGACCTGGCGATCCTGGGCGCAGGCGGTGGGCCTTGGCCCGGGACCCGGCATCGCCTCGGACCGCAGCCCGCTGCGCTTCAACCACTATACCGAGACGATTCAGGCCGCCGTCAACGGCGAGGGCGTGGCGCTTGGCTGGTCCACCCTGCTCTCGACCCATCTGGACGAGGGCCGGCTGGTCCGGCTGGGGCGCGACAGCCTGCGGCTCGAGGATCGCTATCACGTCATCGTCCCCAAGACCGGCGAGCCGCGCCCGCCGGTCGCCATCTTTCTCGACTGGATCGGCGCGCAATTCGCAGAGACGCCGCAGCCGAACTGATCGCGTCTACACCCGTCAGCCCGAGACCGCGAAGGTGGTCATCATGCCGCTGGCCAGATGCGGCATGTGATGGCAGTGCAGCATCCACTCCGCCGCCTCACCCGCATCCACGGCCACCGTCACCATGCTCATCGGCGGCACGTAGACCGTGTCGCGCAGCGCCCCTGCGAAGCGCGTGCCGTTAATCGCCACGACCTGGAAATGATGGCCGTGCAGATGCATCGGGTGGCCCATCATCGACATGTTGTGGAAAGCGATCTCGACCCGCTGGCCGCTGCGCGCGGTGACCGGCACCCGGTCCTCGAACACGCGATCATTGATCGTCCAGCGATAGGGCTGCATCTGGCCGCCCAGCATCAGCATCGGCGTCGCATCGGCCACCCGCTCATCCAGCGGCGACAGCGCCCGCAACCTTGCCTCCTGTGCGAGATCCACATCAAAGGCCGGCGCAGCCTCGTCCGCTAGGCCCAAGATGATCGGCACCTCGGCCCCGACCGTGGCGAGGATCAGGCCGGTGCGCTCATGCGCGCCTTCGCGCCGCGCGAGGATCGGCCATGCGCCCTGCCCGGCTGGCAGGTCAAGCTCCAGGTCGAGACGCTGGCCCATCGCGACGCCAAAGCGCGCGCCCGACAGCGGCTGCACCGGCTGGCCGTCCACGGCGACCAGCCGCCCGGGCAGCGCACCGCAATCGACCCAGAACACCGTGGCGGCGGCCGCGTTGATGACGCGCAGCAGAACCCGCCCGCCCTTTTCGACCTGCACGACCTCGGGATCAGCCAGCGTGCGGTCATTGGCCAGGTAGGCGTCGAAATCGAAATCGTTCAGATCCATCGCCATACCGGCCATGCCTTGCATCGGCATGTCCTCCATGCCCTGCATCCCGGACATGGTCGTCCCTCCGCCCATGTCGTGGCCTGCATGGGGGTCGGCGGCCTGCGCCTCCTCAGCCGCGCCGGCCCCAGTGTGACCCGCACCCGACCTGATCTCGTCCAGCACCTCCTCGGGCGTGCGGAACGAGAAATCATGCAGGAACATCGTGACCTCCTGCCGGTTGGCGCGCAGATCCTCGGGCCGGCGAACGATCAGCGGCGCGGCCAGAAGGCGCATTTCCTGCAACGGCACATGGCTGTGCATCCAATGTGTGCCAGCGGCGGGGTCATAGTCATAGGACCGTGTCTCGCCGGGTTGCAGCAGTGGCATCGGCATGTCGGGCACGCCATCCTGCGCGTTCGGCGGGATCTGCCCGTGCCAGTGGATGATCGTCGGCTCGGCCAGATCATTGGTCAGGTCAAGACGGAAACGCTGACCCGGGTCCAGCACAAGGCCGGGTGTCCCAGTGCCATTGAGCAGCCCGAACACGGTGGCGGCGCGGCCATCGATGTCCAGCGTGCGGGTGGTGGCCTGCAGCGTCAGGCCGGTTGCTTGCGCAAGGCTCGGGCGCGGCAAGGCGAGGGCTGCGGCCATGCCGGCGGAAGCGGCCAGAAAGCCGCGGCGGGTGAGTATCTGTGCCATTTGTAAAATCCATCATGCCCCTAGGGGCGAAGAGGTTCGGCACCGTCAGGCGGTGCGGCGAAGCGGTTGCTCAGATGGATGTCGGCGGGCGATAGCCCGGGCCGACACGCAGCCCCTCATGGCTCAGCGCGGTGAAGCGCCATTTCAGCGACCGGCCCGCCTCGGTCGGGGCCTGTTCGGCAAGGGCGCCCCACGGCGCGGGCGTGCCAAGGCACAGGATCGCACAGGCATCGGACAGTGTCTCAGCCCCTGTGTCATGGGATTTTCCGTGCTGATGCCCCTCGGCATGGGACGCGTCAGTGGCGATGGCAACCGCATGATGACCCGGAGCATGACCCGCTTCCGCCACCTGCCCATGCGACAGCACGCCGCCAAGGGCGATCAGCACGACCAGCAGTGAACATATCCAGCGGCGCATCTTTCGATCCAAGTCGGAACCTGTGAGGATGTGCCGAGGATAGTCAGGACGAAGCCCCGGTTCAAATCACGGATCGCTCAGCCGGGGCGAGGGGCGCTTATACCGCAACTGTCGCGAAATCGGACAAAGGCGACAGGCCAGCACAGCCTCCCATGCGGCGGGCAACAGATTCACCTTACCCCTGATGCCACGCGAAGTCAGCGCCTCGAGGATCGCCGCGTGGGCCGTCGCTCAGGCGACCGGGGCGCTGTCGATGGAATGCCCGATGCAATTCCGCTATCACAGCGAAACCCCCGCGCGGGTCGGCGCGGTCACCGCCATTGCCTCGGGTAGCCCCCACCCCGCCCCATGAACCGAACGGAGTCCCCCATGTATGACCAACGCACCGACGAGTATCAGGACATCCGCGACGCGGTCCGGGCGCTTTGCGCGGAATTTCCCGACGAATACCACCGCAAGATCGACCATGAACGCGCCTATCCGGAAGAATTCGTCGAGGCCCTGACCCGCGCCGGCTGGATGGCGGCGCTGATCCCGGAAGAATATGGCGGTTCTGGCCTGGGGCTGACCGAGGCCAGCGTCATCATGGAGGAGATCAACCGCTCGGGTGGGAATTCCGGGGCCTGCCACGGGCAGATGTATGTCATCAACACGCTGATCAAGCACGGCTCGGAGGAGCAGAAGCGCAAGTATCTGCCGCGCATCGCGACAGGCGACCTGCGGCTGCAGTCGATGGCGGTGACCGAACCGACCACCGGCTCGGACACGACCAAGATCAAGACCAATGCTGTCCGCAAGGGCGAGAACTGGGTGATCAACGGCCAGAAGGTCTGGATCAGCCGGGTGCAGCATTCCGACCTGATCATCGTGCTGGCGCGCACTACGCCTGTCGACCAAGTCAAGAAGCCCTCGGACGGCATGTCGATCTTCATCGTGGATGCGAAAGAGGCGCAGGCCAAGGGGCAGCTGGTGGTGAAGCCGATCCCGAACATGGTGAACCACGAGACCAACGAGCTGTTCTTCGACAATCTCGAAGTCCCCGCCGAGAACCTGATCGGCACGGAGGGTGCCGGTTTCAAACACCTGCTCTCCGGCCTCAATGCCGAGCGCGTGCTCATTGCCGCCGAATGCATCGGCGACGGCTACTGGTTCACCGACCGGGTGGTGAAATACACCAAGGAGCGCGTGGTCTTTGGCCGCCCCATCGGTGCCAATCAGGGCGTGCAATTCCCCATCGCCGAAGCCTTCATCGAGGTCGAGGCGGCGAACCTGATGCGCTGGCAGGCCTGCCGTCTTTACGACGCCGACCAGCCCTGCGGGGCGGAAGCCAACATGGCGAAATACCTCGCGGCGAAGTCCAGCTGGGAGGCGGCGAATGCCTGCATCCAGTTCCATGGCGGCTTCGGCTTCGCCAATGAATACGACGTGGAGCGCAAGTTCCGCGAGACCCGGCTTTACCAGGTCGCGCCAATCTCGACCAACATGATCCTCGGCTATATCGGCCAGCATGTCCTCGGCCTGCCGAAGAGTTACTGATGGGCGCGCTTCCCCTGTCGGGCCTGACGGTCATCGCCATCGAGCAGGCCGTGGCCGCCCCCTTCACCTCGTCGCGTCTGGCCGATGCCGGCGCACGGGTGATCAAGATCGAACGGCCCGAGGGCGATTTCGCCCGTGGCTATGACGATGTGGCCAAGGGTCAGTCGAGTTACTTCGTCTGGCTCAATCGCGGCAAGGACAGCGTGACGCTGGATCTGGCCAGCGAGGCGGGCAAGGCAGAACTGGCCCGGCTTCTGTCTGGCGCCGATGTGCTGATCCAGAACCTCAAGCGCGGCGCGCTTGCGAAGCTCGGTTTTACCTTCGAACGGCTGGAACGTGACTACCCCCGTCTCATCACCTGCTCGATCACCGGCTATGGCGAGGACGGGCCGATGGCCGACCGCAAGGCCTATGACCTCTTGATCCAGGCGGAATCGGGGCTGTGCTCGATCACCGGCGGACCCGAGGAACCGGCCCGCGTCGGCATTTCCATCGTCGATATCGCCACCGGCGCCACCGCCCATGCCGCGATCCTCGAGGCGCTGATTGCGCGCGGTATCACCGGCAAGGGAGCCAATATCTCGGTCTCGATGTTCGATGTGATGGCCGACTGGCTGACCGTGCCGCTGCTGAATCACGAGGGCGGCAAGTCGCCCCAACGTATCGGCATGGCCCATCCCTCGATCGCGCCCTATGGCACCTTTATCACCAAGGACGGCCAGCCCATCCTGATCTCGGTGCAAAGCGACCGCGAATGGCGAAAGCTGGCTGAGGTGTTCCTCGGCAAGCCTGAACTGGGCGCCGATCCCCGCTTTGCCACCAATGTCGCCCGGGTCGCCAATCGTGCCGAGACCGACGCCGCCGTGGCCCACGGCTTCGCCCGTCTGAACGCGGACGAAGCCATTGCCGCGCTTCTCGAAGCCGATGTCGCACTCGCCTCGGTCAGCGACATGGCGGCACTGGCCCAGCATCCGCATCTGCGCCGGATCACCGTCGAGACCCCCAACGGTCCCGTCAGCTATCCCGCCCCCGCAGCCATCGTCGCGGGCGAGGCACGGGACTACGGCCCGGTGCCGGCGTTGAAGCAAATGACCTCGCAAGGAGAACCCGAATGAAAATCCTCGTCAGCTAACTCCTCATCGTGGGACCGGAATTGACCGAGAGGCTCCGACAGCTTCTCGCTCACCCAAATATCCCGGGGGTGATGCGCGACCGGCCCGAACACCGAACCGCCCACCGGCAATGGACCAAGGCGTCCGCGCGTCGTAAGCTTGATGACACAACTCCGTAAGCTGCTCTCAGGCATCGGGTATGGCGCGTGATCTGAACCTGCTCTCCATGGCGCATTTCGAGGCGGTGGCGCGGCTTGGCGGGGTGATGCGCGCGGCCGAAGATCTGCAGGTCTCGGCCTCGGCGGTCAGCCAGCAGATCAAGCTGCTGGAGCAGAGCCTGGGCGTAAAGCTGTTCCACCGCGAAAAGCGCCACCTGCGCCTGACCATTGATGGCGAGCGGCTGTTCCAGACCGCCTCGCAGGCGTTCCAGTCGATCCGCGAGGTGCGCGCCGCCATCGTGCGACAGCGGGAAACGCATCACCTGTCGATCCGGGTCAGCCCTTCCTTCGGGGTGCGCTGGCTGGCCTCGCGGCTGTCGGACTTCTGTCTCCAGAACCCGGATTGGGATCTGAGGGTGGACGCGACCCCCAGCTTTACCGAATTCGACACCGAGGTCGTCGACATGGACCTGCGCTATGGCGAGGGCGATTGGGAAGGCCTGCATACCGATTGCATCGTGCATGATTTCGTCTTTCCCATGTGCTCACCCGGTTACCTGGCCCGATTGCAGGCGATCTCGGACGACCCGCGCGAGCAGCTGCGCCATGCCCGACTGATCGACAGCGTGAAAGCCTATTATCGGTGGGATTACTGGCTGCCGCGCAATGACGTGTCGGGCGCCTCGATGTCCTATCCCTGCCGTTTCGACCGCTCCAGCATGTCGGTGCAGATGGCCAAGGATGGCGGCGGGCTGATCCTCGACAGCATGACGCTGGCCTTCGAGGAACTGCGCCGCGGCGAGCTGGTGCCGGTCTCGACCGAATTCGAGGTGATCGAGTTTCCGGGCTATTGGGTGGTCTGCCCGCATCGCCATGTCGGACGCCGGGCGGTGAAGCTGTTCTCGGACTGGATCAGGGACAAGGGCAGCCAGCACATGGCCGAGGCGCGGCACTGGCTGGACGGGCGCGGGCTGCGCACCCGGTTCGAGCGGCGGGCGACCTTTGCCGGGCCGGACGAGCGGTAGACAGGCGAATGCCAGGCGTTGCCGCCCGGCATTCGTGATGGATTCCCGGCCTCAGTAGATCGTCAGGGCCGGGATGAAGGTGAAGGCCAGCAGGACCACCACCGCGACAAGGTAGAAGGGCAGAAGCGCCTTGGAGGTCTCGCCGATCCCGGTTCTCGCAATCGCCATCGAGATGAACAGTGTGGTCCCGACCGGCGGCGTGTAGAGGCCGACCGACAGGTTGATCACCATCATCAGGCCCAGTTGCACCGGGTCCAGCCCGATGGTGTTGCCGATGGTGACGAACAGCGGCGCCAAGAGCAGCACGGCGGCGGGCAGGTCGAGGAACATGCCGACCACCAGCATCACCAGGTTCAGCGCGATCAGCACCATCCAGGGCTCGGTCAGATGGGTGCCGACAAAAGCGGCCAGGTTCTGCGGCACCTGCTCGGCGGTCAGGATCCACTGGATGGTGCCCGAGGCCATGATGATCAGCATGACCGCGCCGGTCATCATCCCGGTCTCGACCAGCGCGTTCCAGATCAGCCGCGGGGTGACATCGCGGTAGAAGAAGATGCCGATCAGCAGGGCATAGGCGACGGCCAGCACGCTGACCTCGGTCGGCGTGGCGATGCCGAAGCGCAGGGTGCCGATGATGAAGATGGGCATCAGCAGCGCCGGCAGGGCGAAGACAATCTGGCTCTTGAAGGCACGGAAGCCACCGGGAAGCGGCGCGGCCGGCAGGCCACGACGGCGGGCCACATACCAGACCATGGCCATCATGCCAGCGGCCAGCAGCAGGCCCGGCAGGATGCCGGCGACGAACAGGTCGACGATCGAGACATTGGCGACCAGCCCGAAGAGGATCAGCGGGATCGAGGGCGGGATCAGCACCGATACGGTCGAGGACGAGGCGTTGATCGCGGCGGCGAAGGGCGCGGGATAGCCGTCGCGAACCTGCACCGGGATCAGCGCATTGCCCATGGCCGAGGCATCCGCCACGGCCGAGCCCGACACGCCGCCGAACATCACCGAGCCGAGGATGCTGACCTGGCCAAGGCCACCGCGAAAGCGGCCGACGATCAGCCGGGCGATATTGACCAGGTATTCCCCGAACTTGCCGTGCATCATCAGCGATCCGGCAAGGATGAAATAGGGGATGGCCAGCATCGGGAAGGCCTGCGTCGGGGCGTAAAGCCGCTGCGCGATCACCGCGAGGGGCTTGCCATCCATCATGAGGGCAAGCGCGGTGCCGCCCAGCATGGCATGGGCCACCGGCACCGACAGCGCCATCAGGCCGAAGAACGCAAAGACGAGAATGGGGGTCATGTCATATCCTCCTCAGCTGAGGCTCGAAGCGGTTTCGACATCGCGCAGCACCCGGCCCATCGTCACCGCGATCAGGTCGCAGGCGCAGATGACGGCAATGCCACCGAAGCCATAGACAAGGCTGGCATAGCCCCAGAGCTGGCTGATGCCGCCAAGGGCGGTGATTTTCTGGAACTGCGCGGCGCGGATGATCGGGAAGGACGACCAGACCACGAAGACCGAGATCAGCAGCGTCAGCGCCGTCATGATGATGAACAGCAGCTTCCTGCCCTGTTCCGACAGCAGGTCCGGCAGGATGGTAATGGCGATGTTGCGGCTGTAGACCGTGGCGATCACCACCCCGCCGGCGATCATCCAGGGCAGCAGGATGGCGTGGATGTCATAGGCCCAGCCCAGCCCCTGCCCCGAGACATAGCGCAGCACCACGTTCACCATCAGCGCCACGAAGAGGATGATCAGCGTGCCGACGCAGATCACCTGCCCCGAGACATCCAGCGCCCGCACGATCCCCTGCAGGGCAGAGGGCGCGGGGCGCCCTCCGTTGCTGTCGGGGTCCGGTTGCACCGCGCCGCTCATTTCGCGGCCTCGGCGGTGATGGTGTCGACCAGTTCGGGGAACTTGGCGCGGTATTCCTCATAGACCGGCGCGGTCGCGTCGATGAAGGCCTGCCGGTCCGCGATCTCGGTCACGGTTGCACCCTCGTCGATCAGCTTCTGCTTGACCTCGGCCTCCTGCTCGGTCGCGGTCTGGCGCTGGAAGGCGGTTGCCTCATCCGCCGAGGCTTGGACGCAGGCCTGATCCTCGGGTGACAGCGACGACCACCAGGCCATGCTGGCCAGCAGCGGCGAGGTCTCGTACTTGTGCCCGGTCAGCGAGATGAACTTGGTGATCTCGTGGATCTTGGACGAGTAGATGTTCGTCAGCGGGTTCTCCTGCGCCTCGAACACGCCCGATTGCAGCGCGGTCGGCAGCTCGGCAAAGGTCAGCGGCGCAGGGTTGCCGCCAAGCGCGTTGAAGATGGCGATGGTCATATCATCGGGGGGCGTGCGGATCTTGACGCCTTGCAGGTCGGCGGGCGTGGTGATCGACTTCGACAGGTGGCTGACATGGCGGATGCCGTTATCCCAGAGGCCCAGCAACTTCAGTCCTGCAGCCTGCGCGCGCTCATCGATCTGCGCCTTGATCTCGCCATCGATCACCTTCCACGCGCTCGGCGCATCGGCAAAAAGGAAGGGCAGCCCGATCACGTTCAGCTCGGGGATGATCTGCGCCGTGGCGCCCTGGCTGTTGGCGGTGATCTGGATGACATTGGCCGAGGTCGAGGTCAGCGCCTCGACATCATCGCCCATGGTCGCCGCGCCGGCGACATTGACCTCGATCCGGCCCTCGCTGCAGGCCGCGACTTTTTCGGCAAAGAAATCGGCGGCCAGCGAGCGCGGGTTTCCCGGCGGCTGTGCATGGGCGAGGATGACGGTGTCGGCGCTGGCGGCACCGGCAAAGACGGTGCTGCACAGGATGGCGCCAAGGATGCTGCGGTTCATGATGATACCTCCCGGTAAGACTGGTGATGGATGCCCGCCGCCTCCTCGCGGCAGGCGGGTTTGTCAGTGGATCAGCGATCCGCCGTTCACGTCGACCTCGGTGCCGGTGCAATAGGCCGAGAGGTTCGAGGCGAGAAACAGGCAGCAGCCGGCGACATCGCTGGCCTCGCCCGCGCGGCCCATGGGGATGCCGGCCAGAATGCCCTCCATCATGTCGGGGGTCAGTTTCCCGGCGGTGATGTCGGTGGCGATGAAGCCGGGGCAGACGGCGTTGACGCGGATGTTCTGCGGTGCCAATTCGCGCGCCATCGCCTTGGTCAGGCCCAGCACCCCGGCCTTGGCCGCCGAGTAATGCGGCCCGCCAAAGATCCCGCCGCCACGCTGCGCCGAGACCGAGGACAGGTTGACGATGCTGCCCTCGTTCTGCTCGCGCATGGCCGGGATGACCGCCTGGCTCATGTAAAGCGTGCCGCGCAGGTTCACGTCCAGCACCGCGTCGTAATTGCCGGGGGCGATATCCATGACCTTCAGGGGCTGGGTGATGCCGGCATTGTTCACCAGCACATCGATCCGTCCCCATTGCTGCAGCAGGTCATCTGCCGCCGCCTTGCAGGCCTCGAGATCGGTCACATTGCAGGCGAGGCCCACATGCCCCTCGCCCAGATCGGCGGCGGCGGCCTTGGCCTGGTCCGCGTTCAGATCGAGGATCGCGACCGTCGCGCCCTGATCGGCGAACAGCTGCGCCGTGGCCTTTCCAAGACCGCGCGGCGAGGCCGCCCCGGTCACGATGACATATTTTCCGTCCAACAGGCCCATGGCCTTCTCCTTATTCTGGGGGACTTAAAGCCAGCCCTTGATGCGGTTGGTGATGCTGTCGACCGTCAGGCCGTACATCTCGTGCAGCGTCGGCAGCGCGCCGGCCTCGAGGAACTGGTCCGGCAGGCCGATCATGCGGAAGGCGGGGGTGACGCCATTGGTCATCAGCGTGGTGGCAACAGCCTCGCCCAGACCACCGACAACGGTATGGTTCTCGGCGGTGACGACCAGCCGGCCGCCCTTGCGGGCCTCGGCCAGAATGGTGGCGGTATCCAGCGGCTTGATCGTCGGCACATGCAGCACGGCGGCATCGACGCCATCGCGGGCCAGCGCCTCGGCCGCGTCCAGCGCCCGCATGGTCATGAACCCGGTCGAGATGACCAGCACATCCTTGCCCTCGCGGATCACCTGCGCCTTGCCCAGCTGGAACTTGTAATCCGGCTTGTGGCGGGTCAGCACCGAGGGCACCTTGCCGCGCGGCAAGCGGCTGTAGACCGGGCCGTCATGGGCGGCGATCTGCGGCACCATGCCGATGATGTCATCGGCGTCGCAGGGATCGATCACCGTCATGTTCGGCAGGCCGCGGAAGATCGCCAGGTCCTCGGTGGCCTGGTGGCTCGGCCCGTAGCCCGTGGTCAGGCCCGGCAGGGCGCAGACGATCTTGACCGGCAGGTTCTCCTCGGCAATGGCCATGGCGATGAAGTCATAGGCCCGACGGCTGGCAAAAACCGCGTAAGTGGTGGCGAAGGGGTTGAACCCCTCGCGCGCCAGCCCGGCGGCGGCCGACATCAGCAACTGCTCGGCCATGCCCATCTGATAGAAGCGGTCGGGCATCGCCTGCGCGAAGATGTGCAGGTCGGTATATTTGGCCAAATCGGCGGACAGCCCGACGATCTTGTCGTCCTTCTTGGCCGCCTCGACCAGCGCATGACCAAAGGGCGCCGCGACCGTCTCATAGCCCTCGGCAGCCAGCGAGGCGATCATCGCCGTGGTGGCGACGCGCGGACCCTCGGGCAGGCGGCGCGGTTCGTATTTGCGTGTCATCGATGCCAGCGTCATTGCGGCTTCCCCTCTTCCAGAACGGCCAGGGCCTTGGCCCATTCATCCGCCTCGACGCGGACGAAATGCGTGATCTCGCGGGTCTCGAGAAAATCGACCCCCTTGCACATGGTGGTATCGAAGATGATGACGCGCGGCCCCGGATGGCTGCTGGCCCGGGCGGTGTCAAAGGCGGCGACCACGGCGTCGAGATCGTTGCCGTCCACCCGCTGCGCGTGCCAGCCAAAGGCCTGCCACTTGGCAAGCTCGTCACCCTGCGCCAGCGCGGCAGTCGATTTGCCATCGGCCTGCTGGTCGTTGAAATCGACGAGGCAGATGAGGTTGTCCAGCTTGTGCTGGACCCCCGACATTACCGCCTCCCAGGTCGAGCCCTCGCCCAACTCGCCATCCGACATCAGGTTATAGACGAAAGCCGGGCTGTTCTTGCGCTTCAACCCCAGCGCCATGCCGACGGCGATCCCCAGCCCATGCCCCAGCGAGCCGCCGGTAATCTCCATCCCCGGGGTGTAGGACGCCATGCCCGACATCGGCATGCGGCTGTCATCCATGCCATAGGTTTCCAGCTCGTCCTCGGGCAGGATGCCGGCCTCCATCAGAACGGCGTAAAGCGCGATGGCGTAATGCCCGATGGACAGCAGGAAACGGTCGCGCCCCTCCCATTCCGGGTCCTTCGGGTCATAATTCAGCGCGTGGAAATAAGATGCGGCCAGAACGTCCGCGACGCCAAGGGCCTGGCCGATATAGCCCTGCCCCTGCACCTCGCCCATCAACAGGGCCTTGCGGCGAATATTCCATGCCCGCAGCGCCAACGAGGTGTTGGACGCCGCGAAAGAGCGGCTTTCGACTGTCATGAGTTCCTCCGATCGGCTTGTGCCGTAGGGGAAACATGCGCCGAATCGCCGGGCCAAGTCTTGTATCGATTCTTTGTAAATTGTTTAGCTGTACTTCATGAATGCGAGAGCGCGCGCCTGCGATCGGGGCAAAGCGACCAGTCGCACCCCGGGTGCGGGACCTTGCCCCCCGCGACCCATGGCCCTTCCTTCCGACCTGGCAGGAAACCCGCGATGGCAGGATATTCTATCCACTGACAGATACTTCTTTAGGCCAAGAGAGGATTGTCATCGCAACCATCGTCCCGCGTTTTGCCGAGCATTCCGCACGTAGGCGCTTCAAGGACCTGCACGATGTCGCCAACCGCAAGGCCCGCCGGATCGTGCATGATCCCATCGGCGTAGCTGCCGCCGTCACCGTTGGATTGAGAAGCCGGGCGGGCATCGATGAAGACCTGTTGATCGGCGGGTCTGGTTACCGCGGGCTTAGAGACGATCATGGGCATCGGAGACTGGGTCTCGGTCTTTGGCGCGGCCTGCGCCAATTGCGAGCTGATCAACACGCTCAACATGGATGCGATCATGCCGCCGGGCCATGTGACGCCCTATGTGCTGCCGCGGATTATGGCCGTCGGGGGAATCGCTCGCGCGCGATGGCAAGTCGGTGATCGAAGCCATCACCGTCTCGCATGTAGTTTCCTGCCACGGCGGCATGAGCATGGATTCCCTGTGCGACACCAAGGAAGATCAGATCGATCCCCCCGGTCTTCGGCGCCACCGCCGCCATGGGAATGTTGCGCGGCCATTCTACCGAGGTGCCGACCAAAGGGGCTGGGTAATTACGGCTTGATCTCGCTGTTCAACTCGATGGTCGCTTGGTTACAACACGCCCCTAGTTCGACCATCAAATACCTGCATGCCGGGGTGCTAACGTAGTCGGCCTTCACCGCCGCCTATGCGGCCGAACTGGGTTATCGCGGCGACCTGCAGATCCTCGATGACGAGGAGTTCGGCTATCGCCGACAGGAAGATGGATGGTCTAGGGTCCAAACTCAACCAAGATCTTGAAGTAGGTTATTTTGTTTGATTCACTCGCGGTGAACCCATGAGGGAGGCGGGGAATGTCGGCATTGTTTTGGCTTTCGGATCGTGCTTGGGCGGCGATCGAGCCGATTTTGCCGAGGAACCAGCCGTGCGCCCGGCGGGTGGACGACCGCCGCGTCATCAGTGGCATCATTCACGTCTTGCGGGTCGGGTGTCGCTGGCAGGATTGTCCGCCCGACTATGGTCCTTCGACGACGATCTGCAATCGCTTCAACCGGTGGAGCCACAAGGGCCTCTGGACGCGCATTTTCACCACCCTTTCAGCGCCGGCCGAGCTTCCTGGAGATCTCAGCATCGACAGCACAGCCGTGCGGGCGCATCGCTCTTCCCATGGCGCAAAAGGGGGGCGCAGGTTCAGGCCATCGGGCGTTCGCGTGGTGGACCGACCACCAAAATCCATGCTCTGACAGATGGTTGCGGGCGTGCGATGGCCTTCATCCTGAGCCCGGGAAACTGTGCTGACATCTCGGTGGCACCAGCGTTGCTCGACAGGATAGCACCGCCAACCCGCCTCCTCGCCGACAAGGGATATGATGCCAACAGCCTGCGTGAACGCCTCGCCACAAGCAGAACAGAGGCCGTCATCCCCTCGACCAGATCCCGCAAGGTGCACATTCCATTTGACGAGACGGCATATACCAGCAGAAACCTGATCGAACGGGCATTCTGCCGATTGAACGATTGGCGCAGGATCGCCACCCGCTACGACAAGCTCAAGACCAACTTCGAGTCAGCAATCGCAGCCATCGTACGCTGGCGGACCTGATTGAGTTTCGACCCTAGGACACGGGCCAGATCATGCGCCTGACCATCCCCGCTGCCACCACCGCAATCGCTGCCAAATGGGCCGAGAACCTCCCCATGACGCACGCGCCCCGGAGCCCTGCCCTGCACCATTTTGAAACGGCGCAGGTGCTTCGCATGGCCGAGCGGCTGGACGTGGCGGATTACGACGCGCTGCTGACGGTGTCGGTGAGCGATCCCGCCGCCTATTGGCAGGTGGCACAGGATTGGCTTGGGATCTAATGGGACCAGCAGCCCGAGGCCCTTGTCGATCCGTCGCGCGCACAGGAGTTTCCTCAGTGGTGGCCGAGCGGGCGGCTCAACTGGGTCAATACGGTGCTGCAATATGCCGAAGCCGCGCCCGACCTGCTCTTCCCCCTAAGAACTGGACCATTTGAGGCTGGAGTTTTCAGTTAACATTTCCTGGTTGGGAAAGGAGCTGAGAACAATGCAGGCATCGAAGTTTGCGGAAGCGCAAAAGGCATTCATCCTGAAACAGGTCGAGGAAGGCACATCGGTTGCCGAGATCTGTCGTAAGGCCGGGATCGGCCAGTCGACCTACTTTGCGTGGAGGAAGAAGTATGGCGGCTTGCTACCGGACGAGATGCGCCGGCTGAAGCAACTCGAGGACGAGAACGCGCGGCTGAAGCGCAATTTGGCCGACCTGACATTGGATCGCCAGATGGTGCAGGGTGTCGTGCGGCGAGAGCTCTGAAGCTGGAACGGACGCGCGAGCTGGTTCGCGGGATGTGCGCAGACTGGGCAGTTTCGATCTGCACGGGGTTGTCGTCGGCGCGCCATCGGTCCGAGCGCAGATGACAACGGGGCCCTCCGGTTCGACTGTTCGAGCTGCCACTACAAATCCCGCCGCACCGATCCGGCAGAGCTGAAACGGCGGATCCGAGAGATCTGCGAAATATGAGCCGTCGAGGCGCCATCGGTTCGAGCCCGACGGCGATTAATGTGCGGTATGGGCATCGCCGGGTTTACGTCGCCCTTGATCGGGAAGGATTGGAGGTCAATATCAAGATAGTATATAATTTTTTTACAAAGAGTTATGCCTCCGTCTGCGGAACATCAAGGCGTGCGCCGCCACTGGTCCAAGGCCACGCCGAAGGCCGAAGCGGCGGGTGAGGGCCAAGCTGCGCGATGACCGGGCGGAAGCTGTCGGGCCGAACGACGTGTGGGCCATGGAATGAGGTGGATCAGAAACGGCCCGGGGGACTGTTTTCCCGCCGAATGTTCATGACCAACTGGCTCTGGGTAAGAAGCTGAGACTCCTGACCATCGTCGATACTCACTCGCGCTACTGCCCAGCCACCGACGCGCGGTTCCAATACCGCGGCGAGGACGTGGTCCAGACGCTGGAACGGATTTGCAGCAAGGTCGGCGATCCGAAGACGATCCGGGTCGACAATGGCAGCGAATTCATCTCGCGCGATCTCGGTCTCTGGGCCTATTCAAAACACGTCACGCTCGACTTCTCGCGCCCTGGCAAGCCAACTGACAATGGTTTTATCGAGGCTTTCAACAGCAAGATCAGGTCAGAATGCTTGAACGCCCACGGGTTCATGAGCCTTGCGGACGCGGTCGAAAAGCTGGAGGACTGGCGCAGACACTACAACGATGATCGACCCCATCGAGCCATCGGACACAACGTCCCGAGCGCACTGCACTTTCATTGCGGCGTCACCAGCCCGCCGCCATGATCAAGGCCGGAAACTCGGGCTTCAGGCTGTCCAAAATCGGTAGGCCGAGCACGCTCGGTGCGCCTCTTCGCCCATGTCGTCGAGCATTTGGCCGCGTGCCGCCAGCCCGACCTGACCGAAATCGAGGCGGTGGGCTACCTGATGCGGACCACGGCGGTCTATGGTTCGGGCAAGTTCGGCGCGGCGGACCGCAGCGCCATCGCCGGGCGCCCCGAGATGGCCGCCCCGTTTCAGGCCGAGATGCTGTCGGTCTGGCTGATCCGGCAGTTCACCACCGATCTGGTCGAGCACCTGGCCAAGGCGCAGGCGAACGCTGCCAGCTGGAGCTCGGTCCATCCAGTTCAGCAGGCTCGATTGCGGGATCTGCGGGCCGATTTCGACCGTATCGGCACGCGCATCGCGCAGTTTCCCGGCGACGAAGCTTTGCCTTGGAATGCCCTCTGGCAATGGGGCGAGACCACGCTGACACCCGAAGGACAAGAGGCGCTGCTGGCGCTGCTGCTCGAGCCGCATGGCGAGCTGGTCGATGATCTTGCCCGGTCGATGAGCCTCGACGAGGCCGCCGAATTTCACCTGGATGGCCGCATGACCGTCGCGACTTTGCGGCGCGTCCTTGAGACGCACTATGACTGGGCGGTGTCAATCGATTTCACCCGGCCGGAAAACCAGGCCCGGTTCTGGTATGTCTCGGAGGAAAAGCAGGAGCCGCGCCTTGGCCGGCGCCAAAGCGATGCCGACAGCGCGCTGGAACAACCGCTTTGCGTCGCGCGCCTGGCAGCCGAACTGGCCATGGCGCTGCGCGACTGGCCCGGGGACACAGCCCTTGCCACCTTCCTGCTGCGCCACCCGCAGCATCGCTTCATGGTGCGCCGGGCGCAGATCACCGCCCGCAGGCCATATGCCGAGATCCGTGACAACCTGATTTCCGAAGACATGCTGCCGATCGACCTGATGCGCTGCAAGCTGGCCTATTTCGGCGCCAGCCATTTCGACCCGCGATCCGACAAATGGGTCAGGATCTGCCTGTTCCAGAACGCCCCCAACCCGCTGGTCCTGTCGACAGAGAGGGGTTCGTGATGGCCGAGCCGAACGATCCAACCCGCTCTGGCCCGCCCTTGCCCGATGCCGGCATGGTCTCGGTGCTGCTGTCACGAAACGAGGTCGAGGCGCTTGCCACCAAGGCCGCGCGAGGGGCCGGCATGGACTGGGGGCAGGCCGAAGAGGCGGGTTTTGCCCTTGGCTGGCTGACGGCGCGTTGCCTCGGTTGCACCGCGCAACTGCTGGAACACCTGCGGGCCGCCGGGAACGGGATATGGTTCGAGCGCAGCCCGCTGGTTGCGCGCGGGCAGTGGCAGGCTGCGGGACGTAAAGCGCTATGCCCGGTCGCCCTCGGCGCAGCGCTCTGCGACCACGCCGGTCTGCCGGAGGGGCTGGGCGCAAAGGATCGGTTGACCGCCGGGCCGGTCAGCTGGCCGGTCCTGCTGCTGCCCTTTCTGGCGACGCTGGCAGGATCGGCCCGTGCAGATGCGCTGGCAGGCGGGGATGGTGCAGGCCGGCCCGGATGGCCGGATCAGCGGCGACATCGACGCCGTGACCGGGCTGGCGGAGGCAACGGTTCATCTCACCCTTGGCGGCGATGCGCAGCACGCCTCGGCCCGACGCGCGCCCGTGCCGGTCTGCCGCGACACCATGGCCGGGCTGACCGCGCTGGCGATGAAAACCACCGTTCCGGCCACCGCTGCATCGCGTGATGCTGCCGGCGCCGGAACCACCGACAATCACTGAAAGGCGAGAGACGACATGACCATGACCCATCTGAAACCCGGCAAGCGCATGAGCGAGGCCGTCTGCATCGGCGATATTGCCTTCCTTGCGGGTCAGATCCCCGAGGATCTGAGCGGCGATATCGAAGCCCAGACCCGCGAAGTCCTTGACGCCATCGACGGCGTGATGGCCGAACTGGGCGGCAGCAAGGCCGACATCGCCTCGGTTCAGGTCTGGCTGAGCGACATGGACGATTTCGCCGGCATGAACGCGGTCTGGGACGGCTGGGTCGATCCCTCGGCCCCGCCGGCCCGGGCCACCTGTGGCGTCAGGCTGGCGCGCCCCGGAATGCGGGTCGAGATGATTGCCGTTGCCCGGCTGGCGAATGCTGCCAGGGCAGCAAGTTAGACAGGCTTACTCGGTGCAAAACCTGCTTCGGCAGTGACAGGGTCGGTCAGGTTGCGCGGGCCACGGGCAGGTTTCCCTGCCCGTGGCCCGACGCGTATCCGGCTGTGGTGGGTTAAAGCCGGATGAGGGTGATCAGCCAGCCAGGATCGGCGCCAGATCGGCGAGCGATGTCAGGTAATGGTCTGGCGGCAGATCGAATTTCTCCTCGCGCATGCGCAGGATCTTGAACATCGTGGCCGGGCCGACCGTCCCGGCGCTGCGCACCTCACCGCGCAGCGCCGCGGCGGTCACCCGTTCGATCCAGGCCACGCGGAAGCCGTAATTCTTGGCCGCCGTGGCGTCGAACGAGTTCGAGGACACGAACAACACCTTGTTCGGTGACAGGTCCAGCCCGGTCCCGACAAGGTCATAGGCGCGCGGGTTCGGCTTGAAGACACCGGCATCCTCGACGCTGATCACCGCCTCGAGATGATCGGCCAGCCCGGTATTGGCCACCAGCGCGTCCAGCATCTGCTGGTTGCCGTTCGAGAGGATCGCCCGGCGGCGTCCCTTCAGGGCCTCGAGCGCAGGGATCGCCTCGGGGTAAGGGTCGAGATGCAGGTATTTGTCCATGATCCGCTCGAAGGCGGCGTTGTCATAGGGCAGCCCGACCGCGTCCAGCGTGAAGGCAAGCGATTCCCGCGACACCTCCCAGAAGCTGCGATAGCTGTTCATCTGCGACCGCAGCCAGGTGTATTCCAGCTGCTTGATCCGCCAGACCTGGGTGATGATGTCACCGTGGCCGGGAAATTCCTGCTCGGTCACGGCAGAGACGGACTGCACGTCGTAAAGCGTGCCGTAAGCGTCGAAGACAACGGCTTCGATGGCCATGTCGGTTTCCTCCATTCGGTTCGTTTCTCAGGCGGCGAGCGTGAAGATGCTTGCAACGAAGATGACGGCTGCCGCGACCGGCAGCGCCGCGCGCAGCCCGCCCCAGCCGGCCGCCAGCGACAGCTGCCGCACCAGAAGCGCAAAGAAGGCCAGCCCGGCCAGCATCGCAACGGCAGCGGCCGGCCCGGCCCTACCGGCGGGCGCGGTAAGCCACAGGGCCGCGGCAGGCAGGGCGACCCAAAGCGGCAGCGCCGCCCGCGACACCAGTTCCATCACCCGCAGCAGCGGCAGCCGGCCACCGGCAGCGCGGACCATGGCCCAGGTCACCGCCGAAAAGCAGGCCCAGAGCGCCACGGTCTGTGCAAGCCCACCTGCCGTGATCAGCGTGATCGAGCCGGGGCCATCCAGACCCTGCTGGGCAAGCAGCGGCTGCCGGGCGGTCCAGACCCCGAGGCTCCAGCACAGACCGGCGACGGGGATGCCGATCAGCGCCAGCAGGGATGAGCGCTGGTCCTCGATCACGGCGACCATGGCATCATCCCCCAGACCAGTACCGGCAACCACAGGGCGCAGAGGATCAGCAGCCAGCGGCTGCCGTCATAGCGCTGGCGCGTGACCGTCGCCCAGCCATGGATCCGCTCGACCAGTTCCTGCGCACGCGCGCGCTCGGGCGCGGCCAGATCGGGCAGCATCCGCTCGGCCAGCAGCGAGACCGCGATGGTCAGGATGAAGCCCACCGGAACCGAGATCAGCGCCACCGAATAGCCGAGGTTGGCGATGATGCCGCTGCCGATCGACAGGCCGGGGAAGACATAGGGCGACAGCAGGATATAAAGCAGGCCCGCAACGGCACTGCCCGTCATCGCGCCCCAGATGTTGATCCGCGTGGACCAGACACCCAGCACGATCATCGGCGTGACCGCCGTCGCGCAGAGACCGAAGGCCCAGAAGATCGAGGTGATCAGGAAGGCCGGCGGGTTCAGCGAAACCAGCAGCGACACGATCCCGGTCCCGGCAAGCGCCAGGTAGCCATAGCGCAGGCGCTTGATCTCGGACAGATCGGGGCGGAGCGAGCCGACGATGTCATGGCCCACGATGGTCGCCACCCCGATCATCAGCCCGGCGATGGTCGATACGCCCGCCGCCAGAACGCCCGCGATGACGAAGGCCGACACCCAGTCCGGGTTATAGGCCAGGTTCAGGAGCAGCGTGGTCTTGTCGGCGGCCTCGGGCGACAGGTCCTGCCCGATCAGCGCGAAGTGATAGACCCCCGCGACGCCCATCGCATAGGTGCCGAGGAACATCAGCCCGACCCAGAGGCAGAACCACGGCACCACCCGCCGGGCCGAACGGATGCTGTCCGAGGTCAGCACCCGCTGCGCCAGTTGCGGCAGCCCCAGCGTGCCGATGGTCAGGGCGACGAACAGCGCCAGGTAGAAGCGCGGCTCGAATTTCAGGTCGAAGAAGGTCGGGATGCGCTCCAGCAGGACATCGGTCAGATCGCCATAGCCGAGCGGCGGAAACCAGTAACCCGATGCCCCCATCGCCTTCAGGATCGCCGCCAGTGGCACCAGCAGGGCCAGCATCATGATCACCATCTGGATGGCGTCGTTATAGGTCGCGCCCTTCATGCCGCCGATGGTGATATAGCCGGTGATAACCAGTGCCGAGATGATCAGCGACGAGGTATAGGGCAGGCCCAGCAGCACCTCGAAGACCTTGGCGACGCCGATGAACTGGCCGACCATGTACATCAGCATGATCAGCAGCATCCAGCCCGCCGCGAGATAGCCGGCCCGCTGGCCATAGCGCTGCTGGACGAAATGCACCGAGGTGAACGCCCCCATGCGGTAAAGCGAGGCCCCGTAGAGCAGCACCAGAAGCGGCACCGACAGGATCAGTTGGATCCACATGTAGACGAAGGGAAGGTGCAGCTGCTGGATCAGCGCCACGACACCCAGGAAGGTCGCCACGCTCATCCAGGTCGAGGAAGCGGCCAGCGAATTGACCAGCGGGCCGACCGAACGCCCCGCGAGGTAGAGATCAGCCGAGTCATGGGTCTTTTGCCGCGAGAAAAGCGCAACGAGGTAGTAGAGCGCGAAGACCGCCAGCGTGATGCCAAGGCCCAGCCAGATGTTCTGGATCTGCCAGTCGGATTCGGTCATTTTGCGATGCTCCCGGCGGGCTGGGTGGCAAGGCGGTTCTCGGCCTCGATCTCGTCCTCGAGCCGGTCGGCGGACCTGTTCCAGAAGATCGACACGATCAGCACGCCAAGCGACCCCAGCACCAGCGCCACGGCATAGTGCAGCGGAAAGCCGAAGAGGCGCAGGTCGTTGTCGGTCCCGAGGAGCCAGGCGAAGAGGCCGGTATGGGCCATCAGCACGTAAAGCGCGCCATAAAGCAGCGTCTGGCGCCATTCCTTTTGGTAGGCAGACATTCAGTTTCCCTCCCTTGCGAGGGTCGGCCGACCCAGCTTGCCTGGGCAGGGCAACCCTAAACGACCGTTTTCCGGTGCTTATTCTTGAATATGAATTCAGAAATATTCTTGAATGTCAATTCAGGAATAATTCGGGTAGGACTTGATCAGGGATCGCACGGCGGGCAAGACAGGGATCGCAGCAAGGGAACGGTTTGGCGTCATGGCGAGGCATCGCGAGTTCGACGAGGAAAAGGCCCTGAAAGGCGCGATGAACGTCTTCTGGCAGCGTGGCTATGCGGGTGCGGGCATGCAGGAGCTATGCACCGCGATGGGCCTCAACCCCGGCAGCCTCTATGCCGCCTTCGGCAGCAAGCGCGAGCTGTTTTTCCTGGTGATGCGCCGCTATCTCGAAACGGTCACGCAAGAGGGCATCGCTCGCATCCAGGCCGCCGACAGCGGCAGTGCCGGCATCCGCGCCTATTTCGCCTATCTCGTCGACGGGATCGTCGATGGCCGCCGCCAATGGGGCTGTCTCGGGACCAATGCCTTTCTCGAGCTTGGCGATCGCGACGAAGAGGTCAACGCGATCATGACCGCGCATTACAAGCGGCTCGAGACGGCCTTCCTGACCGCGATCCAGCGCGATGCCCCCGACGCCGATGCGCATCGCGCCTCGGAGCGTGCGACCTACCTGGTCTGCGTGGCGCAAGGGCTGAACGTGCTTGCCCGCACCCGCCCCACTCGCGCGATGCTGAGTTCGATTGCCGAGCAGGCGACGGGCGATCTTGCGGACCGTGCGGCCTGACGAGGCCGGCTCGCGCCGTGCAGGGCCTGCGGATGGAACAAAGCCCGCGGTTTTTCTTCCGCGGGCCTGTTTGTGTCTTTTTTCTGTGGTCTGATCAGAACTTTGCGATGACGTTGAGGAAGAGGCCCTTGTCGTCGCGGGTGAGGTCGGCGAGGTCGTCGGAATAGTCTCCGAAGTTATAGCCGACCCCGACTTCCATATTGTTGCCAAAGTGGCGGTAGGCGGCGGCAAGGACGCCAAGCTCGGTGGTTTTCGCCTGTTCGAGATGCAGGGCGCGGGCTTCCAGCAGGATGTCCCAGTTGTGCACCAGGTGGTAGCGGGCATTGACCACCGCGAGCCAGGCGTCATTGTCATAGAAGCCCGAGGAACTGGTCGAGGCGCTTTCCGACAGCCGCCCGCCCAGTTTGCCACCGAGCGACCACTGCTGGTTCAGGTCATATTCGGCATCGACGGTGAAGATATGGCTCTTCTGGCGCGGGCCACGATTGTCGGTGCCGTCGACGGTCTGGCCATACATGTCGTAGTAGTAGCGATACTTGAACAGCATGTTGAAGCGGTCATTGGTCACCGGCCGCACCGCATAGCCCACGACCACATCGGTCAGCCGCCCATCGCGGATCGAGCTTTCGTCGGTATCGGTATCGGCGAGATCGACATAGCCCAAGAGCGTGCGGGACTCGTCGATCTTGTAGGTGGCGTTCGCGGTCAACAGGATGGTGTCGGCATCGCGGTCATCCACGCGGGGGGGGCACGATCTCGTCACCCCGCTCGCGGCGGAATTCGAGCCGGCCCGAGGCGGTCAGCTGTTCGTCCTCGTACTTCGCGCCGAGACTGATGGCATGGCGCTTGAAATCGCCGCTGCGATCATCGCGGATCTGGCCCACATCCAGCCCGAAGCTGTAGGTCAGGAACTGGTCGGGGCTGTAATCGACGCCATAGCTGCTGGTCAGCGAATCGCGGTCGCTCTCGATGTCATAGGTGTTCTCGCCATAGAAGGCGGTGGTGTCGTTCACCTGCCGGCGACCGCCGAAGACGAACTTGCCCTTGCTTTCGCTCAAGCTGTCGAAGGTGCCGGTGCGGTCGAAGTCATCCGGATCGAGCTCGTAGCCAAAGTAGAGGCTGCTGCCATCCTCGCGCTCGTATTCGGCGCGGATATCGGCACCGACGCCAAGCGTGCCGTCCGAGACCTCGCCGGCCACGGTCCAGCCATTGCCGAAGTCGCGCTCGACCCCGACGCCAAGGCGGTTGTTCCGCTCGAGCCCCTCATGGGCCAGGGTGGCTTGCGCCAGAAGCGACCAGCTGAAGCGCGGGGTGACCTGGCGGGTATAGCGCAGCGCCATGTCGGTGCGGTTGCCGGTCTCTTCGGGGCTGCGGCGGCGGACATGCTCGACGCCGAGCGCCAGCGTGTTCACGCTGTCCGGGCTCCACAGCACTTCCGCCCCGGCCTCGCTGTCGCGGCGGTCCTGATCGTTGCGGAAATCCTCGGCATAGACCCGCCAGGCCAGCCGCTCGGAAGCCTGGATATCGACGTCAAACCCCCAGAGCCGCTCGCCGGTGCCGACGGTATAGTCAAGCGAGGTGAAGCCCGCCTGCCGGTCCTCGAAATAGGCCGAGACCGTGCCTTCGGTTGTCAGCCCCAGTTCCTGCAGGTCCAGCTCGGTCTCCAGCCGGAAGGCCCGTCCGGTGCCGTCATCGGCATCGGTCGTGTCATAGATGAGCCCGCCATCGGTCGAGCTGCGGAAGCCATAGCCCGGCCCCTCGCTTTTGGCATACTCGGCCTCGACATAGCTGTTCTCGCCGAGGCGATAGTGCAGGTCGGCACCGAAAGCCTTCTGATCGGCGGTGCCGGTATCCTCTTTCTGGGCGGTGGCGCCGAGACGCAGCTCATCCGTCACCCAGCCCTCGACCCGCCCCCCCAGCGTGGCACCCTCGACCGAAAGCCCGACCGGGGTATATTCGTATTGAACCACAAGGTTCAGTTCGGCATCGCCGCCCGGATTGGTGACGACCACGCCACCGCCCGAGGAAGATTGCAGCGGTTGCGCCAGGCGTATGCTGCCCTGCAGGTAATTCACCTCGTAATCGGTGCCGGCCACCAGATAGCGGCGGTCGATCACCCGGCCGCTATCGGGATCACGCAGCTCGACGCTGACCACCTCCGAGCCGCGGGTGATGTCCTGCCGGCTGAGGAAATAGATCGAGCCGCCGGTGCCGCGCAGCACGTCGCGCTGCGGCAGGTTGTCGGGGCGCGCGGCATAGAACGTCGCCTGCGCACGGGGCTCGCCATGGCTGGTCTGGGCCTGCGATTCCCAATGCGCATTGGCACCATAGAGCACGCGTTCGTTGCGCAGGTATTCGGTATTCTTCAGCTCGGCCTGCGAATTGCCCCAGACGGCGTAATTCTTGTCCTTCTCGACCCGGACATAGATCTTGCCCTGGGTCGGGGCGTCCTCGACGATGGACGAACCGTCGCCATAGGTCGGGTAATATTCATTGGGATCGATCCGGCGCAGCAGGCTCGAGGGGTCCTTCTCGTCGAAGCTGGAGAAGAGATCGCGGATGTCATTGTCACGGGTATCGGCAGCGACGGTGAACTCGACCCCGTTGGCATTGTAGCCGTTCACATAGAAGGCCAGCCGCCCCTCGGTATAGGTGTCGCGGCTGCCGTCGATATCCTTCACCCCCACCGTGGCATCGGTCAGGGCGGTGTAGAACATGTCATAGCGCGGGATCTCGATATCGCGCGAGAAGCTCAGCTCCTGCACCGGATCGACGACCTTGACCTCGATGGCATGCTCGCCCACCGGCAGGATGCGCTGCAGGGCAAAGTTGCCTTTGGAGGCAGGGCGGATCGCCTCGCCCAGGGCATAGACGGTGCCGTCGGGATCGACATTCTCGCCCGAGACGGTGACCGCGCCGCCCTGCACCGGGATGGCGCGGCGGGCGGTGGCGTCGGTGCCTTCCTCGGCCAGTTCCGACAGCCCGCGATCATCGGCGATGGACAGCGGGATATCCACGGTCTCGTCATAGCGGCCACGTGCGTCATAGACGCGGTGGACGATGACGATGCGGTCGCCCTCGGGCATGGCGAAGCTGGCCTGGCCGTTCGGATCGATCGGCAGGATGGCCAGCGTGCGCCCGGACGAGCCGCGACCGGCGCGGTCGATGACCCGGATCTCGCCCTTGCTGACATAGGCGGGATAGTTCAGCCGGCTGGTAACGGTGACCGTCTCGCCCGGCTCCAGCGGGCGATCGGAATCGCTGCGCTGCACATCCAGCCGTTTCTTGGCGCCGAGGCTGTCGAAGCTGACCTTGATGTCGGCTGCGTCCAGCGCCAGGTCGGTCTGCCGGATGACGTCCTCGACATCGGGATCGCCCGAGACCGGGGCGCCATCGATGACGATCTGGAAGCCGGTGCCCCCCATCGAGGGCGGCGGGCCGGCGACCATCTCGGTATTCTCGCCCGCCGGCATGGTGACGGCGGTGCCGGCCTCCGGCCGCTCGCAGGCTTCGGGCAGCGTACCGCCCGCCAGTGAGCAGTCGGCATCGGGGATCGGCTGCGCCAGCACGCCGCTTGCCATCAGGGTCAGCAGGGCAGTGCCGCAGAGCAGGCGCGTGATCATTCTGGGGTTCAACATGTGCCGTGCCTCACTGAATCTGCTTCGAGGTGCGCTCGATATTCAACTTGTAGCGCCCGCGATCCCGCCACAGATCGGTCAGCAGCTGCTCGACCGCATCCAGTCGCGCATCGATCAGCCGCCGGTCCTCGCCCCGGTGGTAATAGGAGAGGCGGATCATTCCCGGTGTGCTGCGGATGCTCTCGACCAGTTGGGCGATGCCATCGCTGAGCGGTCGGGTCATCTCGGCCGAGCCGGGCTGGAAGGCGGCATCCATCAGGTCCACATCGGTAACCTTGCCGATCGAGACGCCGAAGTTGATGCGCACCATCTTGCCCGCCGTCGCCCGCACCACGCGCGGGTTTTCCGTGGTGACGCGATAGCCCGTCGGCAGCGAGCGGGTGTCGAGCTTCAGCGAGATGTTCTCGCCGGTGCCGCCCGGCAGCGCCGCGCAGGGCAGGCTGAAGCGGCCATGCTCGTCGGTGGTGATCAGCTCGCCCGCCAGCGTCACGACCCGGGCGCCGGCAATACCGGTCTCGCCCTCGTCCTGATAGCCGTCCATGTCGCGGTCGTCGAAGACCTTGCCGATCACATCGCTGCAATCGAACACATGTTCAGCGCGCCGGGTGATCTCGGCCTCGGCCACGTCCGAGATGGTATTGCCCTCGTCATCGGTGGCCCAGGTCCGGTTCACCGCCGTCTCGCCGGCCTCCATCGTGGTCACCCGCGCATCGAAGGTGATGACCAGGCTCTCGCCCAGGGCGATGTCCACGGGCGACCAGACCAGGCTGCGGCCAGCGACCACGGGATCGACCTCCTCGCCCGCGATCCGGGCGCTGTCGGGCACGTATTGCACCGCCGGCGGCAGCTCGTCGAGGATCCGGACGTCGATGGCATCGACCGTGCCGGTATTCTCGAAGGTCAGCGTATAGGTGATGATCTCGCCCATTTGCGGGTTCTGGTTGCTGACCGATTTCGAGGCATCAAGCTCGGGATCGTCGGTGATGAGCAGCATCACAGTCGGCCCGTCGGGGCCTGCATCCGGGTCGGTGGGGTCGTGGGACAGGTCGGTCACGCGTGCGCCCTGCGGATCGGTGCCCGAGGCGGTCGCGATGTTGTCGACACGGCCGCGATCGAGATCGGCCTGGGTCAGCGCATAGACAGCGGTGAAGGTGGTCTCGTCGCGGTCGCCCGGGGCCATGCTCGCGATCGGTCCGCCGGTGACGGCGACCAGATCGTCATCAATGCTGACATCGGTCAGGGTGACATTGCCGGTGTTGATGACGGTGAAGCTGTAGCTGATGGTATCGCCCAGCTCGGCAATGCCATCGCCGCCATCGTTCAGGGTCGCGCTTTTCTCGACCGACAGTTCGGGCATGGCGGGCAGCAGGACGATGGTCGGATCATCCGGGTTGCCATCGTCATCGGGGTCGGCATTTGTGGGGTTGGCCGGGTCGTCCGAGACATCGGTATAGGTCACGCCAAAGGGATCGATACCCGAGGCGCTGGCCGAGTTCTCGAACCGGCCGGCATCCAGGTCTTCCTGCGTCAGCACATGGACGGCACTGAAAGTGGTGCTATCCGTGGCCCCTGCCGCCAGGCTGGCGATCGGGCCGCCGCTGACCGTCACCAGCGGGTCACTGACGGTCACATCGGTCAGCGGCACGGTGCCAGTATTGCGGACGGTGAAGGCATAGGTGATGCGGTCGCCGACATTGGCCACCCCGTCCCCGCCATCATCCAGCGTCGCGATCTTGTCGAGCATGATCCCCGATTCGGTGACCAGGATGGTCGCCGTCGCGGTCGAACAGTTCTCGGGGTTCAGGTTCTCGCAGATCGTATACTCGTAAGTATAGGTGCCGGCGGTGGTCCCGGGGTCAATCGTGATGGTACCGTCCGGGTTCATGATGATCCTGCCGGCGGCCGGCGCCGGCGCGGTGCCCGGGGTCAGGGTGATCAGCGCCGGATCGACCGCCACGCCGTTCAGCGTGTCATTCAGCAGAACCGAGGGCAGGTCGCCGCCGCCCTCGCCCGCGACGGGCTGGTCGGACAGTTCGTCGTCCACCGCTTCGATGATCGACATGCCAACGGTTACGGTCGCCGTCGCGGTCGAGCAGTTATCGGGATTCAGGTTCTCGCAGATGGTATAGGGGTAGCTATAGGTGCCGGCGGTGGTGCCGGGGGCGACCGTGATGCTGCCGTCCGGGTTCATGGTGATCGAGCCGGCAGCCGGCGTGGGTGCCACGCCTGGGGTCAGGGTGATCAGTGTTGATTTCCACCCAGAACTGACCCGGGTTGGCGCGTAATTTCCATTGAGATTTGACCCATGTGACCCTTCCCCAACGCGATCAGCGGCGGGGAGCAACGGAGTGATCCACATGGGACTTTTGAATATCATCCGGCGGATGGCGCTGCGTGAGAAGCTGCCGATCCGCGAGATAGCCCGCCGGACCGGGCTATCTCGGAACACCATCAAGAAGTATCTGAACGCGGGCACGATCGAGCCGAAGTTCTCGGTGCCTGAGCGCCCGAGCAAGATCGATCCGTTCGCCGAGAAGCTCGCGGCTTGGCTGAAGACTGAGACGACGAAGTCGCGCAAGCAGCGCCGGACATTGAAGCAACTCTACGCCGATCTGGTCGCGCTCGGCTATACCGGTTCCTACAATCGCGTCGCCGCCTTTGCTCGTGACTGGCGCGCCGACCGGCAACGCGAGCAGCAGACCACGGGACGCGGTACCTTCGTGCCGCTGGCCTTCCGCCCGGGGGAGGCCTTCCAGTTCGACTGGAGCGAGGATTACGCGGTGTTGGGCGGAGAACGCACCAAGCTGCAAGTCGCCCATATCAAGCTGTCACACAGCCGGGCTTTCCTGGTTCGCGCCTATCTGCTGCAAACCCACGAGATGCTGTTCGACGCCCATTGGCATGGCTTTCGCGTCTTCGGCGGCGTTCCTGGGCGGGGAATCTACGACAACATGAGGACCGCTGTGGATCGCGTTGGCCGCGGCAAGGAGCGTCAGGTCAATATGCGCTTCCTCGCCATGGCCAATCACTATGTCTTCGAGCCGGAATTCTGCAATCCGGCGTCGGGCTGGGAGAAGGGACAGGTCGAGAAGAACGTCCAGGATGCGCGCCCGCGGCTGTGGCAGCCAATGCCCAACTTCCCGGACCTGGCAGCCCTGAACGCCTGGCTGGAGCAGCGCTGCATGGAACTGTGGCGGGAGATCCCACATGGAACCCGTGCCGGCAGCATCGCCGATGCCTGGACCGAGGAGCAGGCCGCGCTGATGGCCCTGCCGCCTGCCTTCGATGGCTTTGTCGAGCAAAGCAAGCGCGTCTCACCGACCTGCCTGATCAGCTTCGAGCGCAATCGCTACAGCGTGCCGGCGTCTTTTGCCAATCGCCCTGTGAGCCTCAGGATCTATCCCGAGCGCCTGGTCATTGCCGCCGAAGGGCAGATTTTGTGCGAGCATGAGCGGGTGATCGAGCGCTCGCACCACCTGCCGCCGCGCACCATCTACGACTGGCGGCATTACCTCGCCGTCATCCAGCGCAAACCCGGTGCCCTGCGCAACGGAGCCCCGTTTGCCGAGTTGCCCGCTGCCTTCAAACGGCTGCAGGAGCAGATGCTACGGCGGATTGGCGGTGATCGCGAGATGGTCGATATCCTGGCCTTGGTCCTGCATCACGACGAGCAAGCGGTGCTGACCGCGGTCGAACTTGCCCTGTCCGAGGGCGTCGCGACCAAGACCCATGTGCTGAACATTTTGCACCGCCTGATCGACGGAAAGACCGACGGACCACCCATCGACACGCCCCAGGCTCTGCATCTGCGCCGAGAGCCCAAGGCCAATGTCGAACGCTATGATGGCTTGCGCGCGCACATGACCGGAGGCCGCCATGCGTCATGATCCTGCCAGCGGCGCCATCGTGATCATGCTCCGCAGCCTCAAGATGCATGGCATGTCGCAAGCCGTCACCGATCTGATCGAGCAAGGCGCACCAGCCTTCGAAAGCGCCGTGCCGATCCTCACCCAACTGCTGAAGGCCGAAATGGCCGAGCGAGAAGTTCGCTCAGTCGCCTATCACATGAAGATCGCCCGCTTTCCCGCCTATAAGGACCTGTCAGGCTTCGACTTCTCGGCCAGCGAAGTCAATGAGGCGACTGTGCGCCAGCTGCATCGCTGCGAGTTCATGGGCGGCGCCGAGAACATTGTCCTGATCGGCGGCCCAGGCACCGGGAAGACCCATGTCGCAACCGCCATTGGCATTCAGGCCATCGAGCATCATCGCCGTAAGGTCCGGTTCTTCTCGACCATAGAACTGGTCAACACGCTCGAGCAGGAGAAAGCGAGAGGCAGGACCGGCCAACTGGCTGAAACCCTGATGCGGCTGGATCTCGTGATCCTGGACGAGTTGGGATACCTGCCGTTCAGCGCATCAGGCGGCGCATTGCTCTTTCACCTGCTGAGCAAGCTTTACGAACGCACAAGCGTCATCATCACCACCAATCTCAGCTTCAGCGAATGGGCGACGGTCTTTGGCGATGCCAAGATGACCACCGCGCTACTCGATCGCCTGACCCACCGCTGTCACATCCTGGAAACCGGCAATGACAGCTTCCGCTTCAAGGCAAGCTCGGCTGCTGCGACCAGAAAAAAGAAGGAGACCTCTGATGTCTTGACCCGGTCATGACCCGACCAACATAATCTCAAGGTGGGTCAATTCTCGATGGAAAACCCGGGTCAGTTCTGGGTGGAAATCAACAATCTGTGCCGAAGCCGTGTCCGCCGTTCCCGCGAGCCCCCCCACCGCAATCAGGGCGGCGGCGGCAGCGCGGCGCAGGGCCGAGGCGTGACGGCCAAGCGCGGCTGACCAGCCAGCGCGCTTCGTGGTGGGCTCGATCTCGGCGGGGCTGTCGGTGCGAGAGCTGGAACGCAAGAATTTACCGATGGACATGGCTCAGCTCTCCGACGCGGCCGGCGCGGTGCAGGGCACGGCCGGGTAGATCTTCTTGGACTCTATGGTGAACGTCTCGCCGAACTGGGTCTGGTGACGAGGCTGGCGAAGTTGGGGGTGACCCTCGGACAGGACAGGATGCCGCATGGCGATCCGGCAGCCCTGCGGATACAGGGTCAGCGCATCTGTGCCGGCGACTGCCGGTTCAAGCGCGGTCTCGCGCGGCCAGAACAAGGGCCGCTCCTGCTGCGTCGGCGAAGCGGCGCAACCTGAACGGGTATTATTCGGTCCGTCGAAGCCGCAGCTGACGCCAAGGTCAGTTGCTGCCAGCAAAATAGTTACCCCGTCCCCCGGTGTCCGCCGGCTCGCGGCGGACCAATCAACAAAAAGTTAACCATGTTGAGGTGCTTTGAGCAGGTGTTTGCCGAATTGCCTACTTGGCTAAATAGCCAGTGTTGCAGTCCTGCACCTCTGCACAGAGTGCAAATGGTTAATATTGCTTGATAAAAAATCGTTTCTTAACAAACGATTAAAATTTCCCTGGCGACTTGACCCTCGTTTCATGCCGTAACGTCACCTGCCCCTCGATACTGTTCCGAGGGTAGGAAACTGTCGGTCGCCGGTAACCTGCCTTGCCATGTAGCAGCCTGACCACAGTGCTTATTGCAACCAAAGGATGTATCGTTAGGCTGATTCGCACAGCCGAGAAATTGTTGCGCTGCTGGGCCATAAGTAGTCCTGGGCAGGTAATCGTGCAGCCCTGTTGGAGCACCCCCTGCGACATCGGACAGCGCGCCTACCCGGGGCGTTCTGTCTGGGTGTCTATGACCTCGCCTGCAAGAAAGGTCCTCATTCTAAACGCTCAGTAACTGGCAGGCAGCCCGCGTTGGCATAAGGGTTCGGACGGCAGCTGCGATAAGGGTGCGTGCGATGCCCGATCTCCTGCAGGCGCAACGCTACCTTGCCATGCGTCTTGCTGCCGCCCCTCCCCTGCCCCATGCCGGGACTTGCCGCAGCCCTCACCGCTCGGCGCGCTGGCTCAACCAGTTGCGATACTGGCGGTTGCGAAGCCGCGTGCGGATCTGGTCGCGGATCACCACGCCGGGTGCCCATGCACTGAAGGTCGGCGCGCGGCCCTTGCCCATGCGTTGCAATTGCAGCTTGGCCAGCGCCATGGTGGCAAGGCCGGCAAGCGGTTTGCTTTTCCAGCGCACCACCGGCACGTCCACCACGCGCTCGGCCCGGCGCCACTGCTTCGGCAGGTCGGGCGCATAGGCCATCGCCTGCGCGATACCGACCATCGCCACACCGGCGCGACCGTCCTCGGGCGCCAGCGCATCGTCGGCGGTGGCGAGGCGCCGGATGCCCCCGGTCACCATGATCGGCATTTGCGCAACCGTCACGATGTCGCGGGCGAAATCGACGAAATAGGCTTCGCGCGCCCGGGTGCTGGCGCTGGCGGGCCGGCCTTGCATGGCCGGGCTTTCGTAACTCCCTCCCGAGATTTCCACGAGGTCCACCGCCTCACCGTTCAGCAGCTGCACCACGGCCACGGCATCCGCCGCCTCGAACCCGCCCTTCTGGAAGTCGGCCGAGTTCAGCTTGACCCCCACCCCGAAGCCGGGGCTGACGCGGGCGCGGGTGGCGCGAACTATCTCGATCAGGATGCGGGCGCGGTTTTCAAGGCTGCCACCCCAGCGATCCTCGCGCTGGTTGGTCAGCGGCGACAGGAACTGGCTCAGCAGATAGCCATGGGCGGCATGGATCTGCACCCCGTCGAACCCGGCCTTTTCAGCCAGTGCCGCCGTCTCGGCAAACTGGCCAATGACGCGGGCTATATCGGCCTCGGTCATCGCGCGGGGCTTGGTGAAAAGCTTGGAATAGCCCGCGATCTCAACCGGAACGGCAGAAGGCGCGATGGCTTCCGGGTTGGTGGCGACATAGACCTGCCGGCCCGGATGGTTGATCTGCATCCACATCCGCGCGCCATGGGCCTTGCCCGCTTCGGCCCAGGCCCGGAACGGGTCCAGCGGCTGGCGCGCGTCGAGGATCACCCCGCCCGGCCCGGTAACGGCATCGGCGGCCACCATGACATTGCCGGTCATGATCATGCCCGCCCCGCCCTCGCCCCATTGCCGGTAAAGGCCCAGCAGGTCGGCGCCCGGCAGATGCCGGCGGTCGGCCATGTTTTCCTCCATCGCCGCCTTGGCGATGCGGTTGGGGATGACCTGGCCGTTGGGCAGGGTCAGCGGGTCGAAAAGCGTCGGGTTCTGCGAGAAATCCAGCATGGTTGCGATCCTTGATCTCGGTTCGCAGCCTATATAGGGTTTGAACCTAGGTTTAAGGTCAAGGGCCCTCGCCATGAAAATCGGAGAAATCGCGAAAGCCGCGGGCGTCACCACCTCGCGCATCAGGTTCTACGAGCGTGAAGGGATCATTCCGGCGGCAGAGCGCGGTCCGAATGGCTACCGCGACTATGACACGAGGCTGATCACCCTGCTGCAGTTCATCGAGCAGGCGCAGAGCCTTGGCTTCACCCTGCGCGAGATCTCCGATGTCGAGATCGGCACCGGTGAGCATATCGTCTCCTGTACCGACGCGCTGGCGCTTCTGGGCAAGAAGCGCGAGGCGATCATCGCGCTGATCGCCGAGGCTAGGGAGCGCAAGCGCCGGATCGAGGCGCTGATGGCCGAGTTGGAGGCCGGCCGGACAGTCCAGCCGGTGGGTTGAGCCGACGGGGGGAGAAACGATCCTGCGAGCCCATTGGAAATTTGCGGCTGGCCTGCCTACATATCCGGCAGCGAACAACAAGGGGACCAAAGATGAGCTACACGAAATCCGACGACGCCATTTCCCGCCTGACCCCGGAACAGTATCGCGTGACGCAGGAGAACGGCACCGAGCGCGCCTTTACCGGCGAGTATGACCATCACTTCGAGCCGGGCATCTATGTCGACATCGTCTCGGGCGAGCCGCTGTTTGCGTCCTCTGCCAAGTTCAACTCGGGCTGCGGCTGGCCGTCGTTCTCGAAGCCGATCGTCGAAGCCAACGTGAACGAGTTGCGCGACACCACCCATGGCATGATCCGCACCGAGGTCCGTTCGGCCCATGGAGACAGCCATCTGGGCCATGTCTTCCCCGATGGGCCGCGCGAGATGGGCGGACTGCGCTATTGCATCAACTCGGCCAGCCTTCGTTTCGTCCCGAAGGACGAAATGGTGGCCGAAGGTTACGGCGATTATCTCGATCAGGCGGAGGGCAAGTGATGAGCGAACGTGCTGTTCTGGCCGGGGGCTGCTTCTGGGGCATGCAGGATCTGATCCGGCGCCTGCCGGGCGTCACCGCGACTCGCGTCGGCTATACCGGCGGCGATGTGGCGAACGCGACCTATCGCAACCACGGCAGCCATGCCGAGGGGATCGAGATCCTGTTCGACCCCGCGAAGACCAGCTATCGCGCATTGCTGGAATTCTTCTTCCAGATCCACGATCCGACCACCCGCGACCGGCAGGGGAATGACCGCGGTACCAGCTATCGCTCGGCGATCTATTACACATCGGAAGACCAGCACCGGACGGCGCTGGACACGATCGCGGATGTCGATGCCTCGGGTCTCTGGCCGGGCAAGGTGGTGACCGAGGTCGAGCCGGTCGGCGCCTTCTGGGAAGCCGAGCCCGAGCATCAGGACTATCTCGAGCGCATCCCCAATGGCTATACCTGCCACTTCCCGCGCCCGAACTGGGTCCTGCCCAAACGCGCTGCGGAATAGGGCACCAAGACATGAAGACGCCGGGCGGAATGGCCCGGCGTCTGTTTATCCCGCGAGAAGAATCCCGGTGGCGATCCAGCCAGGGCGGCCCTAGGGAAAGAACGGGAACAGGATCGGCAGCAGGATCATGGCGACGACCGTCGAGACGAGGATCAGCGGCAGCCCGGCCTTGGTGTAGTCCATGAAGGTATACCTGCCCGGCCCCAGCACCATGACGTTGGCCGGCATCCCGATCGGCGTCGCATAGGCCAGCGATCCGCCGATCACCGTGGCCATCAGCACGGCGCGCGGGTCGGCACCGATCTGGGCCGAGATCGACAGGCTGATTGGCACCAGCAGCGCGGTCGTCGCGGTGTTCGACATGAAATTCGTCATCACCACGGCCAGGAGGAAGATGACAAGCAGGAAGACGAACATCGGCGTCTCCGGCCCGGTCACGCCCAGCACGGTTTCGGCAATGACCTGACCCGCCCCGGTCTTTTCCATCGCCGTCGCCAGCGACAAGATGCCGCCGAAGAGGAAGATGGTCTTGGCGTCGATCGAGCGATAGGCCTGTTCCTCGCTGATCACCCCCAGGAGGATCAGCACGATGGCCCCGATCGCGCCCGTGATATGCAGGCGAATGCCGATCTGCGCCTCGAAGATCATGCAGAGGATGGTGACCACCAACACGACCAGCGAGGCGGACTTCTTCCATTGCGGAACAGCGGCCGTCGCCGCGGTCTGACTGTCCACGGCCATCTCTTCGACCTTGTGATCGGGCAGCAGGCGGAAGCCGATGGTGGCGACGAACAGGATGCCCGCCAGCAGGATCGGCAGGCCGACAAGCCCATATTCGAAGAAGCCGAAGCTGAGCCCACTTTCCTGCAGCGCCGCCTGCGCGATCATGTTGCCGGGTGCGCCGATCAGGCTGAGATTGCCACCCATGGCCGCCGCGAAGACAATCGGCATCAAGAGGCGCGAGCGCGCGAAACCGGACCTCGCGGCAATGCCGATCACCACCGGGATCAGCACGGCGGCGGTGCCGGTATTCGACAGGAAGCCCGACATCAGCCCAGTGATCAGCATGATGGCCACGACCAGCTGCCGCTCGGTCCGGGCAAAGCGCGTGACCAGCCCGCCGATCTTGGCCGCCATGCCGGTCTGGAACAGCGCCCCGCCGATGATGAACATGTCCACGAACAGGATGACATTGCTGTTGACGAAGCCGTCAAAGGCCTCGCCCGCGTCCAAGACGCCTGTCAGCACGAGGGCGACGCAGACGATCATCGCTGTCAGGGCAAGGGGAATCCGCTCCCACACGAACATGATGATCGCGAAGAGCAAGAGCAGCAGGGTGATGGTTGCAGGGTCCAAGGTTTCCTCCCGAGTTCCGGTTCCGGCCCCCGCGACAGGGGATGGATCGTCACCGGCTTAGGCAGGCGGCTTCCGGCAGGGAATCTGCCAGAAATTATATTATTATCCGTGATAATTGCGGATCGCGCCGCGCCTCAGGCGGTCTCTTCGAGAGCCTGCAGGTTCTCGTCCAGCACCGCCAGCAGCGCATCGCGCTGCTCGTCGCGGGTGCCTCGCGCCCAGGCTGCGGCCAGGATCAGCTTGCCGCGCATCGTGCCCTCGGGCAGCAGCAGCGGCACGAAGCGGACCCCGGGCACGGCAATGCGCGAGGCCCATTTCGGCACGATGGCCAGCCCCGTTCCCGTCGCCACCAGATTGACAATGGTGTGCTTTTCCTCGGCGATCTGGGCGATCCGCGCGGTCAGCCCGGCATCGGTGAACAGCTTGATGGTGAGGTCGTGGGAATGCGGACGCGAGCGGCGATCGGGGACGATCAGCGGCACGTCGGCCAGATCCTCGACCGTCAGTTCGGCACGACCTGCCAGGGGATGCGTCTCGGGCAAGGCAACGACCGCCGTTTCAAAGAACAGCGTCTGGAAGTGGATCTTCGGGTCGCGGATATCGGGCGGGCGGCAGAAGGCGATATCCAGACTGCCGCTGAGGATGCGGGGCAGCAGGTGCATGGTCTTCTGCTCGACCAGCTGCACGTCGATCTCGGGACGGTGCGCGCGCAGCAGTTGCAGCAGTTGCGGCATCAACCCGGCGGCGGCGCTGTCTATGGCCCCAACCTTCAGCACGGCGGTTTCGCTGCGCCTGACCGCCCGGATGCGCTGCTCGAAGCGATCGGCCTGCGCGACAAGGGCGCGGGCATCGTCAAGGACGGCCATCCCGGCCTCGGTCAACGCGACGTTGCGGGTGGTGCGCTGGAACAGCCGGGTCTCGAACCGATCCTCGAGCAAGCGGATCTGCCGGCTGAGCGAGGCCGGCAACATGTCCATCGCCTGCGCCGCGCGCCCGAAATGCAATTCCTCGGCCACGGCGAGGAAACACCTGATCTGCTGGATATCCATGATCGCCTCCGCCGGCAGATTATCTCACTTCTGTATATAATTCCACGCAAATTGAGGAATCGCCGTGCCGGGCGCAGCTTCGTCTCATGAACCCGAATGAGGACAGAGAGATGAAGACCTACAAGATCGCCGCCATTCCCGCCGATGGCATCGGCCCCGAGGTCATCGCCGCCGGGCTGCAGGCGCTGGAGGCGCTGGCCCGCCGCGATGGCGGCTTCGACTTTGACGTGACCGAGTTCGACTGGAGCTCGGACCGCTACAAGAAGACCGGGGCGCTGATGCCCGAGGATGGGCCCGAGCAGCTGAAGGCCTTCGACGCGATCTTCTTCGGTGCAGTCGGCGCGCCGGATGTGCCGGACCATGTGACCCTCTGGGGGCTGCGCCTGCCGATCTGCCAGGGTTTCGACCAATACGCCAATGTGCGGCCAACGAAGATCCTGCCCGGCATCACCTCGCCGCTGGCCGGGGTCGGACCGGGCGATCTGGACTGGGTGATCGTGCGCGAAAACTCGGAAGGCGAATATTCCGGCCATGGCGGCCGCGCCCACAAGGGCCTGCCCGAAGAGGTCGGCACCGAGGTCGCCATCTTCACCCGCGCCGGCGTCACGCGGATCATGCGCTACGCCTTCAAGCTGGCGCAGTCGCGGCCCCGCAAGTTCCTGACCGTGGTGACCAAGTCCAATGCCCAACGCCATGGCATGGTGATGTGGGACGAAATCGCCGCCGAGGTGTCCAAGGAATTCCCCGATGTGACCTGGGACAAGATGCTGGTCGATGCGATGACGGTGCGGATGGTGAAGAACCCGGCCTCGCTCGACACCATCGTCGCCACCAACCTGCACGCGGATATCCTGTCGGATCTGGCCGGGGCGCTGGCCGGCAGCCTGGGCGTCGCGCCGACCGCCAATATCGACCCGGAAAAGCGCTTCCCCTCGATGTTCGAGCCGATCCACGGCTCGGCCTTCGACATCACCGGCAAGGGCATCGCCAACCCGGTCGCCACCTTCTGGACCGCCGCGCAGATGCTGGAGCACCTGGGCGAGCCGGCGGCTGCCGAACGGCTGATGCGGGCGGTGGAAAAGGTCTGCGCCGATGGCGTGCTGACCCCGGATGTCGGTGGCAGCGCCAATACCCAAGAGGTCACCGATGCGGTCTGCGAAGCCATTCGCCGCGAGAATGTCTGAGGTCGCCATGCGGGACGCGGAAGCACAGGCGCTGCTGCGGCAGATGCTGGATGCGGCGATCGCGGCGGCGGATCCCGCCACGGTCCTCGCCCGTCACCTGCCCGAAAAGCCCGCCGGTCGCTGCATCGTGGTGGGGGCCGGGAAAGCCGCCGCCGCCATGGCGCGGGCGGTGGAACGGGCCTGGCCGGATGTGGACCTGTCGGGCGTGGTCGTGACCCGCTATGGCCATGGGGTGCCGACCGAGCGGATCACGGTGCGCGAAGCCGCGCATCCTGTTCCGGACGAGGCCGGGCACAGGGCTGCCGTCGAGATCCTCGAGACCGCGCAACGGGCCGGGCGGGATGATCTGGTGCTTGCGCTGATCTCGGGCGGCGGCTCGGCGCTGATGACATTGCCCGAGCCGCCGTTGACGCTGGAGGACAAGCGCGCGGTCAACCGGCTGCTGCTGGCCTCGGGCCTGACCATCGAGGAGATGAACCGGGTGCGCCGCCGCCTGTCGCGGATCAAGGGCGGCAGGTTGGCGCAGGCGGCGGCACCGGCGCGGCTGGTGACGCTGGCGATCTCCGACGTGCCGGGGGACGACCCGGCGGCGATCGCCTCGGGTCCGACGGTGCCCGATCCTTCGGCGGGCGAGAACCTGTCGCCCCTGGTGGCACGGCTGGGGCCGAACCTGCCCCTTGCCGCGCGCGAGATCCTGCTGCGCCCTCCGGTGGCTCAGCCGGCGTTCACCCCCGATTGCCGCATGATCGCCACGCCGCAGATGTCGCTGGAGGCAGCGGCGGATGTCGCCCGCGCCGCCGGGATCACGCCCCTGCTGCTGGGTGACGCGCTGGAGGGCGAGGCGGCGCAACTGGGCATCGTCCTGGCCGGGATTGCCCGTGCCGGCGCCCTGCATGGCACGCCGGTCAAGGCGCCCGCCGTGCTGCTCTCGGGCGGTGAGGCGACCGTGACCATCGGCGACAGGACGCCCGGCCGGGGCGGACGGAATACCGAGTTCCTGCTGAGCCTCGCACTCGCGCTGAACGGTCATCCGGGCATTCATGCACTGGCCGCCGATACCGACGGCATCGACGGCACCGAGGACGCCGCCGGGGCGATGATCGGGCCGGATACGCTTGCCGCGGCGGGCAAGGCCGGGCTGAGCCCGCGCGATCATCTGGACGGCCATGACAGCTACAGCCTCTTCGACCGGCTCGGCACGCTGATCCGTACCGGACCGACGCTGACCAATGTGAATGATTTCAGGGCGATCCTGCTGGGCTGATCCGGACAAGGAAACCGAGATGCTGCGCCGCGATACCCACTTGCGTCTGGCGGTCCATCGACGATGGCGAACCGCAGCAGGGCGAAGGCACCCGCGCACACGGTAATTTCACGGGCCCCCTCGCCCTGCGGCAAACCCGGTGCCATGAGCCCTCTGCCTTGCAGTATCCAGCCTTTTCCGCGAACAAGGTCGCAGGGACAGGGCAGGCCGCAGGATGGACAGGCAGTGACCAGCTGGCGCGACAGGGGATGGATTCAGCGGCTGCGCGAGCAGCTGCGCAAGATGTGGGTGCGGGTCATCCTCTACAGCCTTGCCGGGGTGGTGCTGGCACTGGTCGCGCCCTTCATGGGCCGGGTCCTGCCCTATGTGCCGCAGATCGACCTGGCATCGGGGTCGGTCGACGAACTGCTGAACATCATTGCCACCTCGATGCTGGCAGTGACCACCTTCTCGATGTCGATCATCGTCGGCGCCTATGGCTCGGCCACCTCGAACGCCACGCCGCGCGCCACCCGCCTGCTCGAGGAGGATCGCACCGCGCAGACCGCCGTTTCGGTCTTCATCGGCTCGTTCCTGTTCAGCATCGTCGGAATCATCGGCCTGTCGGCGGGGCTTTATCCGGACAACTCGCGGGTGCTCCTGTTCGTGGCGACGCTGGCCGATATCGCGCTGATTGCCTGGGCGCTGGTGCGTTGGGTTACCCATCTGAACGATTTCGGCCGCATGAGCGACATCATCGCCCGGATCGAGGAAGCGGCGAAGCCCGCCGCACGGCTCTATCGCGACCACCCGGCCCTTGGTGCGATCCCGCGGGCGGATGCCCTGCCGGACGGGCTGCCGCTCGTCTCGTCGATCCTGTCGGGCCATGTCCGCCATGTTGACCTGCAGAAGTTGCAGGCCCGCGCCGGGCAGTGTGGCATCAAGGTCCAGATCCTGCGGATGCCCGGGAAATATGTCCACCGCGGCGAGGCCCTGCTGCGCCTGACCGGCCCGGTGGCCGAAGCGGATCACATCGCCCTCAGGCAGGCCTTCTCGCTTGGCGAGGCGCGCAGCTTCGACCAGGACCTGGGCTACGGGCTGACCGTTCTTGGCGAGGTTGCCAGCAAGGCGCTGTCGCCCGGCATCAACGACCCTGGCACCGCCATCGAGGTGCTGCGCGCCGGTACCCGTGTGCTGGAAGTCCTCCACGAGCAGCGCGCGACGCGGGATCAGGTCACGTTCGACCTGGTCTATGCGCCGCCGCTGGATCTCGAGCGGCTCTATGCGGTCTTCTATACCCCCATCGCCCGCGACGGTGCCGGCCTGCTGGAGGTGCAGGAAAGCCTGCAGGACTGCCTGGCCGCCGTGGCCCGCTTTGGCGACGCGCCCGCCGCCCGCCGCGAGGCCGAGCGGGCAAGGGCACGCGCAGAGGACGCGCTGACCGAGGATTGGGAACGCAAGGCGCTTGCGCAGGCCTGATCTGCACCGGCGCAGGCAACGATTGAGCCAATCGGTTGGTGGCGCTGTGCCGCAGGCGGTGCGAGTATCGCGTCTGACGTCTGAGGAAAAATATTGGCGCACCCGAGAGGATTCGAACCTCTGGCCTCTGCCTTCGGAGGGCAGCGCTCTATCCAGCTGAGCTACGGGTGCAGCGAAGGTGTCAATAACCGGGCTTGGCGGGCGGTGCAACGGGTAATGCGGCGATCAGACATGCAGATAGCGGTCCTTCACCGCATCCGAGGCCGCCATCTCGGCGTTGCTGCCGGTCCAGACCACGCGACCCTTCTCGATCACCACGTGGCGGTCAGCGAGGCGGGTCAGGGCATCGACGTTCTTGTCGACGATCAGGATCGCCTCGCCCTCGGCTTTCAGCGCGGCGAGGCAGGCCCAGATCTCGTCGCGGATCAAGGGCGCCAGCCCCTCGGTCGCCTCGTCCAGCACCACAAGGCGCGGGTTCGTCATCAGCGCCCGGCCGATGGCCAGCATCTGCTGTTCGCCGCCCGAAAGCTGGTGGCCCATATGCCCGGCACGCTCGCCAAGCCGGGGAAACAGCGCCAGAACCCGGTCCAGCGTCCAGGCACCCGGGCGCGCGGTGGCGACCAGGTTCTCGCGCACGTCGAGCCGGGGAAAGATCTGCCGTCCCTCGGGCACCAGCCCCAGCCCGGCCTGCGCGCGGCGATGCGGCGCGGCGCGGGTCAGATCGGTGCCGCCCACACTGACCCGGCCGGCGCGGGCCGGCAGCAGGCCGAAGATGGTGCTGATGGTGGTGGTCTTGCCCATGCCGTTGCGGCCCAGAAGCGTGACCACCTCGCCCGGATCGACATGCAGGTCGATGCCGTGCAGCACCAGGCTTTCGCCAAAGCCCGCCTGCAATCCCTCGACCCGCAGCATCAGGCGTCCTCTCCCAGGTAGGCGCTGCGCACCTGCCGGTCGGCGCGGATCGCCTCGCCGGTGCCGGTGGCGATGAGGCGGCCATAGACCAGCACACTGATGCGATCCGCAAGCGCAAAGACCGCGTCCATGTCATGCTCGATGAGCAGCACCGTCACCTCGCCCTTCAGGCTGCCGATGACCCGGATCAGCCGCTCGGCCTCGGGGCCCGACGTGCCGGCCAGCGGCTCGTCCAGCAGCAAGAGGCGCGGATTGGTGGCCAGCGCAATCGCCAGTTCCAGTTGCCGCTTCTCGCCATGGCTCAGCGATCCGGCGCGGACCTCGGCCCGGCCCTCCAGCCCGACGCGGGCCAGAGCGGCGCGGGCCTGATCGTTCAGCGCGGTCTCGGATGCCACCGGGGCGAAGAAGCGGAAGCTGCTGCCTTCGCGGGCCTGAACGGCGGTAGAAACATTTTCCAGAACCGAGAAGGCCGGCAGGATTGAGGTGATCTGGAAGCTGCGCGACAGTCCCCGCCGCACCCGTTGCGGCATGGCCAGCCGGGTGATGTCGGCGCCGTTGAAGCGGACTTTGCCGCTATTGCTGGGCAGTTGACCGGACAGCTGCGAGATCAGCGTGGTCTTGCCGGCGCCGTTCGGGCCGATGATGGCGTGCAACTCGCCCTCCTCGACCGAGAGGCAGACATCATCGGTGACGGTCAGCGCGCCATAGGATTTGCACAGGTTCTGCACTTCGAGCAGGCTCATTTCGCGCCTCCGATCCGGCGGATCAGCCCGCTAACGCCATCGCGCGAGGCCAGCACCACCCCGATCAGGATCAGCCCGAAGAACAGCGGCCAATGCTCGGAAAAGCGTGACAGAAATTCCTCGAGCAGCAGCGCGATCACCGCGCCGCCAACCGCACCGATCAGGTTGCCGATGCCGCCCAGCACCACCATCACGATCAGCTCGCCCGAGCGGTGCCAGTTCATCAGCGCAGGCGAGACGAACTCGGTCTGGTTGGCCAGCATCACCCCTGCCACCGCCGCCAAGCAGCCCGAGATGACATAGGCGGTCAGCTGGAAGCGGAAGGGTGAATAGCCGATGGCCTGCATCCTCACCGGGTTCTCACGCGTGCCGGTCAGCACCCGGCCAAAGCGCGACTGGGTGATCCTCAGCGCCAGCAGATAGATCGCGAGCAGCAGGCCGAGGGTGACGTAGAACAGCACCCGGTCATTTTCCAAGAGCGGCTCGCCCAGCAGCGTCGAGCGCGCGGCCAGCGTCACCCCGTCATCGCCGCCATAGGCCGAGAGCGAGACGAAGAAGAAATAGGCCATCTGAGCGAAGGCCAGCGTGATCATGATGAAGTAGACCCCGCGCGTCCTCAGCGAGATCGCCCCGGTGACGAGCGCGAAGGGTGCCGCCGCGACGATGGCGGCCAGCAGGTGCAGTCCCAAATCGGTGATGCCGGCGCGCTGCAGGATCGCCACCGCATAGGCTCCGATCCCCAGATAGGCGGCGTGGCCAAAGCTGACCATGCCGCCATAGCCAAGGATCAGGTCCAGCGCCAAGGCGGCAATGGCGAATGCCAGGATACGGGTCGCGATGACGATCAGGAAGCTTTCGCCCAGCATCCCGGCCAGCAGCGGCAGCAGGGCAAAGCCGCCAAAGATAACGATCGCGGCGATATTGCGCAGGCGCGGGCTCATGTCTTCTGCCCGAAAAGGCCTGCCGGCCGGATCGCGAGGATCAGCGCCATCAGGATATAGACCAGCATCGGCGCCAGCGTCCGCCCGGCCTGTGCGGCGGCGGACGGGTCCATCACCGCCTTCAGGAGGATCGGGCCGAAGACGCGGCCCACCGTGTCGACGACGCCGACCAGCAGCGCCCCGGCGAAGGCGCCCTTGATCGAGCCGATGCCGCCGATGACGATGACCACGAAGGCGAGGATCAGCACGCTTTCCCCCATGCCGGTATCGACGGCAAGGATCGGCGCGACCATCGCCCCGGCAAACCCGGCCAGCATCGCGCCAAAGGCGAAGATCACCGTGAACAGCCTGCGCACATCGACGCCAAGCGCCGACAGCATGGCCCGGTTCGAGGCCCCTGCCCTGAGCCGCATCCCGATCCGCGTTCGGGTGATCACCAGCCACAGGCCAAGCGCGGTCAATAGACCTGCCGCGATGATCGCCAGCCGGAACACCGGATAGCGCAGCGGCCCGATCAGCGGGACCGAGCCCGACAGCGCCTCGGGCATGGAAACGGTCAGCGGCGCCGCGCCCCAGATGATCTCGACCGCCTCGGTGATGACCATGACGAGGCCAAAGGTCGCCAGCACCTGATCGAGATGACTTCGGTCATAGAGATGGCGGAAGATCAGGAACTCCAGCACCAGCCCGATCAGCAGCGTTGCGGGCAGCGTCAGCAAGAGGCCAAGGCCGTAGCTGCCGGTCAAGCCCGCAAAGGTGACGACCAGATAGGCGCCGATCATGTAGATCACGCCATGGGCGAGGTTCACGAAATCCATGATCCCGAACACCAGCGTCAGTCCGGCGGCGATCAGGAACAGCAGCACGCCGAACTGCAGCCCGTTCAGCAATTGCAGGAGCAGAAGATTGGTCATGCGCGCCTGCTCGGCCGAAATGGCTGGGGTGCGGATCTTGCGCCCGCACCCCGCCTCTCCCTGATCACTTCATCTGGCACTGGGATGCATAGGTGTCGGCGTAGTCATCGAAGATCGCCTTCACGACAGAGGTGGCGAACTGGCCATCCTCGCGCTTCTTAACCTCGGCCAGGTAGAAGTCCTGCACCGGGAAATGGTTCGGGCCAAAGGCGAAATCACCGCGTACCGAGGGGAAGTCGGCGGTCTCCAGTGCCGCGATCAGCGCATCCTTGTCGGCGGTGCCGCCGGCCGCGCGAACGGCCGCGTCGATCAGCTTGGCCGCGTCATAGCCATGCGCGGCATAGCTGGCCGGCACCTTGCCGAATTTGGCCTCGAAACCCTCGACGAAGGCCTTGTTGGCCTCGTTGTCCAGGTCCGGGGTCCAGTTGGTGCCCGAGAAGAAGCCGACGGCAGCATCCTGCTGCGCCGGCAGGGTCGATTCGTCCACGGTGAAGGCCGAGAGGAAGGGGATCGTCTCCAGCCCCGCCTGCCGGTATTGCTTGACGAGGTTCACCCCCATGCCGCCGGGCATGAAGGCAAAGACCGCGTCGGGCTGGGCGGCGGCGATCTGCGCCAGTTCCGCCGAGAAATCGAGCTGCCCCAGCTGGGTGAAGACCTCGCCCGCCAACCCACCATCATAGCTGTGCTTGAAGCCCGCCAGGCTGTCCTGCCCGGCCTGATAGTTCGGCGCGATCAGAAAGACGTTCTTGAAGCCTTGCTCCTTGGCATAGGCGCCCATCACCTCGTGGTTCTGGTCGTTCTGGTAGGAGACCGAGAAGAAGGCCTTGTTGCACTCGGCCCCGGCCAGATTGGACGGACCGGCATTCGGGCTGATCACGATCGCGCCGGCATCGGTCACCGGCTTCACGATGGCACCGGCAATGTTCGAGAAGATCGGGCCGACAACGATATCGGCACCGTCGCGTTCCACGAGTTCGCGCGCCTTGTTGGCGGCGATATCCGGCTTTTGCTCGTCATCGACGATGATGATCTCGGTCTTCATGCCGCCGATCTCGCCGATCTCGTCGGCGGCCTGCTGAAAGCCGTCCCGCGCCATCTCGCCCAGCACGGCGGCGGGGCCGGAGAGGGTCAAGAGCACGCCGATCTTCAGCGTGTCATCCTCCTGCGCGGCGGCGGGGCCGGCAAGGCAGGTGGTGGCGGCAAGCAGCGTGAGGATCTTGCGGGTCATGGCAGGTCAACCTTCCTGTTGGGGGCGCCCGTTCGCGGGGCCTTCGCCGTTACTCGGCGATTGCCCCTAACACGCACCGATCAGGCGGCCCGAGTCAAGAAAATTGTTTCAGGCTTGAAATAAAATCGCGGGTGACCGGCGAAGCGCGCGGAAGATCCTCCGATGCGGTCAAAGCGACGAGAGGGAGAGCGCCGGACCGCGCATCGGGCGGGGTCAGCGGGTCCAGCCCTCAGCCGAACAGTTCCCGGCAGAAGCCCAGACCATCGATCAGCGCATCCACCTCGGCCTCGGTGTTGTACATGGCAAAGCTGGCGCGGGCGCTGGCGGTGATGCCATAGAAGTCCATCAGCGGCATGGCGCAATGGCTGCCCGCGCGCACCGCGATCCCCCGCTTGTCGAGGATGGTCGAGATGTCATGCGCATGCGCGCCCTCCATCGTCATCGAGAAGATCGCGCCCTTGCCCGGCGCGTCGCCCTGCACGTTCAGCCAGTTCAGCGCGCGCAGCTTGTCACGGGTGCGGTCGCGCAGCTTCTTCTCATGGGCGGCGATGTTCTCCATGCCGATATCCATCAGGTATTCCAGCGCCGCGCCCAGACCGATCTGGTTGACGATGCCGGGTGTGCCGGCCTCGAATTTCAGCGGCGGGTCGGCATAGGTGACTGCATCGCGCGTCACCGTCTTGATCATGTCTCCACCGCCCATGAAGGGGCGCATCTCGCTCTGGCGATCCCGCGCGATCCAGATCGCGCCCGACCCCGAGGGACCATAAAGCTTGTGCCCGGTGATGCAGTAGAAATCGACGCCAAGCGTCTTGAGATCGACCGGCATGTGAACCGAGGCCTGCGAGCCATCAACCAGCACGGGTACATCGGTGCCGCGCGCGATCGCCGCCACATCAACCACCGTGCCGGTCACGTTCGACATGTGGGTAACGGCGATCAGCTTGGTCTTCGGCCCCACCGCCGCCAGCACCTTTTCCGGCGGCAGGCTGCCATCGGGCTCGGGCTCGACCCATTTCAGCACCACGCCCTGCCGCTCGCGCAGGAAGTTCCAGGGCACAATATTGGCGTGATGTTCCAGCACCGACAGCACGATCTCGTCGCCCGCCTGCAGGTTCGGCGCGGCCCAGCCATAGCTGACCAGGTTGATCGCCTCGGTCGCGCCCGAGGTGAAGATGATCTCGTCCTCGCGCGGGGCGTTCAGGAATTTGGCGATGATCGCCCGCACCCGCTCGTAATTGTCGGTGGCGAGGTTCGAGAGGAAATGCAGCCCGCGATGGACATTGGCATATTCGCCCTCATAGGCGCGGGTGATGGCGTCGATCACCTGCCGGGGCTTCTGGGCGCTGGCGCCATTGTCCAGGTAGACCAGTGGCTTGCCGTTCACCTGCCGCGACAGGATGGGGAAATCGGCGCGGATGGTCTGAAGATCAAAGCTCATGGCTGCACCTCGGGCATCAGGCCGAAGGCGGCGGCGATGAAGGACAGCACGAAACCCAGCGCGAGCATCGTTGCCAGCATCACCAGAAGCACCTTCCAGCCACTACGGAAGCCGTGCAGCAGCTTGGTGAATTGCACGGTCAGATAGAAGAACATCCCCGCTGCGGCGATGCCCAGCATGGCTGCGAGATCCGAGGAAAACGGCATCAGAACGATCTGCAGCGCCTGCACCAGCAGCAGGATCGCCTCGAGCCAGACGGTCAGGATCAGCGCATCCTCGAACCGGCCCTCGCCACCGAACAGACGCCCGACCCCGGACATCAGCCCGGCAGTCACCGTCAGCGCGACCAGTTGGAAGCCGGCCAGCAACAACGGCTGGCGCCCGAACCAGGCGAAGGGCGAGGGCTCGCCCTCGGGTGCCGCCGGCAGCATCGCCGCCGTGACCCAGGCAAGGATCGCCGCCAGCGAGACGACCAGCACGGCCGAGGCCCAACGCGCCGCCATGGGCAGGTCGGCGGCCAGCACTTCGCGGCCTGCCGCCATGGGGCTGCGCAATGTCAGCCCGACCAATGCCCGAAAATCCAGCCCGTTCATGCCTTCACCGCCAGCGCGGCAATGCCCGCGCCCCAAATCATCAGAAAGCCGATCCCGGCCACGGTCTGCACCAGCGACAGCGCCGGCCCCGACCCGATCATCCCGCCAACCAGTCCGGCCAGCAGCATCGCCGGTGCGACGGCCAGAAGCGCCCAGAACAGCGCCAGCCGCGAATGGCTCGGCGCGATCCGCCAGCGCGTCAGCCGCATCATCCCACCCACCAGTGCCGCTACGCCATAGGCGATCAGCGGCATCAGGAACATCACCGCCATCAGCGCCCCGCCCATCCGCGCCTCGAGCGGCACCGACGGATCCAGCGCCGCCGCCCGTGCATGGCCGGGGGCCTGCGCCAGTAGAAAGATCAGCATCGCCGCCATCAGCACGACCAGTTGCGCCCGGTCGGGCATATCGGCCATCCCCCGCACCACCCGGCGCGGGGCCCACCAGCTTTGCAGCACGCGCGGCAGGATGCCGCGCGGCGCGGGGCCTATACCTTGGCGCGGCGCGTCAGCCATGCTTCCAACCGGCCATTGATCTGGCTGCGCAGGTCCTCGTCCTCGACCTCGGCCAAGGCGTCGGCCAGGAAGGACAGCACCAAGAGGACGATGGCGCGTTCCTTCGGAACCCCGCGCGAGCGCAGATAGAACAGCGCCGTTTCGTCCAGCGCGCCGGTGGTCGAGCCGTGGCTGCAAACCACGTCATCGGCATAGATTTCCAACTCGGGCTTGGCGAGGAACTGGCTGTCCTCGTCCAGAAGCAGCGCTTGGCTGATCTGGTAGCCGTCGGTCTTCTGCGCGCCGGGCTTGACCAGGATCTTGCCCTGGAACACGCCCTTGGCGCCGTTCTTCAGCACCTTCTTGAAGACCTGCCGGCTTTCGCAGCGTTCGGCCCCGTGGGTCACGAAAACCGTGTCGTCGTGGTGGAACGGGCCCTTGGCCCCGTCGCCCAGTACGGCGGCGGCGATATGGGCCACCGCGTCGTCGCCGACGAACTCGATCACGCCCTCGTGGCGCATCAGCGTGCCGTTGACCGAAAGGTTGAAGCTCTTGAATTGCGCCTCGGCGGCGACCCGCGCGAAGGTGGCCGAGAAGCCCAGCTTCTGATGCCCTGCCCGCTTGGCGGCGATGTGGTGCAGCTTGGCGCCCTTGGCCAGATCAGCCTCGATCATGCCATTGCTGCGCGCGCCGACCATGCCGGTTTCCAGCAGCGTCAACTCTGCCCCCTCTTCCAGTCGGATGACGTGATGCCATGTGACATCGGCCTCGGCACTGGCGCGGCGGTGCAGGATATGGACCGGCTTTGACGGCTTGCCGGTGACGCGGATCAACACGCCCTCGGCAGCGGCCAAGGTGTTCAGCGCCGCGAAGGGCCGCTTGACCGGAGTCTGGCCGGCGGTTTCCAGCACGCCGTAAAGATCGGCGGCCCAATGGCTACCCGACTGGTCGGCCTGCGACAGCAGGTCGATTTCCAGCCCCTCGCCCGAAAGATCCGAGCTTTCTGCCGCGTCGAATACGCCATCGACGAAGATCAGACGGATCGCGTCGAGATCGATGAACAGCGGCGAATCCGGTGCCTTGTCCTCGATCGGGATCGGTGCGGGAATGGGCGCGTTGAAGGCGCGCGGATCGGTATAGCGCCAGTATTCGTCGCGCGGGCCGGGCAGGCCCATCGCCTGCAGACGGGCCAGCGCATCGGCGCGCGCGGCGGCGGTAAAGCCGCCCTTGGGCAGGGTCAGCACATCCAGCCGCGCGGCCAGCGCATCGGCGGTCTTGCTCGCACCACCGGCAGGCGGCGCGGCATCCTTGGCCTTGACGGCGACGTCAGACATCAACCGGCCTCCGTCAAGAGATCGCCATAGCCGTTCTTCTCGACTTCCAGCGCCAGTTCCGGCCCGCCCGAGCGGATAATCCGGCCATCGGCCATGATGTGCACCACGTCGGGCTGGATATGGTCCAGCAGACGCTGGTAATGGGTGATGACAAGGAAGCTGCGATCCGGCGAGCGCAGCGCGTTCACGCCGTCTGCCACCAGCCGCATCGCATCGACATCAAGACCCGAGTCGGTCTCGTCCATGATGCACATGCGCGGCTCCAGCATGGCCATCTGCAGGATCTCGTTGCGCTTCTTCTCGCCGCCCGAGAAGCCCACGTTCACCGGACGCTTCAGCATCTCGGCGTCGATCTTCAGCGCCTTGGCCTTCTCGCGCACGACCTTGAGGAAATCGCCCGCCGACATTTCCTCTTCGCCACGGCGCTTGCGCTGCGCGTTCACCGCCGTGCGCAGGAAGGTCATATTGCCAACGCCCGGGATCTCGACCGGATACTGGAAGGCCAGGAACAGGCCGGCAGCAGCACGTTCCTCGGGCTCCATTTCCAGGAGGTCCTGCCCGTCGAGGCTGGCCGCACCCTCGGTCACTTCATAGCCATCGCGGCCCGACAGCACATAGGAGAGCGTCGACTTGCCCGAGCCGTTCGGCCCCATGATCGCATGGACCTGACCGGCCGGAACTTCCAGCGACAGACCCTTCAGGATCTGCTTGTCATGGTCTTCCAGCTTCACGTGCAGATTGTCGATTTTCAGCATCTTACATCCCATCATCTTCGGCGCAGCGGCCCTCGCCTGCGCATTGTTCCCTGCGCCGTCCGACCGGACAGCGCGCATCTTTTATCCGACCGAACCCTCAAGGCTGATCGCCACAAGGCTCTGCGCCTCCATGGCGAACTCCATCGGCAGCGCCTGCAGCACCTCGCGGACGAAGCCGTTGACGATCACCGCCACCGCCTCTTCCTCGTCCATCCCGCGCGAGCGGCAGTAGAACAGCTGGTCATCATCGACCTTCGAGGTGGTCGCCTCGTGCTCTACCCGGCTCGAGGTGTTCTTCACCTCGATATAGGGCACGGTATGCGCACCGCATTTGTCGCCGATCAGCAGGCTGTCGCACTGGGTATAGTTGCGGCTGTTCGTGGCCTTGGGGTGCATCGACACCAGACCGCGATAGGTGTTCTGCGCCTTGCCCGCCGAGATGCCCTTGGACACGATCCGCGAGCGCGAATTCTTGCCCAAATGGATCATCTTGGTGCCGGTATCGGCCTGCTGCATGTTATTGGCGATGGCGATCGAGTAGAATTCGCCGCTGCTTTCCTCGCCGCGCAGGATGCAGGAGGGGTATTTCCAGGTGATCGCCGATCCGGTCTCGACCTGCGTCCACATCACCTTCGCGCGGGCCTCGCGGCAATCGGCGCGTTTGGTGACGAAGTTGTAGATGCCGCCCTTGCCTTCCTCGTCGCCGGGGAACCAGTTCTGAACGGTCGAGTATTTCACCTCGGCATCTTCCAGAATGACGATCTCGACCACGGCGGCGTGCAGCTGCGCGGTGTCGCGCTTGGGCGCGGTGCAACCCTCCAGATAGCTGACATAGCTGCCCTTGTCGGCGATGATCAGCGTGCGCTCGAACTGGCCGGTGTTTTCCGCGTTCATGCGGAAATAGGTCGACAGCTCCATCGGGCAGCGGGTGTTCGGCGGCACATAGACGAAGGAGCCGTCGGAAAAGACTGCCGAGTTCAGCGTGGCGAAGAAGTTGTCCGATTGCGGCACGACCGAACCCAGGTATTTCTTCACCAGTTCGGGATGCTCGCGGATCGCCTCGGAGATCGAGCAGAAGATGACCCCGGCCTTGGCAAGTTCGTCCTTGAAGGTGGTGCCGACGCTGACAGAGTCAAAGACCGCATCCACGGCGACCTTGCGGCCCTCGGCGGGGGCATTCTCTGCACCCTCGACGCCTGCAAGGATCATCTGTTCCTTCAGCGGGATGCCCAGCTTTTCATAAGTCGCCAGCAGCTTGGGATCGACCTCGTCCAGCGACTTCGGCTTCACTTCCATGCTTTTCGGGCGGGCATAGTAGTGAATATCCTGATAATCGATCTCGGGATAGTTCAGCATCGCCCATTTCGGTTCGGTCATGGTCTGCCAGCGGCGGAAGGCCTGCAGCCGCCACTCGGTCATCCATTCCGGTTCTTCATTCTTCTGCGAGATCAGACGGACGATATCCTCGTTCACGCCCTTGGGGGCGTATTCCATCTCGATCTCGGTGTCCCAGCCATATTTATAGCTGCCCATGTTCTGCACGGTCTCGACGGTTTCCCGGTCGACGCCCTCGCGCACCTCAAGATCGGTCTCGCTCATCTTTCGCCCTTCCTCTGGCAACCTGTCCGGTCAGCCATGTCTGTCGCGCCACCGCGAATACGCTGATTCCCACGCATTCGCAAAGCGATTCACCTCATCCGCCGTTGTGGCGGGCCCAAGGGAAACGCGGATGGCCGAGGCGGCGTCGCTATCCGAATAACCCATCGCCTGCAAGACGCCGCTGGCCCGGACCTTGCCCGAGGAACAGGCCGAACCCGCCGAAATGGCAAAGCCCGCCAGATCCATCTGCATGACCTGCGTTTCACCCTTCCAACCGGATGTAAGAACGCAGGTGGTGTTGGGCAAGCGCCGCGCCCCTTTTCCGGCGATCATTGCGCCGGGGGAAGCCGCCAGTATCCGCGCCTCCAGCCCGTCGCGCAGCTCGGCCACGCGCTCCCATGTGCCATCCTCCAGCTCGCGCTGCGCCGCCGTGGCGGCGGCGGCAAAGCCGGCAATGCCGATCAGGTTCTCGGTTCCGGCCCGACGGCCCTGTTCCTGCCCGCCGCCGCGAATCAGCGCCTCGATCTCGGTGCCCTTCTTCAGGATCAATGCGCCGATGCCCTTGGGACCGCCCAGCTTGTGCGCGCTGACGAAACCGGCGGTGACGCCCAGCCAGTTGAAGGCGAAAGGCACCTTGCCGAAGGCCTGGGTCAGGTCGCTGGAGCCCAGCCCCTGCGGCAGATCCTGCATCACCCCGGTTTCGTTATTCGCCAGTTGCAGCGTCGCGCGGCCCGGATCGGGCACGGAGATGATGCCGTCCTGATCCACCGCCAGATCCTGCTCGCACCAGACCTTGATGGCGCTGTGCTCGGCCGGCGCGCAGTGGATCCCGCGCCCCGGCAGCACCATCGCCGCCGCCTCGGTCGTGCCGGAGGTGAAGATCACATCCGCCCCTTCGGCCCCCAGAGCCGTCGCCAAAGCCTCGCGCGAGCGTTCCAGCAGCATCTTGGCCGCCCGCCCCTCGCTATGGACCGATGACGGGTTACCCGCGATCTCCATCGCCTCGACCATCGCCGCCTTGACCTCGGGGCGCAGCGGCGTGGTGGCGTTCCAGTCGAGGTAGTGCCGGCTCATGCCAGCGCCTTGGCGATCTCGTCGGCCAGACGCCGCGCCACCGCATCCTTCGCCATGCGCGGCCATTCCGTCGCGCCATCGTCGCGGATCACCGTCACGGCGTTTTCCGTGCCACCCATGATCCCGGTCGCCGGGCTGACATCATTGGCGACGATCCAGTCGGCCTGCTTGCGCAGCCGCTTCGCGGTCGCGTGCGCAACCACGTCATCGGTCTCGGCGGCAAAGCCCACGACAAGCTGCGGCCGGCCCTCGGTCAACTGGCTGACCCAGGCGAGAATATCGGGATTCTCGGCAAAGCTCAGCACCGGGAAATTACCCATGCCGTCCTTCTTTATCTTCGACTGGCTGGCATTCTCGACCCGCCAGTCAGCCACCGCCGCCGCCATCACCGCCGCATCCGCCGGCAGCGCCGCCGCCACTGCATCGCGCATCGCCTGCGCTGTCTCAACGCCGATCACATCGACCCCCTCGGGCGGCGGCACCGTCGCCGGGCCGGTCACGAAACTGACCCGCGCGCCAAGATCCCTCAGTGCCGCCGCAATCGCCGTCCCCTGCGCCCCGGACGAGCGGTTGGCAATGTAGCGCACCGGGTCGATCGGCTCGTGGGTCGGCCCCGAGGTCACAATGACATGCTTGCCGCTCAGCGGGCCGGTCGCGACCCGGATCTCGGGCGTCAGCCGCAACAGCCCGGCGCTGCGCGGGGCCTCGCCCAAGAGACCCCGCGCCGCCTCCAGAATTTCCTCTGGCTCGGACATGCGGCCGGCGCCGAACTCGCCACAGGCCATCTCGCCCCGGTCCGGCCCGACGGTCAGGATGCCATCGGCCTTCAACTGCGCCAAATTGCGCTGCGTCGCCGGATGCAGCCACATACGCACATTCATCGCCGGCGCCACCAGCACCTTCTTGTTCGAGGCCAGAAGCAGGGTCGAAGCCAGGTCATCCGCCAGCCCGTTCGCCATCTTTGCCATCATGTCGGCGGTGGCCGGCGCAACGACGACCAGATCGGCATTGCGGGTCAGGGCGATATGGCCGATCTCGGCCTCGTTCGAGATGTCGAACAGATCCTCATGCACCGCCTCGCCGGCCAGAACCGAGACCGTCATCGGCGTCGTGAACTGTGCGCCGGCGCGGGTCAGCACCGGCGTCACCGCCGCGCCCTCGCGCTTGAACAGCCGGATCAGCGCCGGAATCTTGTAGGCCGCGATGCCGCCGCCGATGATCAGCAGGATGCGTTTTCCGTCCATTCCGGCCCCCTTTTTGCCTGCCCGACAGATAGACGCCCGCCCCCTCTGGCGCAAGGAAGCGGACCCGTTAACCGCATCTTAACGCGGCCCGGCTAGGGGTTTCCCCAAAGCAGGTGGGGGGCAGATGGTCGCGATCGCCTATTCGGTCGCCTTCGAGGGGGTCGAGGCCCGGCTGGTCGAGGTGCAATGCTCGGTCTCGCCGGGCTTGCCCGGCTTTTCCATCGTCGGCCTGCCCGACAAGGCGGTCAGCGAGGCGCGCGAACGGGTGCGGGCGGCCTTCGACGCGCTGTCGGTGGCGCTACCCAGCCGGCGGATCACGGTGAACCTCTCGCCCGCCGACCTGCCGAAAGAGGGTTCGCATTTCGACCTGCCGATCGCACTGGCGGTGCTGGCCGCGATCGAGGTGATTCCCCATGACGAGCTGGGCCGCTGCGTCGCGTTGGGCGAACTGGCGCTCGACGGTCGGCTGGTCGCCGTCTCGGGCGCGCTGCCCGCCGCCATGGCCGCAGCCGAAGAGGATCGCGCCCTGATCTGCCCCGCCCCCTGCGGTCCCGAGGCCGCATGGGTCGAGACGGTCCCGGTGTTGGCGCCTTCGACCCTGCGCGAAGCCGTCGACCACCTGACCGACCGGACCCCGCTGATCCCGGCCCGGCCCGGCACCGTCATCACCCCGGCGCTGAACCGCTGCATGTCCGAGGTGCGCGGCCAGGAACGCGCCAAGCGCGCCATCGAGATCGCCGCCGCCGGCCGCCATCACCTCTTGATGGTCGGCCCGCCCGGCGCCGGCAAATCCATGCTGGCCGCCCGCCTGCCGGGCCTCTTGCCGCCGCTGACCCCGGCCGAGGCGCTGGAAACTTCGATGATCCATTCGCTGGCCGGTACCCTCACGGATGGCGGCATCCCCCGCCACGCCCCGATGCGCGAACCCCATCACACCGCCTCGATGGCCGCCATCGTCGGCGGTGGCCGCAGCGCCAAGCCGGGCGAGATCAGCCTTGCCCATAACGGCGTGCTGTTTCTGGACGAGTTTCCCGAATTCTCGCGCCCGGTGCTGGAAACCCTGCGCCAGCCGATCGAGACCGGCGAGGTGGTGGTGGCCCGCGCCAATGCCCATATCCGCTATCCCTGCCGCTTCCAGCTGATCGCCGCCGCCAATCCCTGCCGCTGCGGCCACCTGGCCGACCCGGCCCGCGCCTGCGCCCGCGTTCCGGCCTGCGGCGCCGACTACATGGGCAAGATCTCCGGTCCGCTGATGGATCGCTTCGACCTCAGGATCGAGGTGCCGCAGGTCAGCTTCCTGGATCTCGATCTGCCGGCGGATGGCGAGACTTCGGCCACCATCGCCCTGCGCATCGCCGCCGCCCGCAGCGTCCAGACGCGCCGCTTCGAGGGCCGGTCGAGCGCAAGGGTGAATGCCGAGGCCTCGGGCGCGATTCTCGACGAGATCGCGGCCCCTGATGCCGAGGGCCGGGCGCTAATCCTGAAAGCCTCGGAACGCCTCGGCCTCTCGGCCCGCGGGTATCACCGCATCCTGCGCACCGCCCGCACCATCGCCGACCTGGACGCCAGCGAGGCCGTGCGGGTGAACCATCTGGCAGAGGCGATCAGCTATCGCCTGCCCTTCCTCGCCGGTGGCTGACCCGCCCCTCGCAATTCTGTGCTAGGCTCGCCGGGCGCGAAAGGGTCAAGCCATGACCGACCAGCTTAGGAAATTCCAGCAGTTCAAGGCGCTGCACGAAGGCGAGGCCGCCTTCGTCATCCCCAACCCCTGGGATGCCGGCACCGCCCGGCTGCTCGCCAGTCTCGGCTTCGCGGCGCTGGCAACGACCAGTGCCGGCTATGCCTTCGCCAAAGGCAAGCGCGATTCCGCGGCCAGCCTCAGCCGCGACGAAATCCTGGAAAATGCATCCGAAATTGTCGCCGCCACCGATCTTCCGGTCAGCGCGGATCTCGAGGACGGGTTTGGCACGGATCCCGAAACCTGCGCCGAGACCATTCGGCTCGCCGCCGGGATCGGCCTTGTCGGCGGCTCTATCGAGGATGCGACCGGCGATCCCGCCGCACCGATCCACGAGTTCGACATCGCGGTCGACCGCATCCGCGCCGCTGCCGAGGCCAGTCAGGGACAACCCTTCCTGCTGACTGCTCGGGCCGAGAATTTCCTCCGCGGCCGGTCCGACCTCGCCGATACCATCCGCCGCCTGCAGGCCTTTGCCGAGGCCGGCGCCGATGTGCTCTATGCGCCGGGCCTGCCCGATCTCGAGTCGATCCGCACGGTCTGTCGCTCGGTGGACCGGCCGGTGAATGTGGTCATATGCCTCTCCGGACCCAGCCATTCCGTGGACGATCTGTCCGAGGCCGGGGTGCGCAGGATCAGCGTCGGCGGCTCCTTCGCCCGCGCCGCGCTTGGCGCGCTGATGCGCGCGGCCGAGGAAGTCAGGACACGGGGCACCTTTACCTATGCTGCCTAAGCCATGCCCGGCACCGAGATCAGCCGGCTCATGTCAGCGCCGACGCCGGAAACACCGGTCTAACGCGCCGCCAGCCGCCCCTCGATGGCCTCCCAGATCAGCGCAGCGGCATTGACCCCGTCGAACCGCTCCAGCTCCTGGATGCCGGTGGGTGAGGTGACATTGATCTCGGTCAGCCAACCATCGATCACGTCGATGCCGGTGAAGATCAGCCCCTTTTCGTGCAGGACCGGGCCGATCACATTGCAGATCTCGCGCTCACGCTCGGTCAGCCCGACCTTCTCGGGCCGGCCACCCACATGCATGTTCGACCGCGCCTCGCCCGCCGCCGGCACCCGGTTGATCGCGCCCACCGGCTCGCCATCGACGAGGATGATCCGCTTGTCACCCTTGACCACCGCCGGCAGATACTTCTGCGCGATCATCGGCTCGCGATTGATCCCGGCAAAGGTCTCCAGCAGCGACGAGAGGTTCGGATCCTCGGGCCGCAGATGGAACACGCCCGCACCGCCATTGCCATAAAGCGGCTTGACGATGATGTCGCCATGTCGCGCCCGGAAGCGCCGGATGGCGGCCACGTCACGGGCGATCATGGTGGGCGGGGTCAGGTCGGGAAAATCCAGCACCATCAGCTTCTCGGGGCTGTTGCGCACCCAGAAGGGATCATTGACCACCAGCGTCTCGTGATGGATCCGGTCCAGAAGATGGGTCGAGGTCACATAGCCCATGTCGAAGGGCGGATCCTGCCGCAGCCAGACCACGTCGAAATCCGCCATATCGACCTCGGCCCAGTCGCCGAAGGTGACGTGATTGCCCTTCTCACGCCGCAGGGTGACGGGACGCCCGGTGGCCAGAACACGACCCTCGTCAAAGACCAGCCGGTCGACAGTGTATTGAAACAGCCGGTGCCCGCGCGCCTCGGCCTCGAGCCCGATGCGGAAGGTGCTGTCGGCATCGATCGACACCGCCTCGATCGGGTCCATCTGCAGGGCAACGGAAAGCGACATGCCGGGCCTCCTTGGTCAGCGCGCGCCACTTGTCGCAAGGCCCGGGGCCGGATTCAAGCCTTCCCAAACCGCGCCGATCCCCGATAGTCGACCATCAGTTCATGCCGAAGGCATTCTCGATCACCTCGATCCGACCGATCTCGTCGACCAGCGCCGCATCGAAGCGCATGGCGACAGGTCGACCGGCATCCACCCGGCCCGCATAATCCAGCGCCGACAGGCAGATCCTGTCCATCTGCCGTCGGTCCAGCCGCTGTGCCGCCAGATCATGGCTGGAGGACTTCTTCACCTCGACGAAAATCAGCCCCTCGCTGTCCCGAAAGATCAGGTCGATCTCGCCCGCCGGCCCGCGCCAGCGGCGCTCCAGAAGCGCGCAGCCCGCCGCCTCATAGTGCAGCGCCACCCCATCCTCGGCCATCCGCCCGGACAGGCAGGCGATCCGCCCGCGACTCTGCCGGGCATCATTCCCAATTTGCATCCCGGTCCGACCAGCCATTCAGTCCCCTTCCCCGGCCCCGGATGCCAGTCCAAGTGCCAGTTGATACACATCCCGCCGCGGCAGCCCCAGCCGCGCCGCCACATCGCGCGCGGCGTCCTTGACCGACATGCGCGTCATCGCCTGCCGCAATTCTTCGCGGATATCGCCGTCCTCGAGCACCACAGGCGCCGGTCGGTCCAGCACCAGAACCACCTCGCCCTTCAGCCCGTCTTCCGGCACACGTTCCGCCAGTTCCTGCGCCGTGCCCCGGATCACCTCTTCGAACTTCTTGGTCAGTTCCCTGCAGATCACGATAATCCGATTCGGTTCAATCTCGCACAGTTTTCCCAATGTTTCCCTAACGCGCCTCGGGCTTTCATAGAGGAGCAGCGTCGCATCGACCGAGGCCCATTGCCTCAGCCAGCTGTCGCGTGCGCCATCGGCACTGGGCGGGAAGCCCGCGAAGAGGAAGCGGTCGCTTGGCAGGCCGGCAACGGTCAGGGCCGCGAGCGCCGCCGAGGGGCCCGGCACGGCATGGAGCCGCGCGCCGGCCTCGGCGGCATCGCGGCTGAGCTTGAAGCCCGGATCGGCGACCATGGGCGTGCCCGCGTCCGAGGTATAGGCGACTGAGGCGCCGCCCTTCAGCGCCTCGATCAGCATTGGCCGCTGCCGGTCGGCATTATGGTCGTGATAGGCGACAATCCGCCGTCCGCGCAGCGGGATGCCGTGGATGTCCATCAGGTGCCGCAGGGTCCGCGTATCCTCGGCCGCCAGCATCTCCGCCGCGTTCAGGATATCCAATGCGCGGAGCGTGATGTCGCGCGCCGCGCCGATCGGCGTTGCCACCAGGTAAAGTCCGGGTTCGAGCCGCGGGGCCTCGATCCGGGCGCTGATCGGCGCGGCCTCGTCGCCGCCCGACCCTCTGATTTCCGGGCCTGCCTGTCGTGCCATGCCGGTTCCCCCGTGTTCGTCGCTGCGCCCGTCGCTGCGCCCGTCGCCGTGATTGCCAAACCCGGCTTAGGTGAATACGCTGCCGCCGATAAGACAAAACCGGACCAAACAGGGAATTTTATCATGTTCGCCCTTGCTCATCGCCGCAGCCCCGCGCTGCCCCGGTCGGTCCTGATGCGGGCCCGTATGACCGCCGCTGCACTCGTCTCGGCACTGCTGGTTGCAGCCTGCCAGCCGATCGGCATGGCCGGACCCGGGGGCAGCCAGACCGGCCAGATGGTCGACCCCAAGGCACCCGTGGCCGTCGCCCTGCTGGCCCCCGGAGGCACCGGCAGCGCCGACCTGGAATGGCTGTCGCGCAGCCTGAAGAACGCCGCGCGCATGGCCGCGGCCGATGCCCAGGGGGCGCAGATCGACCTCAGGATCTACGATTCCGGCGATGATGCCGGACGCGCCGTCGCCCGCGCCACCGAGGCCGCCGATGCCGGGGCCAAGGTCATTCTCGGCCCGCTTTTCGCCGATTCCGCCAATGCCGTCGGCAATGCCATGGCGAGCCGCGACATCAATGTCATCAGCTTCTCGAACAATGCCGACATTGCCGGCGGCAATGTCTTCATCATCGGCAACAGCTTCGCCAATGTCGCCGACCGGCTGGTCAGCTACGGCGTCCGGAACGGCAAGCGCCGGGTCCTGACCGTGGCCGAGGATGACGTGGCCGGCCAGGTCGGCGCCCGCGCCATCGAGACCGCCATCGCCCGGAACGGCGCCACGCTGGCGGGCCGGGTCACCCATCCGGTCTCGATCACCGGCATCGACGGGGTCACCCCGCAGATCGCCCAGGCCGCGCAGTCGGGCCAGATCGACGCGATTTTCATGACCGCCAACAATCAGGCGGTGCTACCCTATCTGACCGAGAAACTGGCCGCCGCCGGCGTCACCAGCCAGGTCACCCAGTTCATGGGCCTGACCCGTTGGGACGAGCCGGCCTCGCGCCTGCAACTGCCGCAGCTGCAGGGCGGCTGGTTCGCGATCCCTGACACCACTCGCAAGGCAGCCTTCGAGGCGCGGTACCGCGCCGCCTATGGCGAGGCGCCGCATGAACTGGCCGGCCTCGCCTATGACAGCGTCGCCGCGATTGCCGCCAACCTGCGCGCCGGCAAGCGCGACGCGGTGGCCAGCTCGGGCCTGACGCAGCGCGCCGGCTTCTCGGGCGTGAACGGCGCCTTCCGCTTCCGCCCCGACGGCACCAACCAGCGCGCGCTGGCGGTGGCGACGATCCGCGGCAACCAGCTGGTGATCCTCGATCCGGCACCGCGCGGCTTCGGTGGCTTCGGGTCCTGATCTTGCCGACCAGACGACCCTCACGCACGGGCGGCCTGCCCGTCCAGAGCGCCCCGGCCTTGCCCGGGGCGCATGCCATTTTCGATCCTGACAGCTTCTTGCCGACGCTCGATGCCGAACTGGCGCCGCTGACCACCCCGCGCGAGATCCGCTCGGCCGCCGTGCGCATCCTCGGCGAGGCGCGGAAATCGGCCATGGCCGATATCGTCACCGGTTTCGAAAGCCATCCCCGCGCCGCGCGCGAGACCGTGCGCGCCATTGCCAGCCTGACCGATGGCATCGTCACTGCCATCCACCACGTCGCCACCACCCGTCTGCACCCGCAGCCCAACCCGTCCGAATCCGAGCGTCTGGCCGTGCTGGCCGTCGGCGGCTATGGCCGGGCCGAGATGGCGCCGCAAAGCGATATCGACCTCTTGTTCCTGACCCCCTACAAGGTCACAGGCTGGGCGGAAAGCGTGGTCGAATCCATGCTCTACATGCTCTGGGACATGAAGCTGAAGATCGGCCATTCGATCCGCAGCGTCGATGACTGCCTGCGCCTTGGCGCCGGCGACATGACCATCCGCACCGCGCTGGTGGAACACCGTCTCGTCACCGGCCATGCGCCGCTGGCCGAGGATCTGCGCGAGCGGCTCTGGGCCGATCTCTTCTCCAAGACCGTGCCGGAATTCGTCGAGGCGAAGCTCGCTGAACGCGAGGCGCGGCACGAGCGGCAGGGCGGCCAGCGCTATGTACTGGAACCGAACGTCAAGGAGGGCAAGGGCGGGCTGCGCGACCTGCAGACGCTCTACTGGATCGGCAAGTATATCCACCGCGTCGACCGCGCGGTGGAACTGGTCGATCTCGGCTTCTTCACCCGCGAGGAGCACCTGAATTTCTGGCAGGCCGAGGATTTCCTCTGGGCCGTGCGCTGCCATATCCACCTGATCGCCGGGCGTCCGGTCGATCAGCTGACCTTCGACATGCAGGTCGAGGTCGCCCGCCGCATGGGCTATCGCGACGGCCAAGGCCGCCGCGATGTCGAGCATTTCATGCAGGACTATTTCCGCCACGCCACCAATGTGGGCGAGGTCACGCGGGTCTTCCTGACCGCGCTCGAGGCCCATCACGTCCGCAAGGCGCCCTTCCTCGGCCGCCTCTTCCGCCGCCGCCGCAAGCTGCGCCCGGGCTTTACCGAGGAGCTGGGCCGCCTCGCCATCGCCGATGACAAGGACTTCCTCAGCCAGCCGCTGAACATCCTGCGTCTGTTCGAAGAGGCTTTGCGCACCGGCCTACTGATCCATCCCGACGCCATGCGGCTGGTCACCTCGAACCTCGACCTGATCGACGATGCCATGCGCAGCGATCCCGAGGCCTCGCGGATCTTTGTCGATCTGCTGTTGAAGCACGGCAACCCGGAACGCGCGCTGCGCCGGATGAACGAACTGGGCGTCCTGTCGGCCTTCATCCCCGAATTCGAGCCGATCGTGGCGATGATGCAGTTCAACGTCTATCACCACTACACCGTGGACGAGCATTCCATCCAATGCGTCGCGGCCCTGGCCGAGATCGAGCGGGGCGAGCATCCCGATGATCTGCCGCTCAGCCACGAGATCATGCAGGAGGGGATCAACCGCCGGGTGCTCTATCTGGCGACGCTGCTCCATGACATCGGCAAGGGCCGGCCCGAGGATCACTCGATCCTTGGCGCGCGGCTGGCGCGGCGGGTGGTGGCCCGGCTCGGCTTTTCCGCCGAAGAGGTCGAGACGGTCGAATGGCTGGTGCGCAATCACCTGCTGATGTCGGACGTGGCGCAGAAGCGCGACATTGCCGACCCGCGCACGCTGAGGGATTTCGCCAAGGCGGTGAAGACCCGAAAGCGGCTGGACCTGCTTCTGGTGCTGACGGTCTGCGACATTCGCGGCGTCGGCCCGAATACCTGGAACAATTGGAAGGCGATGCTGCTGCGCAAGCTGCATCAGGAAACCGCCGCCGCGCTGGATGGCGGGCTGGAAGAGATCAACCGCGACAAGCGCCAGAACGAGGCCAAGCGCAGCTTGCGCCACCTTCTGGTCGCCAAGGGCTGGGACGCCAAGGCCATCCGCTCCGAGATCGCGCGGCACTACGACAGCTATTGGCCGGGCCTGCCGACCGAGACACAGGCGGTCTTTGCCGGGCTGCTGGACGGCATCGGCAGCGAAGAGATCCGCATCGACCTGAAGCCCGATACCGACCGCGACGCCACCCGCGCCACCTTCGTTCTGGCCGACCATCCTGGCATCTTCTCGCGGCTCTGCGGGGCGCTGTCGCTGATGGGGGCGAACGTGGTAGACGCGCGCACCTATACCACCAAGGACGGTTTTGCGACCGCAGTCTTCTGGGTGCAGGATGCCGACGGCCATCCCTATGCCGAGGATCGCCTGCCGCGTCTGCGCAAGATGATCGACCGCACGCTGAAGGGCGAAGTGGTGGCCCGCGACGCCTTTGCCGACCGCGACAAGATCAGGAAGCGCGAGCGCGAGTTCCGCTTCCCGACCCATATCACCTTCGACAACGAGGGCAGCGATATCTATACGATCATCGAGGTCGATACCCGCGACCGGCCGGGGCTGCTCTATGACCTGACGCGGACCTTGGCGGCAAACCATATCCAGATCGCCAGCGCCGTCATCGCCACCTTCGGGGCGCAGGTGGTGGACAGCTTCTATGTCAAGGACATGTTCGGGATGAAACTCTTCAGCGACGCCAAGCGCGACGCGCTGGAAAAGAAACTGCGCGCGGCGATCCAGCAAGGCGCGGACAGGGCAGGCACGACAGCATGAGCAGACCCGGACTGGTGCGCGGCTTCCTTTCGGTGGGAAGCTGGACGATGGTATCGCGGGTGTCGGGTTTCATCCGCGACATCCTGATGGCGGCCTGGCTCGGGACCGGGCCGGTGGCCGAAGCCTTCCTGATCGCGCTGTCGCTGCCCAACATGTTCCGCCGCTTCTTCGCGGAAGGCGCCTTCAACACCGCCTTCGTACCGATGTTCGCCAAGAAGCTCGAGGACCGGACCGAGGCGCAGCGTTTTGCCTCGGAAGCGTTTTCCGGCCTGTTCATGGTGGTGCTGGCGATCTCGGCCGTGGCGATGATCTTCATGCCGGGACTGGTCTGGCTGATGGCCTCGGGCTTTGCGGGCGACGAGCGGTTTGCGCTGGCGGTCGAGTATGGCCGCATCACCTTCCCCTATATCCTGCTGATCTCGATGGCCTCGATGGTCTCGGGGGTCTTGAACGCCAATGGCCGCTTCACCGCCGCCGCCGCCGCCCCGGTGCTGTTGAACCTTCTCTTCATCGCGGCGATGGGTCTGGCGCGCTATCGCGGTTGGGACATGGGCCTGACGCTGGCCTGGGCCACGCCCTTGACCGGCATTGCCCAGCTGGGGCTGGTCTGGTGGGATGCCCATCGCACTGGCTGGACCTTCCTGCCCCGCCGCCCGCGCCTCTCGCCCGACATGCGCCGGCTGCTGGCCGTGGCCCTGCCCGCCGCTTTCGCCGGCGGCGTGGTGCAGCTGAACCTGTTGATCGGCCGTCAGGTCGGCTCGCAATTCGAGGGCGCGATCGCCTGGCTCTCCTATTCCGACCGGCTCTACCAGCTGCCGCTCGGCGTCGTCGGCGCGGCCGTGGCCGTGGTGCTGCTGCCCGAGCTTGCCCGCAGGTTGCGCGCGGGTGACGAGGCCGGCGGCCAGTCGGCCTATAGCCGCGCGACCGAGTTTGGCCTGTTCCTCACCCTGCCCGCCGCCTTCGCCATCGCCGTCATCGCCGTGCCGATGGTCGCCACGCTGTTCGAGCGCGGCCAGTTCACCGCCGCGGATACGGTGCAGACCGCCCGCGCGCTGGTGGTCTATGCCCTCGGCCTGCCAGCCTTCGTGCTGCAGAAGATCCTGCAACCGCTCTATTTCGCGCGTGAGGACACCAAGACCCCGTTCCGCTATGCGCTCTATTCCATGGTGGTGAATGCCGCGGTGGCCTTCGGGCTAATGGGGCCGATGGGCTTTCTGGCCGCCGCGCTTGGCACCACGATCGCCGCATGGGTGATGGTCGGGCAGTTGTGGTGGGGCACGAGGTCCATGGGTCAGGCCGCCCGCGCCGATGACCGCCTGCGCCGCACCGCCCCCCGGATCGTGCTGGCCTCGGCGCTGATGGCGCTGGCGCTCTGGTTCATCGAGGGCTGGCTCGACGCCGCAGGCGTAGCCCGCATCCCCGGTCTGGCCGTGCTGGTCCTTGGCGGGGCGGCGATCTATTTCACCCTCGCCTTCCTGACCGGCGCCTACAAGCTCTCGGAACTGAAGGCGGCGGTGCGGCGGCGGCGATAGGCCTTTCCAACAAACCTACTCTCCTATAAGCAGAACCCACGCAGGGGAGTCCCGCCTAAGGGGACTGAGAGGCTGACGGGGCAATGCCCGGTGATGCGACCCTTTGAACCTGACCCAGTTGATACTGGCGTAGGAAGCTAGGCGAGCAGAGACCGGGGCGGCAAACCCGCCCACCTGCCTTGCCGACAGGGGGCCGCAAGGCCCCTGTTTCCCAGGCCGAACTCGATTGGTGTCCTTTTGAGTAAACGGCTTGAGGAGCACCGCGCATGAACATCCCTACCCCGAAGATCACCACCGACGAACTGCCCGCCTCGCGCAAGATCCACGTCCCCGGCCTGCTGCACCCGGACCTGCGCGTGCCGATGCGCGAGATCTCGGTTCATCCCACCGCCGGAGAGCCGCCTTTGCCGGTCTATGACAGCTCGGGTCCCTATACCGATCCGGCGATCACCGCCGACATCACCCGCGGCCTCGCCCCCCTGCGCCACAGCTGGATCGCGGCGCGCGGCGATGTCGAGGCCTATCATGGCCGCGCGGTCCAGCCCGAGGATAACGGCCATGTCACCGGCGACCGGCTGACCCCGGAATTCCCGGTCCGGCCGCGCGCGCTGCGCGCCATGGACGGCAAGGCCGTCACCCAGCTGGCCTATGCCCGCGCCGGCATCATCACCCCCGAGATGGAATTCGTCGCCATCCGTGAAAACCAGCTGCGCGACCCCGCCCCCTGCCCCCGCGACGGTCAGGACTGGGGCGCCAGCATCCCCGATTACGTCACCCCCGAATTTGTCCGCGCCGAGATCGCGGCGGGACGCGCCATCATCCCGGCCAATATCAACCACCCGGAATCCGAGCCGATGATCATCGGGCGCAACTTCCTCGTGAAGATCAACGCCAATATGGGCACCTCGGCCGTCACCTCCTCGATGGAGGAAGAGGTCGACAAGATGGTCTGGGCAATCCGCTGGGGCGCCGATACGGTCATGGACCTCTCGACCGGGCGCAATATCCACAACACCCGCGAGTGGATCATCCCAAACAGCCCGGTTCCGATCGGCACGGTGCCAATCTATCAGGCGCTGGAAAAGGTGAACGGCATCGCCGAGGACCTGACATGGGAGGTGTTCCGCGACACGCTGATCGAGCAGGCGGAACAGGGGGTCGACTATTTCACCATCCATGCCGGCTTACGGCTGCATATGGTGCCGATGACCGTCAACCGCGTGACCGGCATCGTCTCGCGCGGCGGCTCGATCATGGCGAAATGGTGCCTGCACCACCACCGTGAAAGCTTCCTCTACGAGCATTTCGACGAGATCTGCGACATCTGCCGCGCCTATGACGTGTCCTTCTCGCTTGGCGACGGCTTGCGCCCCGGCTCGATCGCCGATGCCAATGACGAGGCCCAGTTTGCCGAGCTGGAAACCCTGGGCGAGCTGACCAAGATCGCATGGGCCAAAGACTGTCAGGTGATGATCGAGGGGCCGGGCCATGTCGCCCTGCACAAGATCAAGGAGAACATGGAGAAGCAGCTGGACTGCTGCCACGAGGCGCCATTCTACACGCTCGGGCCGCTGACCACCGATATCGCGCCGGGTTATGACCACATCACCAGCGGCATCGGCGCGGCCATGATCGGCTGGTTCGGCTGCGCCATGCTCTGCTATGTCACCCCCAAGGAGCATCTGGGCCTGCCCGACCGCGACGATGTGAAAACCGGCGTCATCACCTACAAGATCGCCGCCCATGCCGCCGACCTCGCCAAGGGCCTGCCCGGCGCCCAGCGCCGCGACGACGCCCTGTCCCGCGCCCGGTTCGAATTCCGGTGGGAGGACCAGTTCAACCTGTCGCTCGACCCCGACACCGCCCGCAGCTTCCACGACCAGACCCTGCCGAAAGAGGCCCACAAGGTCGCACATTTCTGCTCGATGTGCGGGCCCAAGTTCTGCTCGATGCGGATATCGCATGACATTCGGGCGGAGGCGCAGAAGCAGGGGATGGAGGCGATGGCCGCGAAGTTTCGGGAGGGTGGGGAGGTTTATGTGAGGGTGGGGGAGGAGTGAGGGGAGGTGTCGGGCCCGTGCCGGCGGCGGAGGGCAGGTCCGGGTTCGGCCTGCCCGATGCAGCGCTGTCGTCCAATAGTCCTTGTCACCGGATCACGCTGTCAGGCTGACGGTAGACCGGGATCGGTTTCTTTGGTGCTTCTTCGCTCGGACGCATTCGCCCACCAGTCATGAAGTGCAGAATACTCGGCCAGTGCAGCTCGTCCCTCGGCAGCTTGGACGAAATACGCCATCATCGGCGCAAGGTGACAATCAGCCAGCGTGAGTGTCCGGCCGTTCAAGACATGCCCCTCTGATGCCAGCGTGTCTAATGCGCCCAGAACCGGCAGCGACGCTTCCAGACCTTTCCCGATCTCGGCTTCATCCGTCTCATCGCCAATGGCCGGACGAAAGACGCGATGTGCGAACACTTGCCGAACCATGGGATAATAGCCGTAACTATCCACAATCGAAATCACCTGCACCACACGCGCGACCGATGCGCTGTCGAGCGGCATCAGCCTGGGACCTTCGAAAGCGGCGTCGATATAGCGGGTGATTGCGGCGGTTTCGTAGACGTCGAAGGCGCCATGACTCAAGACCGGAACGCGCCCGAAAGGATGCCGCCTCAGGTAGTCTTCAGAAATTCCGGACGCAAAGGGATCGATCTCCTCTGTCCGAAAGGAGATACCTTTCTCGTGCATCGCGATGCGCACGATGCGGGTATAGGCGCTGAACTGGTAGCCGCGCAGGACGACAGGTTTTCTCATGCCTGAAAGACTAGCCGTCAGATGCCCGTGCAGAAAGTGAATCACGCAGCAAGTGTAGGGTGGGGTTTCACCCCACCATTGCGGCGGATCGTGGTGGGTTGAAAACCCACCCTACAACGGACCCGGATCAGCTTGTTCCCTCACCGCTGCCGCAATTGCCGCAACGCCCGCGACATGCCGCCATCGACCAGCAGGAAGCTGAGCCCGAAACCACAGGCAAAGCCCGCCAGTTCCGCGATCCAGCCATATCCGGCATTGCCGAAGAGAAGCCCGAAGACCAGCTGGAACAGAAGCAGCATCCCGATCAGCGTAAAGGCCCGCATTCGGTTGGCATGAACCGCCGCCAGCCGGGTCCACAAGAGGAAGGTAAAGGCCCCGACCAGCCCATAGACCGCCGGATAACCACCGATCAGCGGCCCGACGCGGCCTTCGTAGGCCATGGCAAAACCGGTATAAACCAGTGCCCCGCCAATGGCCGAGCCGAAGAACAGCGCCAGCACCGCGACGGGGCGGAAATTGGCGGCGACCATGTTCCCCAAGGCCAGCGTGAAGACCACCACGAACAGCGCATGGGTGAAGCTGTAATGGACGAAGGGATAGGTCACGATCCGGTAGAGATGGCCGAAATCCACCGCGCCGATGGCCAGCATCCGCTCGATGAACTCTGGCACGAAAGCCGACCACTCGATGGCGTTCATGCGCAGGGCAATCCCCTGCTGCCCGCCGATCAGCCCGTATTGGCCCAAGCCGAAGACCAGCTCGCCCGCGATCATCGGCAGGGCCAGCACCCAGACCACCCAGGGCAACTGGTTGATCGGCGATTCATTCAGCCCGTGGCGCATGGAACTCTCCCGTGGTTGCGAAGCCGGCGGGCAAGGGCTAAGCGAAAGCGAAGCGAATTCCAAGCAGGCTTGAGCCATGACCACGACCCATACGCCCCGCATCTTCTCCGGCATCCAGCCCTCGGGTGGTTTGACGCTGGGGAATTACCTCGGCGCGCTGAAGCGTTTCGTCTCGCTGCAGGAAACCGGGATCGAGACGATCTATTGCGTCGTCGACCTGCACGCGATCACCGTCTGGCAGGAACCTGAAACCCTGCGCCACCAGACCCGCGAGGCGGCGGCGGCCTTCATGGCGGCGGGCGTCGATCCCGCGCGCTCGATCCTCTTCAACCAGAGCCAGGTCTCGGCCCATGCGGAAATGGCGTGGCTGTTCAACACTGTGGCGCGGGTCGGCTGGATGTACCGGATGACCCAGTTCAAGGACAAGGCCGGCAAGAACAGCGAGAATGCCAGTCTTGGCCTTCTGGCCTATCCGGCGCTGATGGCCGCCGACATCCTGACCTATCACGCCACCGCGGTTCCAGTGGGCGATGACCAGAAGCAGCATCTGGAACTGACCCGCGACATCGCGGCCAAGTTCAACCACGACTACGGCAGCGACTTCTTTCCGATCACCGAACCGCTGATCGAGGGGGTGGCCACGCGCGTCATGTCGCTGCGCGATGGTTCGAAGAAGATGTCGAAATCCGACCCCTCGGATGCGAGCCGCATCAACCTGACCGACGATGCCGATGCCATCGCCCAGAAGATCCGCAAGGCCCGCACCGATGCCGAGCCGCTGCCGGGCAACATGGACGGGCTGAAGGACCGGCCCGAGGCGCGCAATCTGGTCAACATCTATGCCGCGCTGTCGGACGAGACGCCGGACCAGGTGCTGGCCCGGTTCGAGGGTCAGGGTTTTGGCGCGTTCAAGCCGGCGCTGGCCGAGGTCGCCGTGGCCGCCCTGTCGCCGATCACCACGCGGATGAACCAGTTCATGGCCGACCCCGCCGAGATCGACCGCATCCTGGGCGACGGGGCCAACCGCGCCGATGCCATCGCCACGCCGATCCTTGATGCGACCAAGTCGATCATGGGCTTGATCAGTTCACGCAGGTGAAATATTATTTCCCTTAAGTTCTGACAACCGGCCCCCGCCGATCCCCTGCCGCTTGCCGCCCGCAACGGTCGCATCTGAACGGTCCATTCCGCCGAGCGGGCCTGATGGTGATGCCGAACAAGCCCACGCGCGCCTTGCGGGCGTGGTTCTGCGAAAGGGTGTCCGCGATCACGGCTTCGGGTACCGCCCCGGGCTGGACGCGCGGCGGCCATGGTGATCAGATGCTCATATGCCAGCCGGCGCGGGAGGCGCTGGCCAGCGAGGGGGGAAGAATGGCTTTGGACCAACCGAAGGGCGTCTGGAAATCCGGTCGCGGCAAGGGGCGGCACACGCCGAAGGGCCGGCAGCTCGACGATCATGCCTTGGCCGAGGTGCGGGCGCTGCTGGGCGATGGCCCGCGCCGCCGCGACCTGCTGATCGAGTATCTGCACCGGGTTCAGGACAGCTACGGCTGCCTCTCCTCCGGCCACCTGCGCGCCTTGGCCGACGAGATGCGGCTGGCGATGGCCGAGGTCTACGAGGTCGCCACCTTCTATGCCCATTTCGACGTGGTGAAAGAGGGCGAGACCCCGCCGCCCGCCCTGACCATCCGCGTCTGCGACAGCCTCAGCTGCGAGTTGGCGGGGGCCGAGGCCCTGCGCGCGGCACTGGAGGGCGGGCTTGATCCGGCCGAGGTCCGCGTGTTGCGGGCGCCCTGCATGGGCCGCTGCGACACCGCGCCGGTGCTGGAACTGGGCCACAACCATATCGACCATGCCACGCCCGACAAGGTCCACGCCGCCATCGCGGCGGGTGACACCCATGCCCATATCCCGGATTACGAACCGCTCGACACCTATCGCGTCGGCGGCGGCTATACGGCGCTCGAGCGGTTGCGCAAGGGTGGAAACTGGGAAGAGGTGCAGCAGAGCCTGCTGGATGCCGGGCTGCGCGGCCTCGGTGGCGCGGGTTTCCCCTCGGGCAAGAAATGGGGCTTCGTCCGCGCCAATCCCGGCCCCCGGCTGATGGCGGTGAATGGCGACGAGGGTGAGCCGGGGACGATCAAGGACCGCCATTACCTTGAACGCACGCCGCATCTCTTCCTCGAAGGGATGCTGATCGCCGCTTGGGCGGTCGAGGCCGAGCGCGTCTATCTCTACATGCGCGACGAATACCCGGCGGTGCTGGAGATCCTGCGCCGCGAGATCGCTGCGCTGGAAGCTGCGGGTATCGCTGCGCCCGGCTATATCGACCTGCGCCGGGGCGCCGGCGCCTATATCTGCGGCGAGGAAAGCGCCATGATCGAATCGATCGAGGGCAAGCGCGGCATCCCCCGGAACCGCCCGCCCTTCGTCGCGCAGGTTGGCATCTTCGACCGGCCAACGCTGGTTCATAATGTCGAAACGCTCTACTGGATCGCCCGCATCTGCCGCGAGGGGCCGGAGGTGCTGAACGGCACCGAGAAGAACGGTCGCAAGGGGCTGCGCAGCTTTTCCGTCTCGGGCCGCGTGGCACAGCCCGGTGTCTACCTGCTGCCGGCAGGCTCGACCATCACCGACATCATCGCGGCAGCGGGCGGCATGGCCGAGGGGCATCGCTTCAAGGCCTATCAGCCGGGCGGGCCGTCTTCGGGGCTTCTGCCGGCCAGCATGGCGGATATCCCGATGGATTTCGACATGCTGCAACCGCATGGCAGCTTCATCGGCTCGGCCGCCGTGGTGGTTCTGTCCGACCAGGACAGCGCAAGGGCGGCGGCGCTGAACATGCTGCGCTTCTTCGAGGATGAAAGCTGCGGCCAATGCACCCCTTGCCGGGTCGGCTGCGAGAAGGCGGTGAAGCTGATGCAGGCCGATCACTGGGACCAGCCGCTGCTGAAGGAACTGGCGGCGGTGATGATCGATGCCAGCATCTGCGGGCTTGGGCAGGCGGCGCCGAACCCCTTCCTGCTGACGATGAAACATTTCCCGGACGAGGTGTGACATGACCGAAGCCATCCGTTTCACCCTCGACGGGCAGGACGTCACCGCCGAACCCGGCCAGACCATCTGGGAGGTCGCAAATGGCCGCGGGCTGAAGATCCCGCATCTCTGCCTGAAACCCGCCCCCGGCTATCGCCCCGACGGCAATTGCCGCGCCTGCATGGTCGAGATCGAGGGCGAGCGCACGCTGGCCGCCTCGTGCATCCGCACGCCGACCGCCGGCATGGTGGTCAAGACCGCCAGCGACCGGGCGCAAGCCTCGCGCCGGATGGTGATGGAGCTTCTGCTGACCGACCAGCCGCCGCATGACATCTCGCATGACAAGGCGGCGCCCTTCTGGGAGATGGCGGCGGAAAACGGCATCGAGACCAGCCGCTTTCCCAAGATGAACGCTGCTGCCGTGCCGCCCACCGATGCCAGCCACGTGGCGATGACGGTGAACCTCGACGCCTGCATCCAGTGCGGGCTTTGCGTCCGCGCCTGCCGCGAGGTGCAGGTGAATGACGTGATCGGCATGGCCTTCCGTGGCCACCATGCCTATCCGGTCTTCGACATGGACGACCCGATGGGGGATTCGACCTGCGTCGCCTGCGGCGAATGCGTGCAGGCCTGCCCCACCGGCGCGCTGATGCCGGCGAGCGTGCTGAACGCCGAACAGGTGGGCGACCGCGCCGATTTCGACAGCGAGACCGAAACCGTCTGCCCCTTCTGCGGCGTCGGCTGCAAGCTGAGCCTGAAGGTCAAGGATGGCGAGGTGAGATATGTGCAGGGCCTGAACGGCCCGGCCAACGAGAACCGGCTCTGCGTCAAGGGCCGCTTTGGCTATGACTATATCCACCACGGCCACCGGCTGACCAAGCCGCTGATCCGCCGCGCCGATGCGCCGGAAAAGGGGCTGAACGTCGACCCGCTGAACTGGCAGACGCATTTCCGCGAGGCGGACTGGGACGAGGCCATGGCCTTTGCCGCCGGCGGGCTGGCGAAGCTGCGTCAGGCCCATGGCGGGCGGGCGGTTGCTGGCTTTGGCAGCGCCAAGTGCACCAACGAGGAAGCCTATCTGTTTCAGAAGCTGATCCGGCAGGCCTTCCGTCACAACAATGTCGATCACTGCACCCGGCTGTGTCACGCCTCCTCGGTCGCGGCACTGATCGAGAATGTCGGCTCGGGCGCGGTCACGGCGACCTTCAACGAGATCGAGAATGCCGATGTCGCCATCGTCATCGGCGCGAACCCGGTCGAGAACCACCCCGTCGCCGCGACCTTCTTCAAGCAGTTCACCAAGCGCGGCGGCAAGCTGATCGTCATGGACCCGCGCGGCGTCGGGCTGCGACGCCATGCCAGCCACATGCTGCAATTCCGTCCCGGCGCCGACGTGTCGATGCTGAACGCGATCATGCATGTGATCGTCGAGGAGGGGCTGTATGACGAGCAGTATATCCAAGCCTATACCGAGAACTGGGAGGCCGAAAAGGAGCACCTGAAGGGCTTCTCGCCCGAGGCCATGGCCGAGATCTGCGGCATCGAACCCGAGGTACTGCGCGACGTGGCCCGCACCTTCGCCGGCGCCAAGGCGGCGATGATCTTCTGGGGGATGGGGGTTTCCCAGCATATCCACGGCACCGACAATTCCCGCTGCCTCATCAGCCTTGCGCTGATGTGCGGACAGGTCGGGCGGCCGGGGACCGGGCTGCACCCGCTGCGCGGCCAGAACAACGTGCAGGGCGCCTCGGATGCCGGGTTGATCCCGATGTTCCTGCCCGATTACCGCCCGGTCGAGAACACCACCTATCGCGACCATGTCATCGGCATCTGGGGCGATCAGGAGGGCTGGGCCGAGGACTGGTCGGACAAGCGCGGCCTGACCGTGACCGAGATCATCGATCAGGTCTACGAGCGCAACATCAAGGGCATGTATATCCAGGGCGAGAACCCGGCCATGTCCGACCCCGACCTCGACCATGCCCGCGCGGCACTGGCGCGGCTGGAACATCTGGTGGTGCAGGACATCTTCCTGACCGAGACGGCGAACTATGCCGATGTGATCCTGCCGGCCTCGGCGCTCTATGAAAAGAACGGCACGGTCAGCAACACCAACCGGCAGGTCCAGCGCGTCCGCCCGGCCCTTCCGCCGCCCGGCGAGGCGCGCGAGGATTGGCGCGTCACCGTCGAACTGGCGCAGCGGCTGGGGCTGAACTGGACCTATACCGATGTCTCGCAGGTCTATGACGAGATGGCGGCGACCATGCCGTCCCTCGACAACATCACCTGGGACCGACTGAAGACGCAGACCGTCACCTATCCCTCGCTCTCGCCCGAGGATCCGGGCCAGGCGGTGGTCTTTGGCGATGGCTTCCCGCGTGCCGGTGGCCGGGCCAAGTTCACCCCCGCCGCCGTGCTGCCGCCGGACGAGGTGCCGGATGCCGAGTTCCCGATGATCATGACCACGGGCCGGCAGCTCGAACATTGGCATACCGGCTCGATGACCCGGCGCTCCAAGGTTCTGGACGGGGTCGAACCCGAGGCCAATGCCTCGCTGCACCCGAAGACCCTGCGCCGGCTGGGGGTCGAGCCGGGCGAATTGATCCGCCTGACCACGCGCCGGGGCAGCATCACCATCATGGCCCGCGCCGACCGCGCGGTGGCCGAGGACATGGTCTTCGTTCCCTTCGCCTATGTCGAGGCGGCGGCGAACATCCTGACCAACCCGGCGGTCGATCCCTATGGCAAGATCCCCGAGTTCAAGTTCTCGGCCGTCCGGGTCGAACCCCTGCACCCGGCGGCGGCGGAATAGCCCACGGGGCCGCGCCGGATCGGCGCGGCCCGTTCCAACCCTGCCCGTTTTCCCGGCAAACGCGGCCGGAGACGAATGATTTTGCTGCATCGCCGCATCCTGCCCTGCAGTGATGCTTGACCTTGCAACCGCAAGGGACCGTTCTGGCGCCATGACCCAGCCGCTGCGCATACTTGTCATCCAGCACGACCCCGCCCGGGCCGACATGCTGACCGATGCCCTGCGCCAGGCCGGCGAGACCGAGGTGATGGTCCTGCCCTCGGATTCCCGCCTTGCCAGCCGGATCAAGGAGCTTGGCCCGGATCTGGTGCTGATCGACCTCGCCAACCCCTCGCGCGATGCGCTGGAAGAACTGACGCTGGCCTCCTCGCCCGCCGACCGGCCGGTCGCCATGTTCGTCGATCGCAGCGATCCGGCCCTGACCCGTGCCGCCGTCGAGGCCGGAGTTTCCGCCTATGTCGTCGATGGCATCCGGCCCGATCGCATCCGCGCCGTGCTGGACGCCGCGCTGGCGCGGTTCCACATGTTCCAGAAGCTGCGGACCGAGCTTGACGCAACCCGCGCCGCGCTGGAACAGCGCAAGATCATCGACCGCGCCAAGGGCGTCCTCATGCGCGCGCGCGGCATTTCCGAGGACGAGGCCTATGCGCTGATGCGCCGTGCGGCGATGGAGCGGGGCCGCAAGATCGCCGACGTGGCTGCCGCCATCGTCACCGCCTCGGAACTTTTGCAGTGACCCCGGCGCTGGAGATCGGCTTCATGCCGCTGGTCGATGCCGCGCCGCTGATCGTCGCCCGCGACATGGGCTTTGCCGCGCAGGAACGGCTGGACCTGGTGCTGCACCGCGCCGGCAACTGGTCGATGCTGCGCGACCTCCTGGATCTGGGCCGAGTGCAGGCCGCGCATATGCTGTCACCCATGCCGGTCGCCCGCGCGCTGGGGCTGGGCGGGGCCGGCCCGGGGGTCGAGACGCTGATGGTGCTATCGATGAACGGGCAAGTGGTGGGCGTTTCGCCCGACCTCGCCCGCGACATGCGCGCGGCGGGGCCCGATCTCGGCTTCGGCGATGCCGTTGCGACCAGTCAGGCCCTGCGCTCCGCCCGCCCCGACGGTCTGCGCCTTGGCGTCCCCTTCCCCTTCTCGATGCATGCCGAATTGCTGGGCTACTGGCTCGGCCCGCAGGTGACGCTGGCCACCGTCCCGCCCCCTGACATGGCCGCGGCCATCGGCGCGGGCGATATCGAGGCCTTCTGCGTGGGCGAGCCCTGGGGTTCGCAGGCGGTGGAGCTGGGTGCGGCGGAACTGATCCTGCCCGGTGCCGCGATCTGGTCGCAGGCGCCCGAAAAGGTGCTGGCCGTCCGTGCGGGCTGGGCCGAGGAGAACGCCGATCTTACTGGCCGGCTGATGCGGGCGGTCTGGCGGGCCGGGCAATGGCTGTCCCTGCCGCAGAACGCGCCGCTCGCCTCCGAAATTCTCTCCGAACCCGACCGCCTCGGCGTTGATCCCGAAATCATCGACCGGGCGCTGACCGGGCAATTGCTGACCCGGCGCGGTGGCGAGCTGATCCGCGCACCCGCGCTGCTCGAGTTTCATCACGGCGCGGCGAACTTCCCCTGGCGGTCGCAGGCGGCATGGATCGCGGGCCGCATGGCCCGGCGCTTTGGCCTCGACCTACGCCGCGCCGCCGAGGCGGCGCAGGCGATCTGGCGCAGCGATCTTTACCGCCAGCACCTCGCCGATCTGGCGATTCTGCCCGCCGCCTCGTCCAAACTGGAAGGCGCCTGCCCGGTACCGCAAGCCGTGGGTGCGACCCGCGCCTCACTGATTCTGTCCGAGAATCGGTTCTTCGACGGCCTGATTTTTGATCCTTCCGCCGATAACTGACCAGATTTCGGGCAATTCGCTGCACCGCAGCATTCACCCCTTGCCGGCCGCTTGGCGATTCGCGCTGCCGCCCGCACTGTCAGGGTAACGGAACAGCGCCGTTCCGCCCGACCCCATCGACCGGGGCCATAGGCAAAGCCGCCGATCCCTGACCGCGTTCCTCCCCCTTACGCGCGGCCAAAGGTTCGGCGGCTTCTTTTTTAGGCCCATCAGGATGGGAACAGACATGACACGCTTCGCCACGATCCTTCTCGCCAGCACTGCCCTTGCCAGCCCCGCGCTGGCCGAGATGCTGGAGGTCGAGAAGGACGAACTGACCCTCGGCTTCATCAAGCTGACCGACATGGCGCCCCTCGCCATCGCCTATGAGAAGCATTTCTTCGAGGACGAGGGGCTGTATGTGACGCTAGAGCCGCAGGCCAACTGGAAGGTGCTGCTGGACCGGGTAATCTCGGGCGAGCTTGACGGCGCGCATATGCTGGCCGGGCAGCCGCTGGCCGCGACCATCGGCTATGGCACCAAGGCGCATATCGTCACCCCCTTCTCGATGGACCTGAACGGCAATGCCATCACCGTCAGCAACGAGGTCTGGGCGGCGATGAAGCCGGCGATCCCGGTCGGTGCAGATGGCAAGCCCGAACACCCGGTCTCGGCCGCCGCGCTGAAGCCGGTGATCGAGGACTTCCGGGCGCGCGGCCAGATCTTCAACATGGGTATGGTCTTTCCGGTCTCGACCCATAATTACGAGCTGCGCTATTGGCTGGCGGCGGGCGGAATCAACCCGGGCTTCTACAGCCCAGAGGATGTCTCGGGCCAGATCAGCGCCGATGCCTTCCTGTCGGTCACACCGCCGCCACAGATGCCTGCCACGCTCGAGGCCGGCACGATCAACGGCTATTCCGTGGGCGAGCCGTGGAACCAGCAGGCGGTGCTGAAGGGGATCGGCGTTCCGGTCATCACCGATATCGAGATCTGGAAGAACAATCCCGAAAAGGTCTTTGGCCTGACGGCGGAATTCGTCGAGGCGAACCCCAACACCACGCTGGCGCTGACCAAGGCGCTCATCCGTGCCGCCGAATGGCTGGATGCCGAGGGCAACGCCAACCGCGCCGAGGCGGTCGAGATCCTGTCGCGGTCCGAATATGTCGGTGCCGATGCCGAGGTCATCGCCAATTCGATGACCGGCAGCTTTGAATACGAGCCGGGCGACAGGCGCGCGGTGCCCGATTTCAACGTCTTCTTCCGCTACAACGCCACCTATCCCTTCTATTCCGACGCCATCTGGACGCTGACCCAGATGCGCCGCTGGGGCCAGATCGAGGCCGCCCAGCCCGATGGCTGGTATGCCGAAACGGCGGCAGCGGTCTACAAGCCCGCGATCTACCTGGAAGCCGCGCGGATGCTGGTCGACGAGGGGCTGGCCGACGCAGCCGACTTCCCCTGGGACAGCGACGGCTACAAGCCCGCCACGGCCGAGTTCATCGACGGCATCTCCTATGACGGCCGCACGCCGAACGCCTACCTGGACAGCCTGCCCATCGGGCTGAAGGCCGACCAGCGCGTCATCGGCCGCGACGTTCAGGGTTGAGGGAGAAGAGAGCCATGACCGCCATCGATCCCACCCGTCTCGACAGCCCCCGCCGCGCCCGCGCGCTGAGCCGCATCAGCAAGGCCGATGGCTGGTTCAAGGTGCTGGGCCTGCCCTTCATGACGCCGCTTCTGCGCGCGATCATGGGCGACAGCCCGCGCGCGCAGATGAAACAGCTCTGGATCACGCTTTTCGTGCCGATCCTGTCGATCCTCGCCTTCCTGATCCTCTGGGCGACGCTCGCCCCGCAGGTGCAGACCTCGCTTGGCGCGGTACCGGGTCCGGTTCAGGTCTGGCAGCAGGCCGTGACCCTGCATCAGGACGCCCTTCGCGAAGGCGAGAAGGAAGCTGCCTTCAACGACCGTCAGGATCAGCGCAATGCCCAACTGGTCGCCGAGGGGCAGGCCGACAAGGTCAAGGAACGCGCCTATACCGGCAAGCCGACCTATTACCAGCAGATCGCCACCTCGATCAAAACCGTCTTCATGGGCTTCCTGATCGGCACGATGATCGCGGTTCCGCTTGGCATCGCCGCCGGGTTGTCGCCCACGGTCAATGCCGCGATCAACCCGCTGGTGCAGATCTTCAAGCCGGTCAGTCCGCTGGCCTGGCTGCCGATCGTGACCATGGTGGTCAGCGCGCTGTCCTCGGGCTCGGACGGGCTGTTCGCGAAAAGCTTCATCGTCTCGGCCATCACCGTCACGCTCTGCTCGCTCTGGCCGACGCTCATCAATACCTCGCTTGGCGTGGCCTCGATCGACCGCGATCTGGTGAATGTGGGGCGGGTGCTGAAGCTGTCGCCGCTGACCAAGGTGCGCCGGCTGGTGCTGCCCTCGGCCCTGCCACTGATCTTCACCGGGCTGCGCCTGTCGCTCGGGGTGGGCTGGATGGTGCTGATCGCCGCCGAGATGCTGGCGCAGAACCCCGGGCTCGGGAAGTTCGTCTGGGACGAGTTCCAGAACGGCTCCTCCGACAGCCTCGCCCGGATCATGGTCGCGGTGCTGACCATCGGCCTGATCGGCTTCCTGCTGGACCGGATGATGTTCGCCATCCAGCAACTCATTACCTTCTCGGACAAAAGGTAAGCCATGACCGTCCTTGACCTCAAAGCCCTCGGCAAGTCCTACGGCGATCAGCCGGTGCTGAGCGGCATCAACCTCAGCGTGGCAGAGGGCGAATTCGTCGCCATCCTCGGCTTCTCGGGCACCGGCAAGACCACGCTGATCAGCCTGATGGCCGGGCTGGAACTGCCCACGAGTGGCAGCGTCAGTTTTCGCGGCAAGCCGGTCACCGGGCCGGGGCCGGAGCGCGGGGTGGTGTTTCAAAGCTATTCGCTGATGCCCTGGCTGACCGTTGCCGGCAATATCGCGCTGGCCACCCGCGCCGCCCTGCCCCGGCTGACCAGGGCCGAGATCGACGCGCGCGTGGCGAAATACATCGCAATGGTCGGTCTGTCCCACGCCGCCAGCCGCCGCCCGGCGGAGCTGTCGGGCGGGATGCGCCAGCGGGTCGGCATCGCCCGCGCGCTGGCCATGGACCCGGATATCCTGCTGCTCGACGAACCCCTGTCGGCGCTGGACGCGCTGACCCGGGCCAATCTGGCCGACGAGATCGAGGCGATCTGGCAGGCCGACCGCAAGACCGTGGTGCTGATCACCAATGACGTGGACGAGGCCATCGTGCTGGCCGACCGCATCCTCTGCCTCGATCCCGACGGTCGCATCGGCGCCGAGTTCCGCACCAACCTGCCGCGCCCGCGCGACCGCACGGCGATGAACCACGACCCCGCCTTCAAAAGCCTGCGGTCCGAAATCACCAGCCACCTGATCCGCGCCGGCGCGCAGGTCACGGCCGAGCAGCGCCGCAACCTGCCCAATGTGACCCCGCTGCACGCCCTGCCGCGCGCCTATGCCAAGGCCGCCGCCGCGCGGGCGGACGAGCGATACCTGCAGTTTTCGAAGCTGCACAAGATCTATCCGACCCCCAAGGGCCCGCTGACCGTGGTCGAGGATGTGAACCTGACGCTGAAAAAGGGCGAGTTCGTCAGCCTCATCGGCCATTCCGGCTGCGGCAAGTCCACGGTGCTGACCATGGCGGCGGGGCTGAACCCGATCAGCAAGGGCGCGATCATCCTTGACGGCACCCATGTCGAGGGCGCCGACCCCGAGCGTGCGGTGGTTTTCCAGTCGCCCAGCCTCTTCCCCTGGCTGACCGCGCGGGAAAACGTCGCCATCGGCGTTGATCGCGTCTACCCGACCGCCAGCCGCGCCGAGCGGCAGGAGGTCGTGGAATATTACCTCGAGCGCGTGGGTCTGGGCGACGCGATGCACCGGCCCGCCTCGGAAATGTCGAACGGGATGCGCCAGCGCGTCGGCATCGCCCGCGCCTTCGCCCTTTCGCCGAAACTCCTGCTGCTCGATGAACCCTTCGGCATGCTCGACAGCCTGACCCGTTGGGAATTGCAGGAAGTGCTGATGGAGGTCTGGGACCGGACCAAGGTCACCGCCGTCTGCGTCACCCATGACGTGGACGAGGCGATCCTGCTGGCGGACCGGGTGGTGATGATGACCAACGGGCCAGAGGCCACCATCGGCAAGATCACCGAGGTGAGCCTGCCCCGCCCGCGCAGCCGCAAGGAGCTGCTGAAACACCCCGATTACTACGCCTATCGCGAGGAGATCATCGGTTTCCTCGAGGAATACGAACACGGTCACAAGAAGGAGGCCGCATGATGGAAAAGCTGGTCGTCATCGGCGCGGGCATGGCCTCGGGCCGGATGCTGGAGCATCTGACCGATGCGAATGCGCCCTATCAGATCACCCTCTTCAATGCCGAGCCACGCGGGAACTATAACCGCATCATGCTGTCGCCGGTACTGTCGGGCGAAAAGACCTACGAGGACATCGTCACCCATGACGCGGACTGGTATCAGTCGCGCGGCATCACCACCCGCTTTGGCGAGCATGTCACCGGCATCGACCGCAAGCGCAGGATCGTTCACGGCCAGAACGGCGCGGTGCCCTATGACAAGCTGGTCATCGCCACGGGTTCCGCGCCCTTCATGATCCCGGTGGTGGGCCGCGACCTGCCCGGCGTCATCGCCTATCGCGATCTCCATGACACCAACGCCATGATCGCCGCTGCCCAGCCTGGTGCGGAAGCCGTGGTGATCGGTGGCGGGCTACTTGGTCTCGAGGCCGCTGCGGGCCTGCAGATGCGCGGCATGAAGGTGACCGTCATCCACCTGATGGGCCACCTGATGGAACGCCAGTTGGACCCCTCGGCCGGTTACCTGCTGCAAAAGGCGCTGGAGGCACGCGGCATCAAGGTCCATTGCAAGGGCGCCACCAAGGCCATTCTCGGCGAGACCCATGCCGAGGCGGTGCTGCTGGAAGATGGCACCGTCTATGGCGCCGATCTGGTGGTGATGGCCGTGGGCATCCGCCCCGAGACCCGCCTTGCCGTCGATGCGCATCTGGAGGTCGAGCGCGGGATTACCGTCGATGACCAGTTGCGGACCTCGGACCCCTCGGTCTTTGCCCTTGGCGAATGCGTCGAGCATCGCCAGCAGCTTTTCGGCCTCGTCGCGCCGCTTTACGATCAGGCGAAGGTCCTGGCCGCGACACTGATGGGCGAGGCCTCGGCCTTCCAGCCGGTGCAGACCGCGACCAAGCTGAAGGTGACCGGCTGCGACCTCTTCAGCGCCGGCGATTTCGCCGATGGCCCGACCCGCGAGGATATCGTCTTCCGCGACCCCGGCCGCGGCATCTACAAACGGCTGGTGATCGAGGGCGACCGGCTGGTCGGCGCGGTCATGTATGGCGACACGGCGGATGGCAGCTGGTTCTTCGGTCTGATCAAGGACCAGACCGACATATCCCAGATGCGCGACACGCTGATCTTTGGCCCGGCCTTTCAGGGCGGGGGCTCCGTGGACCCTATGGCGGCCGTTGCAGCATTGCCGCCTGACGCAGAGATCTGCGGCTGCAACGGCGTCTGCAAGGGCAGGATCGTCGATGCCGTCCTTGGCGGTGCCGATACGCTGGACAAGCTGCGCGCCACCACCAAGGCCAGCGCCTCCTGCGGCACCTGCACCGGGCTGGTGCAGCAGGTCATGGCGCTGACCCTTGGCGGCGAGGTGGTCGACACCCCTGCCGGCATGTGCGGTTGCACCGAACTGGCACATGAGGACGTGCGCCGGCTGATCAAGGCCAAGGGGCTGAAATCCATGCCCGCCGTCATGCAGGAATGCGGCTGGACCACGCCGGATGGCTGCGCCAAATGCCGCCCGGCGCTGAACTTCTACCTGCTGGCCGACTGGCCTCTCGACTATCAGGACGACCGCCAGTCGCGCTTTGTCAACGAGCGCAACCACGCCAATATCCAAAAGGACGGAACCTATTCGGTGGTGCCGCGCATGTGGGGCGGCGTCACCACGCCGGCGGAACTGCGCGCCATTGCCGACGCCGCCGAGAAATACAACGTGCCGATGGTCAAGGTCACTGGCGGCCAGCGCATCGACCTGCTGGGCGTCCGGAAAGAGGACCTGCCCGCCATGTGGGCCGATCTGAACGATGCCGGCATGGTCTCGGGCCATGCCTATTCCAAGGGGTTGCGGACGGTGAAAACCTGCGTAGGCAGCGAGTTCTGCCGCTTCGGCACGCAGGATTCGACGGGCCTCGGCATCCGGCTGGAAAAGCTGCTCTGGGGCAGCTGGACCCCGCACAAGGTCAAGCTGGGCGTCTCGGGCTGCCCGCGCAACTGCGCCGAGGCGACCTGCAAGGATGTGGGCGTCGTCTGTGTCGATAGCGGCTATCAGGTCAGCGTCTCGGGCGCCGCCGGGATGGAGGTGAAGGAAACCGAACTTCTGGTCACCGTTCCGACCGAGGACGAGGCGGTCGAGATCATAACCGCCTTCATCCAGCTTTACCGCGAGAATGCCCGCTATCTCGATCGGGCGTGGAAATGGACCGCAAGGGTCGGACTCGACTGGGTCAAGGCGCAGGTCGTCGATGATCCGGATCAGCGCCGCGCGCTGGTTGAACGTTTCGAACTCAGCCAGTCGGTCTATCGCAAGGACCCCTGGGCCGAACATGCCAAACCCGGCGCGCGCGACGAATTTTCGCCGCTGGCCGATCTGCGACTGGAGGCAGCCGAATGATGGCGCAAGCAACCGAATGGCTGGACATCGCCGCGCTGAGTGACATTCCCCAACAGGGTGCGCGTCTCTTACGCACGGGCGCGGGCTGCATCGCGATCTTTCGCACCCATGACGACCGCGTCTTCGCGCTGGACGACCGCTGCCCGCACAAGGGCGGCCCGCTGTCCGAGGGTATCGTCGCCGGCCACACCATCACCTGCCCGCTGCACAACTGGGTCTTCGATCTGAACAGCGGTCAGGCGCAGGGCGCGGACGAGGGATCCGTGCGCAGCTATGCCGCAAGGGTCGAGGGCGGGCGGGTGCTAGTCAGCGCAGAGATGCTGACACGGCGCAGCGCCGCCTGAATAACATCGCAGGAAAGGAACCCCCATGTCCTACGTCACCCCCCAAGACTTCGCCAGGAAGATGATCGATGCGGGCGAGGCCAAGATCTTCATGTCCACCAAGGATACGCTGATCCGCGCCTACATGGCCGGCGCGATCCTCGCGCTGGCGGCGGCCTTCGCCGTGACCGTCACCGTCAACACCGGCAACCCGTTGATCGGGGCGCTGTTGTTCCCGGTCGGCTTTTGTATGCTGTACCTGCTGGGTTTCGATTTGCTGACCGGGGTTTTCACCCTCGTGCCGCTGGCCTTGCTGAACCGCCGGCCCGGCGTCACCCTGAACGGGATGCTGCGCAACTGGGGGCTCGTCTTTGCCGGAAATTTCCTTGGCGCGATGACCGTCGCCCTGTTCATGGCGATCATCGTCACCTTCGGCTTTTCCGAGGAACCGAATGCCGTCGGCCAGCAGATCGGCCATATCGGCGAAGGTCGGACGCTGGGTTACGCTGCCCATGGCGCGGCGGGGATGCTGACCCTCTTCATCCGCGCGGTGATGTGCAACTGGATGGTCTCGACCGGCGTGGTGGCGGCGATGATGTCGACCAGCGTTTCGGGCAAGGTCATCGCCATGTGGATGCCGATCCTCGTCTTCTTCTACATGGGATTCGAGCATTCCATCGTGAACATGTTCCTCTTCCCCTCCGGCCTGCTGCTGGGCGGCAATTTCACCATCGCCGATTACCTGATCTGGAACGAGATCCCGACTGTTCTGGGCAATCTGGTCGGCGGGCTGACCTTTGTCGGCGCGATGATCTATGCCACCCATCACAAGACCTCGCCCGCCCGCCCGGCGGAAGACCCGGTCACGCCAATCGCTGTCCCGGCGGAGTAACCCATGACCAGCCCCATCCGCACCACCTGTCCCTATTGCGGCGTCGGCTGCGGGGTGCTGGTCAACCGGACCGATCAGGGGATCACGGTCAGCGGCGATCCCGACCATCCGGCGAATTTCGGGCGGCTCTGTTCCAAGGGATCGGCACTGGCCGAGACCATCGGGCTCGAGGGCCGCTTGCTGACGCCCCGTATCGCCGGGCAGGAGGCCGGGTGGGACGAGGCACTGGACCTCGTCGCCCGCCGCTTTGCCGAAACCATCGCCCTTCACGGACCCGACAGCGTGGGTTTCTATGTCTCGGGGCAACTGCTGACCGAGGATTACTATGCCGCCAACAAGCTGATGAAAGGCTTCATCGGCAGCGCCAATATCGACACCAATTCGCGGCTCTGCATGGCCTCCTCGGTCGCTGGCCATCGCCGCGCCTTTGGCAGCGATACGGTGCCGGGCCTCTACGAGGATCTGGAACTGGCCGATCTGGTGGTGCTGACCGGCAGCAATCTCGCCTGGTGCCACCCGGTCCTCTATCAGCGACTGTTGGCCGCCCGGTCTGCGCGTCCCGAGATGCGCGTGGTGGTCATCGACCCCCGCCGCACCGCCACCTGCGAAATCGCCGACCTGCTTCTGCCCATTGCGCCGGGTTCGGATGCGGCGTTGTTCAACCTTGTCCTCGCGGCACTGGCCGAGCGCGGACTGACCGATACGGGCTTCCTGCAGCACGTCACCGGCGCAGCTGCCGCCATTGCCACGGCGTCGGCCAGCGATCCGGCGCTGACCGGGCTGGACCCCGCCCTGCTCGCGCAGTTCATCGACCTGTGGTGCGGGACCGAGAAGGTGGTGACGGTCTATTCGCAGGGCATCAACCAGTCCGCCACCGGCACCGACAAGGTGAACGCGATCCTCAACTGCCATCTGGCAACGGGCCGCATCGGTCGCCCCGGCATGGGACCGTTCAGCGTCACCGGCCAGCCCAATGCCATGGGCGGGCGCGAGGTCGGCGGATTGGCGAACATGCTGGCCTGCCATCTGGCGCTGGAGAACCCCGTCCATCGTGAGGCCGTTCAGGACTTCTGGCAAAGCCCGCGCATGGCCGATGCCCCGGGCCTCAAGGCCGTCGAGATGTTCGAGGCGGTGGAGGCCGGAAAGATCAAGGCGCTGTGGATCATGTCCACCAACCCCGCCATGTCGATGCCGCAGGCCGACCGCGTGGCCCGCGCCATTGCCGCTTGCGAGTTCACCGTGGTCAGCGACGTGATGGCCGAGACCGACACGACCCTTCTGGCCGATGTGCTGCTGCCCGCCGCCGCCTGGGGCGAGAAGGACGGAACCGTCACCAATTCCGAACGCCGGATCAGCCGTCAGCGGGCCTTTCGCGCAGCTCCGGGCGAGGCGCGGCCAGATTGGAAAATCATTTCACAGGTTGCCGAGCGCATGGGCTGGGGTGCGAGTTTCGCGTGGAATAGCCCCAGCGAGATCCATGCCGAATATGCGGCGCTGTCGGGTATGGCCGGGCAACTCGGTTCGGATTTCGACATCTCGGACGGTCCCGGCGACTACGAGACGATGCCCCCGACCCTCTGGCCCCAATCGCCCGCGCGGCGGGGTGGACGCTTCTTCACCGATGGCCGCTTCCACACCCCGGACGGAAAGGCGCGCATGGTCCCGGTAACGCCCGCCGCCCCTGCCCCTCACCGCCCCGGCACCCTGCGCCTGAATACCGGGCGCATCCGCGACCATTGGCATTCGATGACCCGCACCGGCCTGTCGCCGCGCCTCTCGGCCCATATCGCCGAGCCCTTCCTCGAGGTGCATCCCGATGATGCCACGCGGATCGGGTTAAACCCCGCCGGCCTGGCGCAACTGTCGAACGGTCATGGCAGCGCCATCCTGCGCGTGCTCATCACCGACCGGGTCACGCCGGGACAAGTCTTCGCACCGATCCACTGGTCAGGTCGCAACGCCGCCGCCGGACGCATCGACGCGCTGGTGACCGGGCCGACCGATCCGGTCTCTGGCCAGCCCGCGCTGAAGGAGGCGCTGGTTCATGTCGCCCCGTTCCGCGCGGCATGGTTCGGCTTTGCGGTTGCGGCGCAGAGTTTCCGCCCCGATTGCGATTATTGGGCCTTGGCGCGGACCGAGGCCGGGATGCGGGCCGAACTGGCCGGGGCCGCGCCGATCATCGATCCCGAGGCCTATGCCCGCGCCTTCTTCGATCTGCCCGAGGCGCAGCTGCAGATGGTCAGCGACCCGGCGCGCGGGCGGCACCACATCGCGCTGCTGCAGGACGGCATCACCCGCGCCGCGCTGTTCATCGCCCCCGAACCGGTGTCGCTGTCTCGCGATTTCGTCGCCCGCCGCATCGGCAGCGACGCGCCTGCGCTGGTCGCGGGGCGTCCCGGCGCGGATATGCCCGACCCCGGCGCGCTGGTCTGCGCCTGTTTCGATGTGGGCGTGAACACCATCACCGCCGCCATTCGCGAGGGCCGGGCGCAGAGCGTGGCCGAGATCGGTCAGGCGCTGCGGGCCGGCACGAATTGCGGCTCCTGCCGCGGGCAGATCGCGGCGATCCTGGCGCAGGAGCGGCCTCCGGCCATCGCGGCGGAGTAGTCAGGCGAATTCACGCAAGGGCGCGGCGGCACGCGCCATGTCCAGCACCTCGGCCAGAACCGAGACCGCCAGCGTCCGCGCGTCGCGGGCCGAGCGGATCAGTCCCACCGGCCCATGCAGCCGGTCCATCGCCGCCTCGGGCACGCCCAGTTCCGCCAATGCCAGCCGCCGCGTCGCCGCCGCGCGCTGGCTGCCCTGTGAGCCGATATAGAAGGCGGGCGTGTCGAGTGCGCCTTTCAGGATCACCGGCTCCCAGTCATGGTCGTGGAAGAACAGCAGGATCGCGGTCCAGCCATCCACCATCAGATCGGCGGGCCAGCCGGGGCGCACCAACTGCCGCGTGGGGCATCCCGCCGAGGCGGCGCTGTCCAGTGTCTCGGGATCGGGCGACAAGAGCAGGCTGGGATAGCCGACCGATTGCGTCAGCGCCGCGAAGGTAAAGGCCTCGGGCCCCTTGCCGAAGACGAGGAAGCGCAATTCCGGCTCGATCCGCAGGATGAAATCATTGCCGTCGAACCCGGTCTGGCCATCGTCCTGCAGGGTGATCGCGCCGGTTTCGGTGTCGATCCGCAGTACACAGACCTGCCGCGCGGCGCGGCGGCGGGTGATCTCGTGCAGCAGATCGCGGTCGGGTCGCGGCAGCAAAAGGATTTGCAAGCCGCCGCCGCAGGGCAATTGAATGTCGATGAAGGGCGAACCCCGGCCATAGCGGATGGACCGCGGCCGCCCCTCGGCCAGCGCCTGCCGGGCGTGATGGGCGATGTCGGCCTCGACGCAGCCCGAGGATAGCGTGCCGACCAGCCCGTGATCCTCGCCCTCGGGGATCACCGCCATGACCGCGCCAACCGGGCGATAGGACGGTCCTTCGACCCCGGTGATGATCGCCAGCGCCACATCGCCGGTCGCGGCTGCGGCCTCGGCCAGCGGATCGCGCGAGACGGCGGCCGATTGGTTCAGGATATCCATGCGTGTCACCTTCTCCCTTCCCCTTCAGGTAGGATGCCCGCCGGCCGAGGGCAATGCACCATTGGTCGAAGCCCTTCCCCCCGCCCGCCGCGCATGACAGAAAGACCCGAGCGACCGGATGGAGGCCCCGCATGACACCGCATATCGTCTTTGACCTCGGCAATGTGCTGATCGGCTGGCAGCCGGAACTGGCCTTCGCCGCGCATTTCGACGATCTGCAGCTGGCCCGCGACTGGCTGGAGCGGATCGATTTCCATGACTGGAACCGCACGCAGGACGGCGGCCGCTCGATTGCCGACGGGCTTGCGGTGATCCGCGACGCGCATGGCGAGACGGCGGCAGCGCCGCTGGAAGGGTACACGGCCGGCTTTCCGGTCACCATCCGCGAGCCGATCCCCGGCACATGGCAGATCGCCGAGGGCCTCAAGGCCTCGGGGCACCGGATGTTCGCCATCACCAACTGGTCCGCCGACAACTGGCCCGCCGCGCTTGCGACCTATCCGCAGCTGACCACGCTTTTCGAGGACATCGTCGTCTCGGGAATCGAGAAGATGCTGAAGCCCGATGCCGAGATCTACCTGGCCCTGACCGACCGCAATGGCATCGCGCCGGCAGACTGCCTCTTCATCGATGACAGCGCGGCGAATGTTAAGGGCGCGCGGGCGGTCGGTATGGACGCGATCCATTTCACCGACGCCCCGGCCCTTGCCGCCGAGTTGGCCAAGCGCGGGATCACGCTGCCCGGATAAGCTTGAACTGCCGCGCGGGGCCGCATATACCCCTTTCGACGCGGGTGTAGCTCAATGGTAGAGCAGCAGCCTTCCAAGCTGAATACGTGGGTTCGATTCCCATCACCCGCTCCACCTCCCCTTCCCGGCCTTTCTCGCCCCTTGCCCTTTCACCGGGGCGTGGCATTGCCTATGTTCCGGGGTGAAAACGCAACCGCGAAAGGGTTTCGATGTCCCGCAAGGCCACGCAACGGCTGTCCTTCACTTTGCTGGTGCTGCTGACGCTTTACGCGTCGCTGGCCGGCGCAGCCTGAGGACAAGGCATGGCACAGCGTTTCGGCGGCCGGTTTTCACCGGATGGCACCCGGCGCGATCATCGCGCCGCTGACCCAAGGCAGGCGCCGTTGAGCACAGGCCCGATGCGGCACGCGCTGGAAGGGCGGCCGAAATGGATCACCATCGCGGCGACGCCCTTTTTGCTGACGGCCTTCTCTCAGGCGCCGGTTGGCATGGTCACGGACCTTGCCGCCTTCGGCATGATGGCGGCGGCGGGGTGGATGACGCGCGAGGGGTTGCAGGCCGAAGCCGCCTATGACGCCCGCCGCGTCGCCAAACGCCCGGCTTTCCCGCGTAAGCTTTTCGGCGGCATCCTGACCGGGCTGGGGCTTGCTGTCGGCGCGGCCGAACCCTCGGCCATTGCCGGGGCGGGGCTCATTGGCGTGGCGGGCGCGGTGCTGCATTGGCTGTCCTTCGGTCCCGACCCCATGCGCGACAAGGGCATGGAGGGCATCGACACCTTCCAACAGGACCGCGTCGCCAAGATGGTCGACGAGGCGCAGCGCTATCTCGATGCGATGAAATCGGCGATCCTGCGCACCGGTGAACGCCGGCTCGAGGCCCGGGTGGCGATGTTCGAGGCCACCGTCCACGATCTTTTCCGTCAGGTCGAGCAGAACCCGAACGACCTGTCGGCGGCGCGGCGCTATCTGGGCGTCTACCTGATGGGCGCGCGCGACGCGACGCTGCGCTTTGCCGATCTTTATGCGCAGACCCATGACCCGCGTGCGCGGGGCGATTACGAGGCGCTGCTGACTGATCTGGAAAGCAACTTCACCGCCCGTACCAAGGCGCTGATCGAGGGCGGGCGCTCGGATCTCGACATCGAGATCCAGGTCCTGCGCGAACGGCTCGCGCGCGAGGGCGTGGCCAGCCCCGAACGCGCAACTGCCGCGCTGGAAAGCCAGGACGCGGTCAGCATGGACGAGTTGCTGCGGATGCCGGATCAGACCAAGGTCAAACACTGAATTGCCCCGTTACGCGCTGAAGATCGACTACGACGGCACGCCCTTCGCCGGCTGGCAGGCACAGGCCGACCAGCCCTCGGTTCAGGGCGCGGTCGAGGCTGCGCTGGCGCGGCTGGATCCGGGCTTTGCCGGCGGCGCGCGGATCGCGGCGGCGGGGCGCACGGATGCCGGCGTCCATGCCACCGGGCAGGTCGCCCATGCCGATCTGGAAAAGGATTGGGACCCGTTCCGTCTGTCCGAGGCGCTGAACTTTCACCTCAAGCCCGCGCCGGTCGCGGTGCTGGCCGCCGTGCCGGTCGGTGACGATTTCCACGCCCGCTTCTCGGCACTGGAACGGCGCTATACCTTCCGGCTGATCGCCCGGCGCGCGCCGGTGACGCATGACCGCGGGCGAGTCTGGCAGGTGCTGAACCCGCTTGATGCCGGGGCGATGCGGGCGGGCGCAGCGCATCTGATCGGGCGGCATGACTTTACCACCTTCCGCTCGTCCATCTGCCAGGCGCAGAGCCCGGTGAAGACACTGGACGAGATCACCATCGAGGAAATCCCCCTGCCGCAGGGCGCCGAATATCGCTTTCACCTGCGGGCGCGGTCCTTCCTGCATAACCAGGTGCGCTCGATCGTCGGCACGCTGGAGCGGGTGGGCGCGGGCGCATGGGCGCCGGATCGGGTGGCCGAGGTGCTGGAGGCGCGCAACCGCGCGGCCTGCGGACCGGTCTGTCCGCCGCAGGGTCTGTATCTGACAGGTGTGGGTTATCCCCGCGATCCTTTCGCAGGGGCCTGACGTTCAGCCCTGAACGCCGATCTTCGGTCGCCGCGCGCGACCCTTGCGCCGATCGATGCCGACGGTCACGATTCGCACCGTCTGCCACATGATCCACAGGTCCATCAGGATCGAGCGATGGCGTTGGTAGATCAGGTCCAGCCGCAGCTTGGCGGGCAGGCAGCGGCGGCGATAGACAGTTTCCGTCGCCTCGGGGCTGGTGCAGGCCGAGAGGATCTTACCCTCGTGCTGGTGATAGATCAGCGTGGCCATGCCGGTTACGCCCGGACGGCTTTTCAGCACCTGTGCATAGACGGTCGGGAACTGCTCGACATGCTCGCGGTTGGGCGGGCGCGGACCGACAAAGCTCATGTCGCCGCGCAGGATGTTGAACAGCTGCGGCAACTCGTCGATGCGGGTGCGGCGCAGGAAGTGACCGAAGGGCGTGATGCGACCGTTCTTGTGTGCGCCGGTCACGCCGTAGTCGCTCTGTTCGACGCTCATGGTGCGGAATTTCCACAGCGTGAAGGACTGGTTCAGCCCCGACATGCGCCGGGCGCTGTAGATGATCGGCCGACCCTGCACCAAGAGCAGTGCGCCCGCGATGAGCAGCATCAGCAGCAGCACGGGAATCAGCAGAACGATGGCGAAGGTGATATCGAAAATGCGTTTGGACAAAGGCATCGGGGTGATGCCGCGGACAGAATCCGCCGTAAACCATGCCATCTTCGGCATGTTCAGACCGGTGAGATGGGTCACCTCGGTCTTGTCCCAATCCTGGTGAATCGTCACTTGGCGACTGCCTTCACATGCCAATTACTTTGCTTTTTTTGCCGTAACACAGCGCAACCGTTAAGGAAACACTCCTAACATCATCCAGAGTGTTGAACTTGCGCCATGGTGTCGCATAGGTCACTCTATGCGCGATGAACGGCATGGGAGCCCGTGGAATGCGCAAATTTCTCGTCCTGCTGGACGACAGCCGAGAATGCCTGAATGCCATGCGCTTTGCCGCGATGCGGGCCGCCAGTACCGGTGGTGCGGTGGTGGTGCTTGCGGTCATATCGGCACAAGAAATCCAGTATGGCCTTGGGGTTGCGGATGTCATGCGCGCGGAAATACGCGAACGGATCGAAGCGCATTTCGAGGTTTTCGCCAAATGGATGCGTGACAGACCCAAGGTCGAGCCTGAACTGGTCATCCGCGAAGGCGATCCGGCGGAAGAGCTGATGGCCCAGATCGGCGAAGATCCGCTGATCGGCGTGGTCGTGCTGGGCATCTCCGCGGAAAAAGGCGCGAAAAACCCGGTCATCACCCGGCTGATGCGCGATGCCGGCGCGCTGGGTTGCCCGATCACGCTGGTTCCCGGTGACATGTCCAAGGAACGGCTCGAGGCCATCACCTGATCGCGCCGGGCACCGCCACAAAGGGTCTCGACCCAGCCTCGAATCCCCCGTAAATCCCCCGGCTTTCGCTTGACCAAAGGCGGTCCCGCGCCCATATCACTCACGACAAAGGAGCCGCGCCATGTTCATCCAGACCGAAACCACGCCGAACCCCGCCACGCTGAAATTTCTGCCGGGCGAAACCGTGCTGGCCAGCGGCACGGCTGACTTCCCCGATCGCGACACCGCAGGCACCTCGCCGCTGGCGTCCCGCGTCTTCGCCGTTCCCGGCGTCACCGGGGTGTTCCTCGGCAATGACTTCGTCACCGTCACCAAGTCCGACGAGACGCTGTGGGACCATCTGAAGCCCTCGGTGCTTGGCGCGATCATGGAGCATTTCCAGTCCGGCGCCCCGGCGCTGGAAGGCGACAAGCCCGCCGCCAGCGGCCACGCGAGCCATGACGGCCCGGATGGCGAGATCGTCAGCCAGATCAAGGAACTGCTGGATACCCGCGTGCGTCCGGCCGTGGCCCAGGATGGCGGCGACATCACCTTCCACGGCTTTGACCGGGGGATCGTCTACCTGCACATGCAGGGTGCCTGCGCCGGCTGCCCGTCATCCACGCTGACGCTGAAGATGGGGATCGAGAACCTGCTGCGCCATTACATCCCCGAGGTGATCGAGGTCCGGCCCGTTGCCTGACCCGATTGCCTTGGCATTCGACACATCGGCCGCGCATTGCGCGGCCGCTTTGCTGTCGGGCGACCGGGTTCTGGCCGAACGCGCCGAACCGATGACCAAGGGACAGGCCGAACGCCTGTTCCCGCTGCTGGAAGAGCTGATGACCGAGGCCCGGATCGAGTGGCGCGATCTGTCGGCCATCGGCGTCGGCATCGGCCCCGGCAATTTCACTGGCATCCGCATCGCCGTCGCGGCGGCGCGCGGGCTTTCTCTGTCGCTCAAGATCCCGGTGGTCGGCATCAGCGTGACCGAGGCCGCCGCACTCGACCTGCCCCGCCCCTGCCGGGTGGTGATCCCGGCGCGGAATGATCTGGTGATCTGGCAGGATTTCGGCACCGATGCCGAGGACAACCAGCCCCGGCAGTCCGAGGCGGGTTCGCTGCCGCCCGGGCCTGCCCCCTCCGAGTCGTTGATGCCGCTGGCCGTCGCCATGGCCCGCATCGCGCAGTCGCGCCGCGCCAATCCCGGCCCGCGCCCGGCGCCGCTCTACCTGCGCCCCGCCGATGCCGCCCCCGCGCGGGACAAGCCGCCGGTTCTGCTGCCGTGATCCCTGTTGAGATGGCGGCACTGCACGCCTGCTGCTTCGCCCATCCCCGCCCCTGGAGCGAGACCGAGTTCCGCGAGCTGCTTGACAGCCGGGGCGTCTTTGCCCTGACCCGGCCGCAGGGTTTCCTGCTGGGCCGGGTGATCCTCGACGAGGCCGAATTGCTGACGCTGGCCGTCGCCCCCGAAGCGCGCAGGCAAGGGTTTGGCGCGGCGCTGACAACCGAATTTGCCGCAGAGGCGCAGCGTCTCGGCGCGGCCACGGCCTTTCTCGAGGTCGCCTCGGACAATGCCCCGGCGCAGGCGCTTTACCAGCGGCAGGGATGGGTCGAGGCCGGTCGCCGGCGCAACTATTACGCGCCCGGCATCGATGGCCTGACCTTGCGGCTTGGGCTTTGAATTCACCAAGAATCCGGTTGACCCTTGCGGGGTGTTTGCGCCCTAATCGGGCATCTGGCGGGCAGAATCGTCCGCACAAGAAAACAACAGGATGAGGTGGAAGAATGACCCTGATGAAAACCCTCTGCGCGGGTGCGGCTACGCTGGCGTTAACCGCTGGCCTCGCTTCGGCCGAGCCGGCGCTGATCTTCGATCTCGGCGGCAAGTTCGACAAATCCTTCAACGAGGCGGCCTATAACGGCGCCAAGCGGTGGGCCGACGAGACCGGCGGCACCTACAAGGAACTGGAGATGCAGTCCGAGGCGCAGCGCGAGCAGGCCCTGCGCCGCCTCGCCGAGACCGGCGCCAATCCGATCATCATGACCGGCTTCGCCTTCGGTGACGTGCTGGGCAAGGTCGCCGGCGACTATCCCGACACCAAGTTCGGCATCATCGACATGGTGGTTGATCAGCCGAACGTGCAATCGGTGGTCTTCACCGAGGAGCAGGGCAGCTATCTCGCCGGCGTCATGGCGGCCATGGCGAGCCAGTCGGGCACCGTGGGCTTCATCGGCGGCATGGACATCCCGCTGATCCACAAGTTCGAATGCGGCTTCGCCCAGGGCTTCAAGGCAGCGAAACCCGACGGCAAGGTGCTGATCAACTATACCGGCACCACGCCTGCGGCGTGGAACGACCCGGTGAAAGGCGGCGAGCTGGCCAAGGCGCAGATCAGCCAGGGCGCGGACGTGGTCTACGCGGCGGCGGGCGGCACCGGCATCGGCGTGCTGCAGGCCGTGGCCGATGCGGGCAAGCTGGGCGTCGGCGTCGACAGCAACCAGAACCACCTGCATCCCTCGAACATGCTGACCTCGATGGTCAAGCGCGTCGACAATGCCGTCTATGACGCCTTTACCGCCGGCACCGATCTTGAGCCCGGCGTCAAGGTCATGGACCTGAAGGCCGAAGGTGTTGGCGTTGCCATCGACGACAACAACAAGGCGCTGGTCACCCCCGAGATGCAGGCCGCCATCGACGATGCCACGGCCAAGATCGGCTCGGGCGAGATCGCGGTCCATGACTACGCGACCGACAATACCTGCCCGGTCCAGTAAATGAGCGCCCAAGCGCAACAATCAGGGGGGCGGTCCGACGCGGCCGCCCCCGCTGCCATCGAACTGCGTAGCATCTCGAAGGCCTTCGGCCCGGTGCAGGCGAACAAGAACATCAACCTGCGGGTGGAAAAGGGCACGATCCACGGCATCATCGGCGAAAACGGAGCCGGGAAATCGACGCTGATGTCGATCCTCTACGGCTTCTACAAGCCCGATAGCGGCGAGATCCTGGTGAATGGCCAGCCGCTGACCATCACCGACAGCCAGACCGCCATCAAGGCCGGCATCGGCATGGTGTTCCAGCATTTCAAGCTAGTGCAGAATTTCACCGTGCTCGAGAACATCATCCTCGGCGTCGAGGATGGCCGGCTGCTGCGCCCGTCGCTGGCCAAGGCACGGGGCGTGCTGAAGCAACTGGCCGAAGAATACCAGCTGAACGTCGATCCCGACGAGACGATCGAGGAATTGTCGGTCGGCCACCAGCAGCGCGTGGAAATCCTCAAGGCGCTGTATCGTCAGGCCGATATCCTGATCCTCGACGAGCCGACCGGCGTGCTGACCCCGGCCGAGGCCGATCACCTGTTCCGCATCCTCGAAGGCCTCAGGGCCGAGGGCAAGACCATCATCCTGATCACCCACAAGCTGCGCGAGATCATGGAGATCACCGACAATGTCTCGGTCATGCGGCGCGGCGAGATGGTCGCCTCGGTGAAGACCGCCGAGACCAGCCCCGAGGAGCTGGCCGAGCTGATGGTCGGCCGCAAGGTGCTGCTGAACGTGGAAAAGACCCCGGCACAGCCCGGCGCGGCCATTCTGGAAGTGCGCGATCTGAAGCTGGTCGATGACGAGGGCGTGGAACGCCTGCGCGGCATCAGCTTTGACATTCGCGCCGGGGAGATCCTCGGCATCGCGGGCGTCAGCGGCAATGGCCAGACACAGCTTCTGGAGCTTCTGGGCGGCTATCCCGAGAAGGGCTCGAAGGTCAGCGGCTCGATCCGCATGAACGGCGAGGCGCTGGACCTGACCGGCACGAAATCCGACGCCGCCACCCGCCGTGCGCGGGGCATCGGCCATGTCCCCGAGGACCGGCAGGTCGAGGGGCTGATCATGGATTTCACCGCTTGGGAAAACGTCGCCTTCGGCTATCACCACGCACCGGAATTCAACAAGGGCTGGCTGATGGACAATGCCGCCATCCGCGAGGATGCCGAGGCCAAGATCAAGCGTTTCGACGTGCGCCCGCCCAACGCGAACCTCGCCGCGCGCAATTTCTCGGGCGGCAACCAGCAGAAGATCGTCGTTGCCCGCGAAATCGAGCGGAACCCTGACCTTCTGCTGATCGGCCAGCCGACGCGCGGGGTCGACATTGGCGCCATCGAGTTCATCCACAAGCGCATCGTGGAGCTGCGCGATGCCGGCAAGGCGGTGCTGCTGGTCAGCGTGGAGCTGGACGAGATCCTGTCGCTGTCGGACCGGATCGCCGTCATGTTCGACGGCCGCATCATGGGCGAACGCCTGCCCGCCGAGACCACGACCGGCGAGCTTGGCCTGTTGATGGCCGGGATCACCGATACCGAGAGCACTCCAGACAGCGCCGGCGTTCCGCCCGACCTGAAGCATGTCGAGGGCGTGCCGGGAGGTCAGCCATGAAACCGCTGGCCGCCCTGATCATCGCCCTGGGCCTTTCGGCCTGTACTTCAACCGATTCCGGCGGCCTTCTTCCCATGCCGTCGCTTTCTGCCCCGGAAAACCAGCTTCTGGCGCGCAATGCCGGCGGAGCCTGGGCTGACGCCGCGCCGCTGGCCGGGCTGCAGGGCTCGGGGGGCAATTGCGCCACCACCGACAAGGGCTCGGCCTGCCTGCTGCAAGGCGACGCCACAGCGCCCAATCGCAACCTCGCCACCGCGCGCGAGGGGCGTTGTCTGGCCCGCTGGACGGGTGGACCGGGCACGAGTGCCGCGACCGTCACGCTGCACCGCAATGCCTTCCCCAGCCAGCGCGCGCCCCTGTTCGAACGCCTCTATTACCTGCTGAACAGCGGCAGCCCGCTTGACGTGACCTCGCGGCTGACCGATCCGGCGGGTTTCACCCGGCTCTGCGACCAGCTGCTGCGGCGCGACCCGCTGACCACATGGGTATATGACTGATGGAAAAGATGCCGAAATGGGCGGATGTCATCCTGACACCGCTGATCTCGCTGCTGCTGGCCGCGGCGATCTCTGCGCTGGTGATCCTCGCCATCGGGGAAAGCCCCTGGCTGGCGCTGAAGACCATGATCGAGGGCTCGCTCGGCTCCAGCTATGGCTGGGGCTTCACCCTTTATTACACCACGAATTTCATCTTCACCGGCCTCGCGGTGATGGTCGCCTATCACGCCAGCCTGTTCAACATCGGCGGCGAGGGACAGGCGGCGATGGGTGGCCTCGGCGTGGCGCTGGTGCTCTTGTACCTGCCGTTGCCGCATTGGCTGATCGCCCTGCCGGTGGCGATGATCGGCGCGGCGGCCTTTGGCGCGGCCTGGGCCTTCATCCCGGCCTGGCTGCAGGCCAAGCGCGGCAGCCATATCGTCATCACCACGATCATGTTCAACTTCATCGCCGCGGCGGCTCTGAACTATGTGCTGGTGAACGTGCTGCGCCCGGTGGGCAGCATGGACCCTGCCTCGGCGCGCTTTCCCGAAAGCACGCACCTGCCCTCGCTCAGTGACATGGCGCTGGCCTTCGGCATGGAATGGGGCAAGAACACCCCGGTCAATGTCACCTTCTTCGTCGCCATCGGCGCCTGCCTGCTGGTCTGGCTGCTGATCTGGCGCACCCGTCTGGGGTACGAGATCCGCGCCTTCGGCAAGTCCGAGCCGGGCGCGCTTTATGCCGGCATCTCGCCCGTGCGCATCACCATCATCGCCATGCTGATCTCGGGCGGGCTGGCCGGGCTGATGGCCATCAACAACGTCATGGGCGAGGCCGAGCGGCTGGTCCTGAACGCGGTCGAGGGTGCCGGTTTCATCGGCATCGCCGTGGCGCTGATGGGGCGCAACCACCCCCTGGGCGTGTTCCTTGCCGCGCTTCTCTTCGGTTTCCTCTACCAGGGAGGCGGTGAACTGGCGCTGTGGACCTCGATCCCGCGCGAGCTGATCGTGGTCATCCAGGCGCTGGTGATCCTGTTCACCGGGGCGCTGGACAACATGGTGCGGATGCCGCTGGAACGGCTGTTCCTGTCGATGCGCAAGCGGGGAGGTGCGTGATGGATTTCGCGACCATCATCCAGATCCTCGATTCGGCCGTGCGGCTGATGACGCCCTTGCTGCTGGCCTGTCTGGCGGGGCTTTATTCGGAACGCTCGGGCGTCTTCGACATCGGGCTTGAGGGCAAGATGCTGATGGCGGCCTTCACCGCCGCCTCGGTCGCCTATGTGACCGGCAGCGCATGGCTGGGACTGATGGCGGGGATCATGGGCTCGCTCGCATTGTCGCTGATTCACGGCCTCGCCTCGATCACCTTCCGCGGCAACCAGCTGATTTCCGGCGTGGCGATCAACTTCCTTGCCTCGGGGCTGACGGTGCTGCTGGGCCAGAAGATCTTCGGCCTCGGGGGGCGCACACCCGCGCTGGAAGGCAATGCCCGCTTCGGCGAGATCACCCTGCCCTTCGCCGACGCGCTGCGCGACGTGCCGATCATCGGGCCGATCTATGCCGAGTTGATCTCGGGCCATACGATCCTTGTCTACCTCGCCTTCGCCATGGTGCCGCTGACCTGGTGGGTGCTGAACCGCACCCGCTTTGGCCTACGCTTGCGCGCGGTGGGCGAGAACCCGGCCTCGGTCGATACGGCGGGCGTCTCGGTCACGCGACTGCGCTATGCCGCCATCGCCATTTGCGGCATCCTCTGCGGCATTGCCGGGGCCTATCTGGCTACCGCGCTGTCCGCCGGTTTCGTCAAGGAAATGACCGCCGGTCGCGGCTTTATCGCCCTTGCCGCGCTGATCTTTGCCAAGTGGCGGCCGTGGAGCGCGCTTGGCGCGACCTTCCTCTTCGGTCTGCTCGAGGCGATCGCCAACCGCTATCCCAATCTGGATCTCGGGATCATCACCATCCCGTCCATGTTCATGAACGCACTGCCCTATATCCTGACCGTCATCATCCTGGCGGGATTTGTCGGCCGCGCCATCCCGCCGCGCGCGGGCGGAGAACCCTATGTCAAAGAGCGCTGAACTTGTTGCCCTCATCCGCGAGCGCGCGGGTGAGGAAGCCCCCGAATACGGTCTGATCCTCGGCTCGGGCCTCGGCCATATCTCGGGCACGGTGGACGGCGTTGCCATCCCCTATGACGAGCTGCCGGGCTTTCCCCATGCCGGGGTCTCGGGCCATGTGCCGCAACTGGTCATCGGCCAGCTGGAGGGGCGGCGCGTCGCCGTCTTCGGTGGCCGTTCGCATTACTATGAATCCGGCAACCCGGCCGCGATGCGCCTGCCGCTCGAGGTGCTGGCCGGGCTGGGGGCAAAGAACCTGCTGCTGACCAATGCCGCCGGCTCGGTGCGTGAAGAGATGCAGCCCGGCTCGCTGATGATGCTCTCGGACCATATCAACCTGTCCGGGGCCAACCCGCTGATCGGCGAAAAGACAGATGCGCGGTTCCAGCCGATGACGGATGCGCATGATGAGGGCCTGCGCCAGCGCCTCGCTGCCGCCGCGCTCGCCGAGGGGATCGATCTGCCCGAAGGGGTCTATTGCTGGTTCTCGGGCCCCAGTTTCGAGACGCCGGCCGAGATCCGCATGACGCAGATCATCGGCGGCGACGCGGTCGGCATGTCGACGGTGCCGGAAATCATCCTTGGCCGGTTCTTCGGCCTCAAATGCGCCGCCATCTCGGTCATCACCAATATGGGCGCTGGCATGTCGGATGAATCGTTGAGCCACGAGCATACCAAGGCCATGGCCCCCTTCGGTGCCGCCAAGCTGGAGAAGGTGCTGCGTCGGTTTTTGAGGGCCGGCTAGGATATCACCCGGCCGATGTGGATCTATGCGGTCATCTATCTGGCACAGTATGTTCTGCCGCTGCTCATCACGGCAGCGCTCGCCTGGCTGCTGTATCGGCTGGTCTTCCGGCGGCGGCGTTGGGGCATTCTGCCCAGCCTTGCCCTGGCCTTGGCCCTGTCCTGCATCCCCGCCCTGCTGGATCGCATGGCGCTGAGCCGGGACCTCGCGCAATACGCGGCAGACGAGATCAGGCCCGACCGGATCGCCCTGCCCCCCGGCCCGCTGCTGCATCTGCAGGAAAGCAACCATGCGGGCATCACCTGCGATTGGGATTGCCCCTTTGCCGACCTGCCGTTTGTCACCGAGATGACGACCGATGACCTGCTGCGATTCACCGACCTGCAGGGCGACCTGCTGGAGGCGCCGATTGACCTTTGGCGCGTGACAGAGAATCCCAACCGCAGCCAGCCTTTCCCCTATCGCTATGCCTTCATCTCGGTTCCGACCTATTGGTACGCAACAGCAATCGGTGTCGCGGACTACCGCAAACCGTATTGGCCCGAGGACGGCAAGGGCGTGCATATGCTGGTAGAATTGCCGCCCGATGGCATTCTGGACCTGCAAAGCGCAACGACCCATTACCGTCGCTTCAATATCCAGACCGATCTGGCGAGCTATTTCTTCTGGGGCATCAGCGGCGAGACCGTGCAAGACCCGCCGGTGTCCGAGATGTTTCAGGACATCGCCACGGCCTCGCGGGTCGAGTAGGCAGCCTAGACCAGATACCTGTTGAACCAATCAACCGTCCGCTGCCACGACAGATCGGCCGCCGCCTGATCGAAACGGGGCGTGGAATCATTGTGGAAACCGTGATTCACCCCCGGATAGATATGGCCCTCATAGGTCTTGCCGGCGGCTTTCAGCGCCTCCTCATAGGCCGGCCAGCCCTCGTTGATGCGCTCGTCGAGTTCCGCGTAATGCAAGAGCAATGGCGCCTCGATCTTCGCCACGTCCTCCACCGCCGCCTGCCGCCCGTAATAGGGAACCGAGGCGGCCAGCTCGGGATAGGCCACGGCCAGCGCGTTGCAGACGCCGCCGCCATAGCAGAAGCCCACCGCGCCGACCTTGCCGGTCGAATCCTCGCGGCCCATCAGATGCTCTGCCCCGGCGAAGAAATCGTTCATCAGTTTCTCGGGATCAACGGTCTGCTGCAACTCGCGCCCCTCGGCATCATTGCCGGGATAGCCGCCGACCGAGGTCAGCCCGTCGGGCGCGAGCGCCATGAACCCGGCCTTGGCCAGCCGCCGCGCCACGTCCTCGATATAGGGGTTCAGCCCGCGATTCTCGTGCACCACAAGCACCGCCGGCAGCGGTCCCTCGGCACCCGCAGGGCGCACCAGATAGCCGCGCACCGAACCATTCCCGTTCGGGCTGTCATAGGTGATGTATTCGGGCAGGATGGTCTCGTCGTTGAAATTCACCTGCTGGGCCATGGCGTAGTTCGGGCTCATCATCTGCAAGATGCCCACCGCCGTCACGCCACCCACGGCGAATTTCGCCGCCCGGTCCAGAAACTCGCGCTTGGTGATCATGCCATGCGCGTAATAGTCGTAAAGCTCCAGCAGTTCCTGGTCGAAATCCTTCGCCGTCATCCGGTTCATATCCACACCCTCCATCGCTTTTCCCGTGGAAAGTGTATGTCGGCTTGGCGTTCCGCCCATTCACAATCGGGCGACCTCGGCCTCAGATATGCGAAAGTGGCCCACCGAAGGCAGAAGGTTCAGACCGTCATCCCGGCCAACGCCGCCTCGACCCGGCTGGCCGCCGCCTCCAGGTCGTCGAGGCTGTCCAACGCCACCACGGCCTTCTCCCGCTCGGCATAGCGGCTGCGATGCTTCAGATAGCGCGGGTCGTAGTGGTCGCGCATCAGCCCCTCGGCCAGCGCCGCCCAAGCCCCGGCCTGCGCCTGCGACTGCCACAACTCGATCCGCTCTGCGGGGTGCAGCGGGGCCAGCGCGGCGAGGATGGTATCGAGCCGCGCCGGATCGGCCACCACATCGGCATAGTCGCGGGCGGAATAGGCTGCGCGGGCAGTCACCGGCACATCAAGGCGGATGCGCGGCGCGGCGCAGAGTGCCTGCCACATCATCTTGGGCAGGGTGATCTCGCCGATGCGGCTGCTTTCGGCCTCGACCAGAACCGGGCGGGCCGGGTCCAGCGCCTCGAGCGCCAAGGCCAACCGCCCCTCGAAAGCCTTCTGGCTGGGCTGACCGCCCTCCATCGCGCCGAAAAGGCTGCCCCGATGCCGGGCCAGCCCCTCGAGATCGATCACCTGATGGCCACGCGCGGCCAGCCGGCCCAGAATGGCGGTCTTGGCGCTGCCGGTATTGCCGTCGATCACGATGACCGGCGATGGCACGGGAATCTCTTGCACCCGCTCGACCACCAGCCGCCGCCAGCTTTTATAGCCACCCTCGACCAGTTCCACCCGCCAACCGATCTGCGACAGGATCGAGGCGAAGGATCCCGACCTCTGCCCGCCCCGCCAGCAATAGACCAGCGGTCGCCAGCCGCCGGGGCGATCCGCCAGCGGCCCGGTCAGGTGGCGAGCGGCATTGGCGGCAACCAGCGCCGCGCCCAGCTTGCGGGCGTCAAAGGGGGAAACCTGCTTGTAGATGGTGCCAACCCGCGCCCGCTCGGCATCATCCAGCACCGGCAGGTTGATCGCGCCGGGCAGGTGATCTTCGGCAAACTCGGCCGGGGCGCGCACGTCGATGATGTCGTCGAACCCCGCGCGGGCGGGGTGCGACACATCGCTGAGACGGAGGGGCAAGTCAGTAGACGTAGACGGGGGTGCCGATCGGGATCTGATCGTAAAGGCTCATCACCGCCTCGTTGCGCATGCGAAGGCAGCCATTGCTGACCGCGCGGCCGATCGAGCCGGGCTCGGTCGTGCCGTGGATGCGGATCGCCGTGTCCTGCCCATTGGCATTGTAGAGATAGAGCGCGCGCGCCCCCAGCGGGTTGCCGGGGCCACCGGGCATCCCGTTCTCGTATTTCTTGTAGGCGGCCGGGTTACGCTCGATCATGTCGGGCGTGGGCTTCCAGCTGGGCCATTCGGTCTTCCGCCCGACGGTGGCCCGGCCTTTCCAGACCAGCTCCGCCTTGCCGACGGCGACGCCATAGCGGACCGCGCGACCGGGGGCGATGACATGGTAGAGGAAGAAATCCTTGCTGACCACGACGATGCTGCCCACCTCGAACCCGTCGCGGATGGCGACCTCGGTCGGGGCATAGGGATCGCGGGTGGCGGTCTGGGTCACTTGCGGGGCGGCGGGCGCGGCCTGCGCCAGCACCAGCGAGGGCGCGGCGATCAGCGGCAGGGCCAGCGAAATCATCTGTCGGCGGTTCATGAGATGGGAATCCTGTAACTGCTCGGGTTGGCCTTTCTCTATATGTTCCATGGCCGGGATGGCAATTCAATCCGACGCGAGGCATTTGCATCACCTTGACGCAGCGGCCTCAAGGCCACATCTCTGGGACATGGACAGCGCCTTCGCCCCGGATCGCGGCCCCACGCCGCGCAAAGCCAGAACCCGTCCCGCGCATCTCTGCCGGGGTCGGGGCGGGCGGGGTTGTCGCTGTCACATGGCGGCGCGGCCGCAGATGTTCCGCGCAGCGCCTGCTGATGCCAATCTGCCGCCCCTGCGGCTGGTCCTGCCGCAACCTCTGGAGACTGCGGCGGTCCTGACACCGCGACGCCCGCAGGCACCCCCGATCCTGTTCGCTGAAACCCCTTTCAATGGATTCAGAACAGGACAACCCCATGTCATCCGCAACTGACGCCCACCGTCACCACGGCGACCACCCGCAGCGGTCCCTGACCGCGCACCACACCACGCTGAACATCGAAGGCATGAGCTGCGCCTCCTGCACCGGTCGGGTCGAGCGCGCCCTGATCGCCCTGCCCGGCGTGGAGGCGGCCTCGGTGAACCTCGCCACCGGGCGCGCCGAGGTGACCCACAGCGCCGCCGTCTCGGCCGAGGCTTTGGCGCAGACGGTCACCGCCAAGGGTTATCCGGCCGCGCCGCGCGCCGCCGATGCCGATCCCCATGCCGACCACATGCACCATGACGAGGATGCGGCCACTCTGCGCCGCAACTTCCTGATCGCGCTGGCGCTGACGCTACCCGTGTTCATCCTCGAGATGGGCGGCCATATTGTTCCGGCGCTGCATCACTGGCTTTACATGACCATCGGCACCCAGCCCGTGTGGCTGGCCGAGATGGTGCTGACCGCGATCGTCCTGGCCTTCCCGGGCCGGGTATTCTTCCGCATAGGTATCCCCGCGCTTCTGCGCGCCGCGCCCGAGATGAACAGCCTCGTCGCACTGGGGGCCGGGGCGGCCTTCCTCTATTCCTCGGTCGTCACGCTGGCCCCTGCCCTGCTGCCGGAAAGCGCCCGGCATGTCTATTTCGAGGCGGCGGCGGTCATCGTCACGCTGATCCTGCTGGGCCGCTGGCTCGAGGCGCGCGCCAAGGGTCAGGCCGGCGCGGCGATCCGGCGGCTGGTGGAACTGGCACCCGATCATGCCGTCGTCCTGCGTGATGGGGTCGAGGCGCGGATCGCCGTAGCCGATCTTCGCCCCGGCGACCTGGTGCGGCTGGCACCGGGCGAGCGGGTGGCGGTGGATGGCCAGATCACCGAGGGCCACGGGCTGATCGACGAATCCATGCTGACCGGCGAGCCGGTGCCGGTGGCGAAAACCGCCGGTGACCCGGTGACCGGCGGCACGGTCAATGGCAATGCGGCCCTGACCTATCGCGTCACCGCGACCGGGGCCGATACCGCCTTGGCGCGGATCGTGCGCATGGTCGAGGATGCGCAGGCGGCGAAGCTGCCGGTGCAGGCGCTGGTGGACCAGATCACCCGGGTCTTTGTCCCGGTAGTCATCGGCCTCGCGATCCTGACCTTCGCCCTGTGGCTGATCTTCGGCCCCGGCCTTGCCCCGGCCTTTGTCGCCGCCGTCGCGGTCCTCATCATCGCCTGCCCCTGTGCGATGGGGCTGGCCGTGCCGGTCTCGATCATGGTCGGCACCGGACGGGGAGCGGAACTGGGCGTCCTCTTCCGGCGCGGCGATGCGCTGCAACGGCTGGCCGAGGCACGGATCGTCGCCTTCGACAAGACCGGAACACTGACCCAAGGCGCACCCGCACTGACCGCAATGGCGACGGACGGCATGGCCGAGGACGAGGCGCTGCGCCTGACCGCAGCCGCCGAGGCGCGGTCGGAACACCCGCTGGCGGCGGCTCTGGTCAAGGCGGCGCGTGACCGCGGCCTGACCCTGCCCGAGGCCAGTGGCGTCACCGCCAATGCCGGGCGCGGGCTGTCCGCCGAGGTCGAGGGCCAACGCCTGCTGATCGGCAACCGCCGTGCGCTCGAGGAAACCGGTATCGACCTTGCCCCCGCGCTGATCGACCGGGCGAATGCATGGTCCGCGAACGGCGCAACCCCGGTGCATCTGGCCGTCGATGGCCGCCATGTTGCCGCCTTCGCACTGGCTGATCCGATCCGTGAGGGATCGGCATCGATCATCGCGGCGTTGCATGGGCTTGGAATCGAGACGGTGATGATCTCGGGCGACACGCAGGCCACGGCAGATGCGGTGGGTCGGCAACTGGGCATCGACCGGGTGATCGGCGGCGTGCTGCCCGACGGCAAGCTCAAGGCCGTGCGCGAGATGGGCAAGGGCTCGGTCTTCGTCGGCGACGGCATCAATGATGCGCCGGCGCTGGCAGCGGCCGATACCGGCATTGCCATCGGCACCGGCACCGATGTCGCCATCGAGTCGGCCGATGCGGTGCTGATCGGCGGCGATCCGGCGGGCGTTGCCACCGCCATCCGCCTCAGCCGGTCGGTGATGCGCAATATCCGCCAGAACCTGTTCTGGGCCTTCGCCTATAACGCCGCGCTGATCCCGGTGGCGATGGGGGCGCTGGTGCCCTTTGGCGGGCCGCAGCTGTCACCGATGCTGGGCGCGGGGGCGATGGCGCTGTCCTCGGTCTTCGTGGTCAGCAATGCCCTGCGGCTGACGCGCGCGCCGTGATCGGGCGAAGGGCAGTTCTGGCGGGGGCCGCGCTCTGGCCCCTTGCCGCGCGGGCCGAGACAGGGCCACGCATTGTTGCTTTCGGAGACAGCCTGACCGAGGGCTATGGCCTGCCAGCCAGCAAGGGGCTGGTGCCGGTGCTGCAGGACTGGCTGGCCGCCCGCAGCACGCCCGCCCGGATCGTCAATCGCGGCCTGTCGGGCGATACCACCTATGGCGGGCGCGTCCGCATCCACTGGGCGCTGCGCGACGGGGCCGATGCGGTGATCGTGCAGCTAGGCGGCAATGACATGCTGCTGGGCTGGTCATCAGTGCAGGCCGAGGCCAATCTGGATGCCATCCTGACCAGTGCCGGGGCGAAAGGCCGCCCGCTGTTGCTGGTCGGCATTCACGCACCGGGCAAGCGGGAGGACTGGCGGCGGGGCTGGGCCGAGATCTGGCCGCGACTGGCGCGGCGTCATGATGCCCTGCTGCTGCCCGATCTCTATGCGCCGCTGGCGGCAATCCCGGCGGGCGAGCGGAAGCCTTTCCTGCTGGCCGATGGCATCCACCCCTCGGCCAAAGGGGTGGAGTTGCTGGTGGGTCATCTGGGGCCAAGCGTGCAGGCCCTGATCACGCGGGTCGGCGCGGGTTAGTTGCCCGTATGGGCGCTGTGGTCCATCTTGCCATGGTCCATCTGGCTGTGATCCATGGCGCCCGCCGCTTTGGGCTGGCGGTCATTGTCCACCGGCACCTCGAGATCAAGGCCGCCGCAATCCCCGAAATCCAGCGCCAGCTTGACGGTCGCGCCGTTCTCCAGCGGCTCGGTCAACCCCATCAGCATGACATGATCGCCGCCCCGTTCGAGCGCGTGGCTGGCCCCCGGCGCGATCTCGATGCCGCCCTCGATCGGGCCCATCTTCATGACGCCATCGACCTCCTGATGGCTGTGAAGTTCGACCTTGGCGGCGGCATCCGAGGCGACCCCCTGCAGGGTGCAGGCGGTGGAGCCCTGGTTCTCGACCACCATGAAGGCGGCGCCGGATTTGGGGTTCGAGGCGCGGGCATAGGCGTCATGGGCGATCAGCCCGTCCTGGGCCATGGCAACCACGGGCAGCAATGCCGCAGCGGCGGCGAGAAGTGCGATTTTCATTCTGTCAGTCCTTGTCGTGCGTTTCCTCTCAGGTCGGGAAGATCAGACCGAAGGCGGATCGCGGGCCTGTGCCAAGACAGGCGCGACCGGTTGGCCGTGGAGGACAAGAGGATCAAAACGCGCCGACAGGATGCGCGGCGTAGGATCGGCGGCAGGGTCGGCATCGGACAACGCGGCCAGAAGTGCCAGCGCCATGTCGGGGCAGAAATAGGGGCTTTCGACTGGTGCGCCATCGGGGCCATAGACCACGACCACCGCATGACCGGTGCAGAGGACCAGCCGCTCGCCGATCTGCGCCTGCCCCCGCGCCGCAGCCAGCGCATGGCCGGTCAGCAGGAGCGAGAGGATCAGGATCAGGCGAATCAGGCGCATGGCCGGGACCCTAGCGCCTTCGCACCGAGGCTGCAGCAGGCTTCCTGTCGCAGCGGGGGATGCCACGATCACAAATGCAAAAGCCCCGCCGTCACGGGCGGGGCGCAATGCGCAGCTTCAGCCGGGGATCAGGCCAGTTCGGCCGGGCCGTCTTTCTTGGCGATCTCGCGCTTGATCTTGCGCGCACGATCCGACAGCTCGACATCCTTGGCTTTGGCCAGGAAGGCGTCCAGACCGCCGCGGTGATCCACCGAGCGCAGGGCCGCAGCCGAGATCCGCAGCGAATAGGTCTTGCCCATCTTTTCCGAGGTCAGCGAGACATCGTTCAGGTTGGGCAGAAACCGACGCCGGGTCTTGTTGTTGGCGTGGCTGACATTGTTGCCGGTCATCGGGCCTTTGCCGGTCAGTTCGCAGACGCGCGACATGGTCGTATTCCTTCGTTGCAGCTCGGGCGGCCCGGTCGGCGTGCCGCCCCAATGTGAAAGGGCGCCGCTAGGCAGCGCCCGAAATTCCGTTCGCGGGTGATTAGTCCCTTGCGCGGCGGGCGTCAACCCCCGTTCAGCACCTGATCCCGGTAGGAGGCCGCCAGCGCCGCCATGGCCTCGCGCCACGGGAAGGGGCCAAAGCTGATGCGGGCAACCCCCAGCGCCGCCAGTTCGGCGATCGCCGGCGCGGCGGGCGATTTCATGATGTTCACCGGCAAGGGGCTGGCCTTGCACAGCGCCCCGATCAGGCCCGGATCGACCAGCCCCGGTGCAAAGAAGCCACTCGCCCCGGCATCGGCATAAAGCCGCGCGCGCTCCAGCGCCTGATCCATCAGCCCGGCATGGGCCGCGGGCGGGTTCTGCAGAAACAGATCGGTGCGGGCGTTGATGAACAGGTCTGTGGCCCGCCTGATAGCGACGATCAGCCCCGCCATCTCGACCGCCGGGCGGATCCCCGATTCGGGCGGAATCCCGTCCTCCAGATTGATGCCTGCCACCCCAAGCCCGTGAAGCCGGAGGGCGTTGCGGGCGACATCCTCGGGATGATCGGCATATCCGGCCTCGAAATCCACCGTCAGCGGCAGGTCGCTGGCGGCGCGGATCCGGGCGGCCACTGCCAGAAGCTCGCCAAAGGGCATCTGCTGGCCATCGGCATAGCCGTTCGCCCCCGCAACCGAGGCGCTGCCGGTGGCCAGCGCCACCGCCCCGGCCCCCTCGACGGCACGGGCTGATCCGGCATCCCAGATATTGAACAGGATCAGCGGCTTGCCGGGCTGGTGCAGGGACGCGAAACTCATGCCGCCACCCCATAGCTGCGCTCGATCTCGATCAGCCGCTGCTTGCGCCACAGCCCGCCGGCATAGCCGGTCAGGGTGCCATCGGCGCCGATGACACGGTGGCAGGGGATGACGATGGCGATGCGGTTATTGGCGTTGGCATTGGCGACCGCGCGGGTGGCCGTGGGCTGGCCGATCTCGTGGGCCAGTTCGGCATAGCTGCGGGTTTCCCCCGCCGGAATACGGCGCAGGCCCTGCCAGACGCGCTGCTGGAACTCGGTGCCATGCAGTTGCAGGTCCAGTCCAAACAGCGGGCGATCCCCGGCGAAGAATTCCGAGAGCTGCGCCTCGGTCCGGTCGGTCACCGCGGTCCGGCCAAGGCCGATCCGGCCGCCGACATGCGCCGACAGGCGCTTCAATCCCTGCGGCAGCGCCTTGCGATCGGTGAATTCCAGAAGATGCAGGGCCTCATCATCGGCAATCGCGATCATCCCCCCGAGCGGCGTCTCGATCCAGTCGGCGCGCAAGTCCGAGGGCTGGCGCATCTCGTGCGGGGGATGGCCGAAGAGGCGGGTGAAGGCGGCGCGGAAGCCGCTGGCCGAGTCAAAGCCGGCATCAAGCTGCGCATCGATCATGGCATGGCCTTTCGTCATGGTTTTCAGCCCGTTGCGCAGCCGCGCCGCGCGGGCGATGTCAAGGAAGGTCTCGCCGAAATGGCGCTTGAAGGCGCGGCGGATGGTCGAGGGGTCATGCCCCAGCGCCATCAGGTCGGCTTCGCTCCAGCGGCGGTCGGGGTCGGCCTTCAGCGCCGCGATCAGGCTGGTGATGGCGGCATGACCCTCGGCCTCGGGACCGGTCGGATGGCAGCGCAGGCAGGGGCGGAAGCCGGCGGATGCAGCTTCGGACGGGCTGGCGAACCAGCGGCAGTTCTCCGGGCGCGGCTTTCGCGCCGGGCAGGTCAGGCGGCAGAAGATGCCGGTGGTGGTGACGCCGACATAGGCGCGGCCCTCGAAGGCGGGGTCGCGGGCGGACAGTGCGGCGTAAAGCGCGCCGGGCTCGGGCAGGTCAAACATGGTGCGGTCCTTGTTCATCTGCCTCCACCCTAGGTGATTCGGCCCGACGGCGGGCCGCGAAATCGGGCGTCTATTCTGCCAGAGGCAGCCCGGGCTTCAACCGTTCAGCCAATCCAGCATCTCGGCCGCCGCCACGCCCGGCGCGGCCTTGCCATGGGCGACGGCCTCGCCGAGTTCCGCCAGACGGGCGCGGGCCTCGGGCGTGTCGAGCCGCGACAGCAGACCGGCACGCACCTCGGCCTGGAACCAGTAGCGCGCCTGACGCGCGCGGGTGGCGTCGAAATGGCCATGGGCGCGGCGCCAGCCGGTCAGGTGGCGCATCTCGTCCCAGGCCTGTTCCAGCCCGTCCCCGGTCGCGGCGGAAACGGCATGGGCCAGCGGGAAATTCTCGGGGTCCTGCGGGCGCTTGCGCAGAAGCCTCAGCGCGCCGGCATAGTCGGCGACGGTGCGGCGGGCCGTGGGCAACAGGTCACCATCGGCCTTGTTCACGAGGATCAGGTCGGCCATCTCCATGATGCCGCGTTTGACCCCCTGCAATTCATCGCCGCCGGCGGGGGCGAGCAGCAGGATGAAGAGGTCGGACATTTCCGCCACCAGCGTTTCCGACTGGCCCACCCCCACGGTCTCGATCAGCACCACGTCGAAGCCTGCCGCCTCGCAAAGCCGGATTGCCTCGCGGGTGCGGCGGGCGACGCCGCCCAGTTCGGCGCGCGAGGGCGAGGGGCGGATGAAGGCGTTGGGGTTGCGCGACAGCTGCTCCATCCGGGTCTTGTCGCCGAGGATCGAGCCGCCCGAGCGCGCCGAGGAGGGATCGACCGCCAGAACCGCGACCTTGAGGCCCTTTTCGGTCAGAAGCGTGCCGAAGGCCTCGATGAAGGTGGATTTGCCTACCCCCGGCGTTCCCGACAGACCGATCCGCAGCGCCTGCCGGTCGGGCAGTTGCGACAAGAGCGTGATGGCGTCCTCGCGGTGGTCGGCGCGGGTGGATTCGATCAGCGTGATCGCGCGGGACAGGGCCCGGCGGTCGCCGTTCAGCAAGGGTGTCAGCAACTCGGTCATGCGGCCCCGTCTCTGGCGGGGGCTGACCGCCCCCACACCCCCGTGGATATTTGGACCAAGATGAAATGCCAAGGGGGCGGGTGCCGTGGCGTCACGCGATCAGGTGACCTCGATCTGCCGCCGTTCCTCGTAGACCGAGCCGTCATCATCGAACCAGCTGAACAGGAACTCGCCCGCTCCCGGCACCATGGCGTGGAAGGCGAAATAGGGATTGGCGCTGATCCCCGGGCCAAGATCGACATCGATCACCGGCTGGTCGTTGAAGGTCACCACCAGCCGGTTGATGATGCCGCGCGGAATGGTCCGGCCTTGGGCATCCTTGCGCAGCCCCGATTCCATCGGGTGCGAGATCAGCGTTCTGATCTCGATCACCTCGCCCTTAGCGGCGGTTTTCGGCAGACGCAGACGGGGGGTGACGTTGCTGGCCATGGCTCAGGCCCCGCAACCGCCAACGATCACCTCGACCCAGGTCGAGGTACGGGCGAGGTTGCCATCCGCCAGCCGTGCCAGCGCGATGACCTCTTGCGTGCGGGCAAGGCGAATGCGGGTCGAGACGGCTTGCCGGCCCGACAGCGGGCCGAAGCGGAAGCGCGCGAGTTGCGGCCAGGGGTTCTCGGGGGCGAGCAGCAGGATCTCGGTCGCGCCGGGGGCGGCGAGGGAGACTGGAACGCTGAAACCGTTCTCGGCAACCTCGGGCAGATCCAGGGTCACGCCGGTCCCGGCGGGCGTCACGCCGCCGGTGAAGGCAACGATCAGTTGATCCGCCGTCGGCTCGACCGCGCGCGCCGGCCAGGGCAGCGCGGTCAGCGCCAGCCCGGTCAGGCCGGCGGCAAGCATCTCCCGTCTGTCGATCATCCCTTACGCCCCCTCTCACGCGAAGGTTACGGCCAAGGGGCTCGTCAAGGCAAACGGAACCGGATTTCTGCTATAGGAGAGAGAGACGAGTGAAAACGGGTGACGGACGGGAATGGCGGGCAGGATCGGATCATGGCTGGCGGCGCTGGTGCTGGCGTTGTCGGGCGCGGCGGCGCTGGCCGAGACCGCGCCCGACTGGCAGGCCGCGCCGGTCCGGCTGATGATGGTCGATCAGCAAGGCTGCGTCTATTGCGCGGCCTGGGATGCCGAGATCGGGCCGGGTTTTGGCCGAAGTGCCGAGGGTCGAACCGCCCCCTTGCTGCGGGTGGATATCGACGGGCCTTGGCCTGACGGGATCGTGCTGGACCGCAGCCCGTCAATGACACCGACCTTCATCCTGCTGAAACGCGGGGTCGAGCTGGGCCGGGTCGAGGGCTATGTCGGGGATACCTACTTCTACCCGGTGCTGGCCGAGATGATGCGGGAGGCCGGGGTGCCGGTGCGGCAGGACCGCTAAGCCGAGATTTTTCGCCTGACAGACAAGGCCCGGGCTTTTGCCGGGGGCGGGCTTGGGCTATGTCCGGGGCCATTCTCAGGACGAGGGCAAGCCCATGCATGACATTCGCGCGATCCGTGACAATCCCGAAGCCTTTGACGCGGCGCTGTCGCGGCGCGGGCTGGCGGCGCTGTCGCCCGCGATCCTGAAGCTGGATGCCGACCGCCGCGCCCGGATCTCTGAGGCCGAGGCGGCACAAGCCGAGCAGAACAAGGCCAGCAAGGAAGTCGGCGCCGCCAAGGGCCGGGGCGACGAGGCCGAGTTCGAGCGCCTGCGCGCGCTGGTGGCCGACAAGAAGGCCGACGTGGCGCGGATGCAGGCCGAGGCTGCGGCGCTGGACGTGGAACTGCGCGACCTGTTGATGGGCATTCCCAATGCGCCGCTGGACAGCGTGCCGGATGGCGCGGATGAGAACGACAATGTCGAGATCCACCGCTGGGGCAGCCCGCGCAATTTCGACTTCACCCCGGTCGAGCATTTCGACATCCCCGGCGTGAAGCCCGGCATGGATTTCGAGACCGCCGCCAAGCTGTCGGGCAGCCGCTTCGTCGTGCTGAAGGGCGGCGTGGCGCGGCTGCACCGGGCCTTGGCGCAGTTCATGATCGACCTGCATGTGAACGCGCATGGGCTGGAAGAGACCTGGACCCCGGTGCTGGTCACCGAAGAGATGATGTATGGCACCAACCAGTTGCCGAAATTCGGCGAGGACAGCTACCAGACCCGCGAGGGTTACTGGCTGATCCCGACCTCGGAAGTGACGCTGACCAATACCGTGCATGGCGACCTGTTGGACCACGCCGAGCTGCCGCGCCGGATGACCGCGCACAGCCAGTGCTTCCGCTCGGAAGCGGGCAGCGCCGGGCGCGACACCTCGGGGATGCTGCGCCAGCACCAGTTCGAGAAGGTCGAGATGGTCTCGATCACCGATGCCGAAAATGGTCTGGCCGAACATGCGCGGATGACCCGCTGTGCCGAGGCGGTGCTGGAGGCGCTGAACCTTCCCTATCGCACCGTCGTCCTGTCGACCGGCGACATGGGCTTCGGCGCGCGCATCACCCATGACCTCGAGGTCTGGCTGCCCGGCCAGGACAAGTATCGCGAGATTTCCTCGGTCAGCTATTGCGGCGATTTTCAGGCGCGGCGGATGAACGCCCGCTATCGCCCTACGGGTGGCGGCAAGCCGGAGTTTGTCCACACGCTGAACGGCTCGGGCCTTGCCGTGGGCCGGGCGCTGATCGCTGTTCTGGAGAACGGCCAGCAGGCCGATGGCTCGGTCGAGTTGCCGGCGGCGCTGCACCCCTATCTGGGCGGGCGGACGCGGCTTGGCGCGGATGGCAAGCTGGCCTGAACGGTTCGGAAGAATCGTCACAACCCCGAGGCGAGGGGCGAAACCCGCGCCCTGTCTCGGGCGTTCCGGGTCATGTCCAGAGGTACTGCCTTTTCCGTGATCCTGGCGGTGGCGATCTTCATCGCCAGCGGGCTGGGCTTTGCGCTGACGCCCGCGCCGGTGGCGGTCGCGGGCTATCCCGAGACCGCCGCAGCCGCGGAAATGGCGGCGTTGACCAGCCTGTCGGCGCCGGGTCTGAACTCGGTCTCGGTTCCGGCGGATTATGGGGTTGATCTGGCTTCGCTGTTTCTGCGGCCGGAACATACCTTGCTGTGGCTCTTGCTGCTTGCCGTCTGGGGAGCGCTGATGCTGCATGGCTGGCAGGTGCTGGGCAGCGAGCTCAGGGCAAGGCGGGCGGTTGCCGCTGCAGGCGAAGTAGCCCCTGCCCCAACTCCGGCCGCGCGCCCCAGCGTGGTCGAGGGTCCGCCGACCCCCGGCGAGATCGCCCGGCAGGTCGAGCGCGAGAACAAGCCCGCCGAGCACGCGGCCCTGACGCTGGCGCTGATCCTTGGTGCGGCCTGGCCCTGGGTCAGCCGCGACTATCCTGTCACCGGCTTCATGCTGGCGGCGGCGATGTTTGCACTGTCTCTGACCGCCGCGCTGCGCGGGCAGCAGGTGGGCGGGGCGATCCGGAGGCTGCCGACGGTGGGATTGTTCGCGGGCTGGGCAACGGCGGTGACCTATGCCGCCTTCGCGACGCTGGTGAACGGCCATCTGGGCATCCCGCCGGTCGCCGCCACGGCCATCGCCATGCTGCTTTGCGCCGGCGCGGGGATCGTCGTTCAACTGCGGCTTGGCGGCAGTGTCAGCTATTCCATCGCCATCATCTGGTCGCTGGTCGGGCTGGCCACCGCCACCATGAGCAGCGATCCGACCATTGCCACGGTGGCCATCCTCGGCATTGCCGCGATGGCCATCGTGCTGGTGCGGGCGGCCAGCTAGCCCGGTCAGGTGCCCTTGGGCTTCTGCCGGTTCTTGTGCTTTGACAGCGCGCCGGACTGATTGATCTTCGCAGCCTTGAAGCGATAGGGGTTCTTGTCCCCCTGGTCGCGGAACATCAGCCGGATCGGCGTGCCCGGCATGTCGAAATCGGCGCGCAGACCATTGATCAGGTAACGCTGATAGCTGTCGGGCAGCTTGTCGGTATGGGTCGCCTTGACGATGAAGGCCGGCGGCCGGGTCCGCACCTGCGTCATGTAGCGCAGGCGGATGCGGCGGCCACCCGGCGCGGGGGGCGGATGTGCCTCCGTCATGGCGCCCAGCCACTGGTTCAACTTCGCGGTCGAGACGCGGCGATTCCACACCTCATGCGCCATCAGGATCGCGTTGTGCAGCCGATCGAGCCCCTTGCCGGTCTTGGCCGAGACGGTCACCAAAGGCGCGCCTTTCAACTGCGGCAACAGGCGTTCGAAGCTTTCGCGCAGCTCTTTCAGCTTCTCGGGCTTGTCCTCCTCGAGATCCCACTTGTTCGCCGCCACCACGACCGCGCGGCCCTCGGTCTCGGCATAGTCGGCGATGCGCAGGTCCTGCTGTTCGAAGGGAATGGCCACATCGAGCAGAACCACCACCACCTCGGCAAAGCGCACGGCGCGCAAGCCGTCGGCCACGGACAGCTTTTCCAGCTTGTCATTGACCTTGGCGCGCTTGCGCATCCCCGCCGTGTCGAAGATGCGCATGGGCGTGCCCATGAACTCGGTCGTGACCGAGATCGAATCGCGGGTGATGCCGGCCTCGGGCCCGGTCAGCAGCCGATCTTCGCCGATGATCTTGTTGATCAGCGTCGATTTGCCGGCATTGGGTCGGCCGATGACGGCGAGTTGCAGCGGCCGCGCCTCGGAGGGGCGCCAGTCCTCGGCTCCCTCGCCCGACTCGGCGTCTTCCTCGGACAGGTCCACGTCGAACTCGGGCTCGATCGGCGCCGGGCGCTCGGCCTCAACCTGGTCGGCCAGTGGCATGAGCGCGCGATAGAGGTCATCCATCCCCTCGCCATGCTCGGCCGAAATGCGCAGCGGCTCGCCCAGACCGAGGGCATAGGCTTCCATGGCACCGCTTTCGCCAGCCCGGCCCTCGGCCTTGTTCGCGGCGACGATGACATGGCGGGCGCGGCGGCGCAGGATCTCGGCGAAATATTCATCCGCGGCGGTCACGCCGACGCGGGCATCCACGACGAAGAGGCAGATATCCGCCTCGTCCACCGCCCGCTCTGTCAGGCGGCGCATCCGGCCTTGCAGGCTGTCATCCTCGGCAATCTCCAGACCGGCGCTGTCGATGACGATGAAGCGCAGGTCGCCCAAGCGCCCCTGCCCTTCGCGCAGGTCGCGGGTGACGCCGGGCTGGTCATCGACCAGCGCCAGCTTCTTGCCAACCAGACGGTTGAACAGGGTCGATTTGCCGACATTCGGACGGCCAACAATGGCGAGGGTAAAGCTCATCGGAATGCGTGCAGTTGGCCCGAACGGGACACGACGTAAAGGGTTTGCCCGGCCACAACCGGCGCGGCGGCGGCACCGCCAGGGATCTGGGCCTGTCCGACCAGCGCCCCGGTCGAGGGATCGAAAGCCCTGAGCACCCCGTCCGACGAGGCGACGAACAGCCGTCCGCCGGCCAGAACCGGGCCGTAATGGGCGTGGATGCTGTCCTGCTTCTTCACCTTGCTGTCGGTGTAATAGGGCAGCGCCACCTGCCAGACCTCGCCACCGCTGGCGGCGTCTAGGCGCACCAGCTTGGCCTCGTCATTCACCGCGAAGATCGAACCGCCGGCCGGTACCACGGGTGAGTTCGCACCCTCTCGCGCCGACCACAACTGCCCGCCGGTCGCCATCTCGAAGGCATCGATACGCCCCGATGAGGTGCCGGAATAGACCGTGCTGCCCGCGATCACCGGATCGCCGGTCACGTCGCGGATCGAGGCGATGGCGCGGCCGACGCGAATGCCCGCCACCTGCGCCGACCAGTTGGTCAGCCCGCTGGCGGTATCGACCGCCATCAGCTGGCCCGAGGGGAAGGGGAAAACGACCGTATTGCCCGAAACGGCGGGGGCCGAGACGCCCATGACACCCGAAGAGGACGTATTGCCCGAGGTCTGCCACAGCACCTTGCCATCCTCGGCCCGGACCGCCCAACCGGTGGAATCGCGCGCGGCGACATAGACCACGCCGTTCTGCACCGCCGGGGCGCCGCTGACCGCGACATTGACCCGCTGGCGCCAGAGGACGCCGCCCGAAGCCGCGTCCATGGCGACCAGTTCGCCATAGCCGGTGGTGACGAAGATCCGACCGCCCTCATAGGCGATACCACCGCCCGAGGCGCTGTCGCCATTCTCGCTCGGCGGCGTGATGTCGGTGGACCAGACCCGGCCGCCGCTGGTCGCCGTGGCGGTGACGCGGGCGCGGCTGTCCAGCGTGAAGATCATCCCGGCGGCCACGATCGGGTCGGCGGTGATGCGGTGACGGCGATCATCGCCCTGCCCGATCGGCGCGCTGAAGACCCGGCTGGTGCCGGCGGCCAGCGCGACATGGCCGGGCATATGCGCGGCATTGCCGGCGCGGTGGGTCCAGTCGGCATTGCTGCGCGCGGCGGGCAGGCCGACAGCCGTCGGCGCCACGGCCGTCGGGCCGACCACGGCGGGGCCGTCGGGCGAGTTCACCGCCATCGGGTCCAGCCGCTCGCCGGGCAGGATATATTCGCGGTTGCAGGCGCTCAGCAGCAGAACCGCCACCAGCGGCAGGGCCCAAGCGGCGGCATGTTTGCGCGACGTGATGCTCATCCTGGACTTCCCTCGTTCCCTGTTCGGCCGGATTTCACCGGTCCGGCATTTGTCAACTTCCAGCCGGCGTGACGCGGCAACCCCTTGGGATCACTCGACAGCCGGGGTGATATCGGTCGGCTCGGGCTCGACGCCCATGGCGATCATCATCTCGGAAAGGCGGCGACGCAAGCCTTCGCTGAGCCCGTCCTTCTGCTGGATCTGGCGGATCAGCGTCACCGCATCCTCGTTCCGGCCCGCGCCCATCAGCGCCACAACCTGCTGTTCCAGCGCGAGAAGCTCGAAGGGCGCGCCGGGCTGGGCCAACTGCGACAGGATCTGGTCGCGCTCGGCCGCATCCATGGCCTCGCCCTCGGCCAGCACCATCTTCAGCCGGGCGAGGTCGCGCATGGCGCGGTTTTCCTCGCCGGCGAAGCCCGCAACCGCCTCGAACCGCTCTCTGGCGGCAGCGGCATCGCCCTTTTCGACCAGCGCATTCCCCTGCATCATCCCGGCCAGCGCGGCTTGTTCGCCGTCTTGCGCAACATCGAGGGCGGCCAGCGCTGCCGCCGGGTCCTCGGCGCTCTCGGCCGCAAGGATGGCGTCGCCAAAGGCCTCGGCGGATTTCTGGGCGCTGGCGATGCTGTATTCACGCCAGGCGGCACCGGCGACGACGGCCAGGATCACTGCGACGGCGATCCAGCCATAGCGGCGGAACATGCCAAACAGCCGGTCACGGCGAAGATCCTCGGTCACCTCGTCGATGAAGCTGTCATTCTGGTTCGCCATGGGCCGTCTTCCATCATTCTCTTGACGGCTTCGCTCTTACACGCAGCGGGGCGGAATTGCCAATGGCAAGCTGTCGTGAGGGGTCTTGCGCCCATGACCGGCGCGGCGGCGCGGCATTCCGCTCAGCTTTCGGGGCCGGTCTCCATCTTACCCTGGTCGCGCAGATCGTCAAAGCGCTCATGCCCCGCTTCGGCCTCTTCGTCGCGCCCCGGGGTCGGCGTACCAAGATCGACCACGGTGATCTCGGGTGGGACGCCAAGGCGCATCGGCAGGACCGAGCAGCCGATCCCGCCCGAGACGACCAGCACCCGGCCTTCGTCATCGTCATAGCGTCCCCAGGACCATTTCTCGTTATCCGAGGCCATGATCAGCGGCGCGCCACCGGCCACCCGGATCTGCCCGCCATGGGTATGGCCCGACAGCGTCATTGAGACGCGTTTGCGGGCCTTGCCCAGATGGTCGAAAAGGTCGGGCTCATGCGCCATCAGCACGATTGGTGCATCGTCCCCGATGCCCTTCAGCGCGGCATCGAGATCATCCATGCCAACACCGTCAGGCCCCTCATCAAAGGGCCGCTGCTCGCCCACGCCAGCCAGCCAGAAGCCGTCGGCGCCACCGATGCGAACATGTTTGTTGTCGAGAACCGGGATGCCGGCACGTTCGAGTTCCCGTTCGGCCTCGATCGGGCCCGAGCGTCGCTCCTGCGCCTCGGGGTCCTGCCACCAGTCATGGTTGCCGACCACGGCATAGGTGCCGCCCGGCGCGGAGAAATCCTTGAGCCGGGCGATGATCTCGCGCTTGCCGGTGCCGCCAAGGGTGAAGGGATGGGCGGCGCTGAAATCGCCCAGCAGGATCGCCACATCGGGCTGAAGCGCATTGGCGCGGGCAACGATGCTGCTGACGCGGTTCAACCCTATATGCGGCCGGCCGGCGTGAAGGTCGCTGATGATCACCAGCCGTGCCGGCTTGCGGCCGCGCCATTCCGGCAGCTCGACCCGCCATCGCACCACGCGCAGCATCATCGCCGGCTCCCACCAGAGCGCATAGGCGGCAAGACCCGCCAGACCGGCCAAGGCAACCGAGCCGAGGCCGATGCCGCTGCGGCGCAGGGCGGACGGGCGTTTGCGGGCTATGGGCTGGGACATGCCTTCTCTCCTTCGACTGCGGCGTCGGGCCTGCGCCGCATGGCTTGCTGATTTCAGCCGATCAACCAGCGAGAGAGGGTCCCGGTTCCAGTCCGTCCGACAGCAAAACGGCCCGCCTTTCGGGGCGGGCCGTGATGATCTTACATCGGTTGTCGCGGCGATCAGAGGCGCGAGGCGACGTTTTCCCAGTTCACCAGTTTCTCGAGGAAGTTGGTCAGATAGGCCGGGCGCTTGTTGCGGAAGTCGATGTAATAGCTGTGCTCCCACACGTCGCAGCCCAGCAGCGCGGTCTGGCCATAGCAGAGCGGGTTCACGCCGTTCTCGGTCTTGGTGACCTTCAGGCTGCCATCCTTGTCCTTCACCAGCCAGGCCCAGCCCGAACCGAACTGGCCGGCACCAGCGGCGCTGAACTCTTCCTTGAACTTGTCGACCGAGCCAAAGCTTTCGGTGATGGCCTTTTCCAGCGCGCCCGGAATGGCGCCCGATTTCGGACCCATCATTTCCCAGAACTGGCTGTGGTTCCAATGCTGGCTGGCATTGTTGAAGATGCCATTCTGCGCGACAGCGCCATCCTTGAAGGTACCGGTGACGATGTCCTCAAGCGACTTGCCGGCCCATTCGGTGCCGTCGATCAGCTTGTTGAGGTTGTCGACATAGGCCTTGTGGTGGATGTCGTGGTGGTATTCCAGCGTCTCCTTGGACATGCCGGCCCCAGCCAAGGCGTCGTGAGCATAGGGAAGATCGGGAAGCGTGAAAGCCATTTTCCAGTCCTTTCTGAGGGGTGGCGCGGATTCGGGACGCAACGTCCCGCATTCCGGGGGTCAACGCAAGGGCGGAAAACCGGTTCCGCTGCAGATGCTGCAAGCGGTAAATCAGGCGCGATCCAGTACCTCGACGGCAAGGATGGTGGGCAGGTGGCGAGCGATTTCCTGCCAGTGATCGCCCTCATCCGTGCTGGCAAAGACCGAGCCGCTATTGGTGCCGAAATAGACGCCCGCCGGCTCGCGGCGGTCGCCGGCCATCGCCTGACGCAGCACGGTGAAGAAGCAGGCGGCCTGCGGCAGCCCGTCGCGCAGCGCCTGCCAGCTTTCCCCGCCATCGCGCGAGCGCCAGACGGCGGCGGCGGCGCCGGGGGGAAAGCGGCCGATGCTGTCGCCATTCAGCGGCAGGGTCCAGAGGGTATGGGCATCACGCGGATGGACATGGATCGGAAAGCCGAAGGTCGAGGGCAGGCCCTCGGTGATATCCTCCCAGCTGCGCCCGCCATCGGGGGATCGCCAGACGCCGTGATGGTTCTGCTGGTAGAGCAACTGCCCCTCGCCCGGCGCGCGCACGAGGTTATGGACGCAGTGCCCGACCTCGCCATCGCGCGGCGCGGCGGGGTGGTGGTGCTGGCCACAGGCCTCGGCATTGCTCAGCCGATTGCGCCGCTCCCAGCTGGCGCCGCCATCCTCGGTCTGGAACACGCCCGCCGCCGAGATGCCGACCCAAAGGCGCTTGGGATCGGTCGGATCGGCGACGATGGAATGCAGGACCAGCCCGGCCGCGCCGCCATTCCAGCTTTCCGCCGAGGGGTGGTCGCTCAGCCCGTCGAGACGCTGGAAGGTTTTTCCGTCATCCTCGCTGACCAGCAGGCTGGCGGGCTTGGTGCCAGCGTAAAGCTTGCCGTCCGCGAGGCCCAAAGACCAGATCTGGTGGAACTGGTCGGCGAAGGGCAGAGGCGCATCGGTCCAGCCGATCATCTCGGCGAAATCGGCATCATTCGCGGCCCAGTCATCCATCTGGCCCTTGGTCAGGCGGGTGAGGCTCCAGCTGGCCCCGCCATCCTCAGTCCGCCAGACGCCGGCGCCATGCCAGTCGCCGCCACCGCCCGCCCAGATCGTCCCGGTCGCCCGATCGCCGGCGAGATGGTTGATCGGCCAGCCATCGCAGAAGGGGCCTCTGACGGTCCAGCCGTCGCGGTTCGCACCGCCGTTGATCAGAAAGGCACCCTTGGTGGTGCCCACGAGGATCGTCACGTCGGCCATCTGCGTGCTCCGGTTCTGCCGCCGGCACTCTAGCACGGGGTCGGGCGGCGACCTAGCGGGTCAGGAGGGTCAGCAGGTCCGTGAGATCAGCGGCGCGGCTGCCGCAGTTCTCGGGCGCCAGCAGTTCCAGCCCCAGATGCGCGGCATAGATCAGGCGGGCATTGCGGCCGGCGTCAGCGCCCATCCCGGCCAGTTGATCGCGCAGATAGGCCAACCGCTGCTGATCGACCCGCGCGACTGCCTCGGCGGCCAGCGGATCATGGCGCGACCAGCCGCGGATGGCCTGTTCGGCGGCATGGTCGGGCGCGGGGTCAGCCGGATCGGGCAGCGCCGTCGCCAGCGCGATCAGCGCGGCCAGCCGCGATGGCGCATCGGGATGCGTCTCGGCCAGGGCGATGATCTCGTCGGTGCAATGGCGCTGCCAGCTGGCGAGGATCGCCGCCTTGTAGGCCGGCAGATCCTTGAAATGCCAGTAGAACGAGCCCTTGGTCGCGCCGATGTCGCGGGCGATCGCCTCGGCCCTGAGCGCAGCCGGGCCGCCCTGCGCCAGGGCGTCGAGCCCGGCCTTGATCCAGTCCTCGGGAGAGAGTGCGCGTTTTGTCATACCCCAAACATACGGTGGCGTATTGACTCGCGCAAGCTGACCGGACTAGCCATACGCAGCCGTATGGAGGGCATCATGAACAAGGAATTCATCGGACTCGCGCTGCTGATGGCCGGCACTGCCGCCGGGCATGTGGTTCTGGGCGGGCCGGATTATCCCGAGCAGTTCAGCGCGGTGCTGGAGTCTGACCGGCTGCGCGCCATGGCGCTGGCGCTGTGGCATGCGGCGACCGTCGCGCTGATCGCGTTTTCCGCCTGCTATCTGCTGTTGGCGCGCGGGCCGAACCCGGCGCTCTTGTGGGTGACATCACTGATCCAGCTGGGCTGGGTGGCGCTGTTCCTGTTCTATGGGCTGACCAATCTCGGCGAGATCTGGACGCTGTGGCAATGGGTGCTGTTTCTGGCCTTCCCGCTGCTGGCTTTCTGGGCCGAGCAGCGGCGCAGCGCCCGACCCGTTTAACGCGGGTCGAGATCGCTGCCGGGGATCGCCGCGTTCTGCAGGATCAGGCCAAGGTAATCCGCGGTCGAGCGCATGCCGATCACGCGGAACCCCTTGCCCTGCCGCCAGAAGGCCACGGCGGTCTGGGCGGCGCGGGTGCGGCGCAGCCCGTCCTTGGGAAAGGCCGCGAAATCGACCGGGCAGAGCTTTGACAGCACCTGATCAGCCTTGGCGCCGCCAAGGTCGAAAACCGCGCGCAGGTCCGATACATCGGCCACCAGCGCGTGCTCTCCCACCAGCGCTTGCTGCAAATCGGTCAGCGCAGCGGCGGTTTCGCCGGCGGGCAGGATCAGCAGCAGCTCGTCCGGCGACATCCAGCCGAGGCTGCGGCTGCCATCGGTGACGATGCGGGTCGGTTCGGGGATCGCCAGCCCTGCGGCTTCGGCGATGGCATCCCCGGCCCGCGCCAGATCGGCGCGGATCAGGATCATGCCCAGCCCGTCCACACGGGCGACGGTTGCCAGCGCCTCAGCCATTCAGACGCCCCCCTTCCTTGTCATAGAAGACCGGATCGACGATGCGCGCCCGGATGGTTTCGCCCGAGGGCGTCGGGAAATCGATCACCTGCCCCATGCGCTCGGGCCCGTGCCGCACCAGCCCCATGGCGATGGGGCGGTTCAGCGTCGGCGAATGATAGGTCGAGGTCACGCGGCCCTGCACCTTCTTCTGGCCATTGGCGTTCTCGCCCGCATCGACGGCATAGGCGCCATCGGGGATCATCCGACCGTCGAGGCTTTCCAGCCCCACCAGCCGCCAGCGATTGCCGTCGATCATATGGCTGCGGGCCTGCGCACGCTTGCCGATATAGTCGGGTTTCTTCTTCGAGATCGCCCAGCCCAGCCCCAGATCCTGCGGGATCACCGTGCCGTCGGATTCATCCCCGATCATGATATAGCCCTTCTCGGCGCGCAGGATATGCATCGCCTCGGTGCCATAGGCGGTCACGCCCAGATCGCGCCCGGCCTGATGCAGCGCCTCCCAAAGCTCGGCCCCGCGACCGGCGGGAACGGCGAGTTCGAAACTGAGCTCGCCCGAGAAGCTGATGCGATAGATGCGCGCTGGAATACCGGCCAGCTCGCCCTCGGCCCAGGCCATGAAGGGCAGCGCGGCGGGCGACAGGTCGACGGTGCCGGGCAGGCGCTGCAAGAGCTCGCGCGCCTTGGGACCGGCGACGGCGACCTGTGCATATTGCTCGGTGACATTGGCGGTATAGACCTGCCAGTCCCACCATTCGCATTGCAGCCAGTCCTCCATATGGGCGTGGATGCGATCCGCGCCGCCGGTGGTGGTGTGGCAAAGCCAAGTGTCATCCGAAAGCCTTGCGACCACGCCATCATCGCTGAGGAAGCCGTTTTCGCTGCAGACGAGACCATAGCGGCACTTGCCGACCGGCAGGGTCGACATCATCCCGGTATAAATCATGTCGAGGAAACGCCCGGCATCCGGGCCCTTGACCAGAATCTTGCCAAGGGTCGAGGCATCCAGCATCCCGACCGAATTCCTGACCGCCAGAACCTCGCGGGCGACGGCGGCATGAACATCCTCGCCGCCCTTCGGATAGGCATAGGCGCGGCGCCAGAGGCCCACCGGCTCCCAATGCGCACCATTCCTTGCGTGCCAGTCATGCATCGGCGTCTTGCGCAGCGGCTGAAAAGCCTCGCCCCGCGCATCGGCGGCGATGGTGCCAAGGGTCAGCGGCGTATAGGGCGGGCGGAAGGTGGTGGTGCCGGTGGCCGGGATCGGCTGGTCCAGCGCCTTGGACAGGATGGCGAGGCCGTTGATATTGCTGACCTTGCCCTGATCGGTCGCCATGCCGAGCGTGGTGTAACGCTTGGTATGCTCGACCGAGGCATAACCCTCGCGCGCGGCCAGTTCGACATCGGTGACCTTCACGTCGTTCTGATAGTCGAGCCACATCTTCGAGCGCAGCTTGTAGGGGGCCTGCGCCGGCATGACCCAGACGGGCTGGGTCTGACCCTCGTCACGCTCCAACTCGCCGGCCGCGCGCAGCTCACCCGCAGCCGCGCCAACGGCGGTGACATTGCCCTTGCCATCCGCACCGAGTGGCGGGCGCTCGGGGTCGGGGCGGAACATGGCCTGCGCCTCGTCCCAGATCAGCTTGCCACCGCAATGGCTCCACAGATGCACGACCGGGGACCAGCCGCCCGACATGGCGACCACGTCGCAATCGATGCCGCCGGTGACATGGCCGTCACCCGACTGGTCGCAGATCGCCACGCCCTCGACCTGACGGCTGCCCTTGACCTTGGCGATGGCCGTGTTGGTAAGGACCGGGATGTTGCGGGCACGGACGGCCTGCACCAGCTCGCCCTCGGCCTGCACCCTGGCATCCAGCACGGCGGCAACTTCGAGCCCCGCATCTGCGGCGATCAGCGCGGTGCGATAGGCGTCATCATTGTTCGCCACGACGACCACGCGCTGACCCGGCGCAACGCCGTAATCCACGATGAAATCGCGCACCGCCGAGGCCAGCATGACGCCGGGAACGTCATTGCCATAGAAGGCCAACGGCCGTTCCAGCGCCCCGGTTGCGGTGATGACCTGCCCGGCACGGATACGCCACAGCCGCTGGCGCGGGATGCCGGCATTCGGGTCGTGATCGGCCAGCGCCTCGCGCGCCATGAGATAGCCGTGATCGTAAAGCCCGGTCGCCATGGTGTTGCGGCGCAGGGTCACGGTCTTCTTGGCCCGCAACTCCTCGAGCAGCGCGTGGATCTCGGCCTCGCCGCCCTTGTGGTCGACCGGCGTGCGGCCACCCCAGTTCGGCGACTGTTCCAGCACCAGCACGCGCTTGCGCCCCTTGGCCGCCGCCAGCGCCGCCTTGAGGCCGGCGATGCCGCCACCCACCACCACAACATCGGCGAAGTCATAGGCCTGTTCGTAGCGGTCGGGATCAGGATCGGTCGGCGCGCGGCCAAGGCCGGCGCTACGGCGGATGATCGGCTCGAAGAGATGTTTCCAGAACGGCCGCGGATGGATGAAGGTCTTGTAATAGAACCCGGCCGGCAGCATCGGCGACAGCCAGTTGTTGATCTCGCCCACATCGGCATCCAGCGAGGGCCAGCAATTCTGGCTGCGCAGGATCATGCCCTGCACCAGCGCCGTCGTGGTGGCGCGCTGGTTCGGCTCGAACCGGCCGCCCTGCCCCAGCCCGAACAGCGCATTGGGTTCCTCGGCGCCCGAGGCGACCGGGCCGCGCGGGCGGTGATATTTGAACGAGCGGCCCATCATCAGCTGGCCATTGGCCAGAAGCGCCGAGGCCAGCGTATCGCCTTCAAGCCCGCGGAGGTGGCGGCCGTCGAAACGGAAGGGCAGTTGATAGGCGCGATCGATCAGGCGGCCACCCTTGGGCAGCCGGAAGGGGCGGGATTGGCTCATTTTGCGGGCGTCCAGTCGGGGCGGGCTGCGGTGATGGCGGCGATGACCTCGTCGGTCGGCGCGGGGGTCTGGGCCTTGTAGGTCGCATAGACCTGCAGCGTGGCGGTGTCGCGGGCGGCGAGGAACCATTTGCCGCAGCCATAGGCATGGCGCCAACGTTCGAAATGCACGCCCTTGGGATTGGCGCGGGCGAACATATAGGCCTCGAAATCCTCGTCCGATCCGGCGGGACCGATGCGCTTCAGATGCGCCTCGCCGCCGGGGGCCAGTTCGGTTTCCTCGGCGCGGATGCCGCAATAGGGGCAGGTCAGCGTCAGCATGCGGTCACTCCTTCGGCGGAAGTTCTGAGACGTTTTCGAGGGCGAGGGCAAGCAACCGCGCGCGGCTGTCATCATCGGCCTGCGCCTCGCCGGTCAGCATGACAAACCCGCCCATGACCCGGTCCGCCATTGCCATCACAGCGACGCCCGGCAGGGCCAGCGCCACGGCCTCGCGCGGCTTGCCCACGCGATAGAGCAGCGCCCCGGTCGACATGACACCGGTCAGCATGTGGCCGCCGCGCATGAAGCCCAGACCGCCAAACATCTTCTTTTCGGAAATGCCGTCCAGCGCGGAAAGATCATCGCGCATCATCTCGGCGGCGCCGGGGTCAATGGCCATGGCCGCCCCCCGGACAGAGGAAGGCCGGGGGCTGGCTGCCCCCGGACCCCCGTGGATATTTGGACCAAGGCGAAAGCCCGACGGCTTTCGCGCTCAGCGCCGGATCAGTTCGACGGAGCCGGAGCGGTCGCGTCCGTAGCTGCGTCGGCCGCATCGGCAGCTGCATCAGCGGTGGCATCGGCAGCGTCAGCAGCGGCATCGGCAGCGCCGGCAGCCGCATCAGCGGTTGCGTCGGCAGCACCGGCAGCAGCGTCGGTCGCGGCATCGGCAGCTTCGCCGGCAGCGTCGGCAGCGGCATCAGCCGCGCCAGCGGCGGCATCGGCGGCGCCGGCAGCCGCATCGGCAGCAGCGTCAGCGGCCGGTGCTTCGGTGGTTTCGACGGTGACCGTGGTGTCGCCAGCGTCGGTCGCTGCGGTTTCCTCGCCACCACCCATGAGCCAGAAGATGACCAGCACCGCGACGAGGATGCCGCCGACGATGAACCAGAGCGAGTTATTCTTTTGTTCAGCCATGATAATCCCTTTGTGGCTTTGGCAAGTCTGTGGCCGCTCAATTCGCGCGGTGGCACAAAGGTTCCCTGAAAACTGACAATCATCAACCTGCCCCGCTCAATGCGCCACGCCGGCGGCGACGGATTCGTCGATAAACCGCCCTTCGCGGAAGCGGTTCAGGCCGAATTCCGCCGATAGCGGGCCGGGTTGGCCCTTGGCGATCAGCTCGGCCATGGCCCAGCCGGACCCCGGAATCGCCTTGAACCCGCCGGTGCCCCAGCCGCAATTGACGAAGACCCCGCCGACCGGTGTGGTCGAGAGAATCGGCGAGCGGTCCCCGGTCATGTCGACGATGCCGCCCCATTGCCTCAGCATCTTCAGCCGCGACAGCATGGGGAAGGTTTCGACCAGCGCACGCACGGTTTCCTCGACATGGTGCCAGCTGCCGCGCTGCGTGTAATTGTTGAACCCGTCGGTGCCGCCGCCGATCACCATCTCGCCCTTGTCGGATTGCGACAGGTAGCCGTGAACGGTGTTGGCCATCACCACCACATCCATGCAGGGCTTGATCGGCTCGCTGACCAGCGCCTGCAAAGCGATGCTTTCGATGGGCAGACGGAAGCCGGCCATCTCGGCCAGCTGGCTGGAATGGCCGGCCACGACCAGCGCCAATTTGTCGCAGCCGATCCGACCCTTCGAGGTGTTCACCGCGCGGACCTGCCCGCCCTCTGTCTCGACGCCCGTGACCTCGCAATTCTGGATGATGTCCATGCCCATGTCGCTGCAGGCCCGGGCATAGCCCCAGGCCACCGCGTCATGCCGCGCCGTGCCGCCACGCGCCTGGTAAAGACCGCCCAGCACCGGATAGCGCGGGCCGTCGATGTTCATGATCGGTACCAACTCTTTCACCCGCTTGGCGTCGATCCACTCGGTCGAGACGCCTTGCAGCAGGTTGGCATGGACGGTGCGCTTGTAGCCGCGGGCTTCATGCTCGGTCTGGGCCAGCATGATCAGGCCGCGCGGGCTGAACATGACGTTGTAATTCAGATCCTGCGACAGGTTCTCGTAAAGCTTCAGCGCCTTGTCATAGATCGCGGCCGAAGGGTCCTGCAGGTAGTTCGAGCGGATGATGGTGGTGTTGCGGCCGGTATTGCCGCCGCCCAGCCAGCCCTTTTCGATCACCGCCACATCGGTGATGCCGAAATTCTTGCCAAGGTAATAGGCGGTGGCGAGGCCATGCCCGCCGGCGCCGACGATCACCACCTGGTACTTGTCGCGCGGCGTCGGGCTGGCCCAGGCCCGGTTCCAGCCGGAATGCTGGCGCATCGCCTCGCGTGCGATGGCAAAGACCGAATAGCGGCCGGAACGGGCGGGCGTGGGCATGGTGGATTCCCCGGCTTGATGTCGCGGCCACCATGGCCCGGCAGGGGGGCGACACTCAAGGCGTGAAGCGGCAGATCATGGCGAAATGCGACACGCCCTCGCGCGGTTTTGCGCAGCCGGGGCTTTTGCCAGGGCGTCAAAGCGGCTAGGTCGGCAGGGCAAGGGGGAAGCTGCCGATGATGTTCTGGTTTTTCTGCGCCGCTCTGGTGATCATCGTCGGTCTGGCGATCCTGACGCCGGTTTGGCGCACGCGCGGAGATAACGGGGCCGAGACGGCGGCGGGCTTCGACCTGCAGGTCTATCGTGACCAGCTGCGCGAGGTCGAGCGTGACCTGACCCGTGGCGTCATCAGCGCCGAGGAGGCCGAGCGGCTGCGCCGCGAGATCGGCCGCAAGGTGCTGGAGGCCGACCGCCGCGCCGGCGAGGAAAGCCCGGCCGCGCGCCGCAACAGCGCCGGCTGGATCGGCGCGGTGCTGGCGCTGGCGCTGCTCTTGGGCGGCGCGGTCTGGCTCTACGAGCGCGAGGGCGTGCCCGGCATGCCCGACCTGCCGCTGGCCGAGCGCATTGCCGCAGCCGAAGCGGCCTATGACAGCCGCCCGAGCCAGACCGAGGCCGAGGCCGCGGCGCCTGTGCCTGACCGGGGCGAGATCGATGCCGACTATGCCGCGCTGATCGAAGAATTGCGTGCCGCCGTGGCCAAGACGCCCGACGATCCGCAAGGGCTGGCGCTGCTCTCCATGCACGAGACCCGGCTTGGCAATCTCGAGGCGGCGATCACCGCGCAGCGCCACCTGATCGAGGTGAAGGGCCCCGACGCCACTGCCTATGACCATCTGATGCTGGTCTCGCAGCTGATCGAGGCGGCGGGCGGGTTGATCACCCCCGAGGCCGAGGATGAGCTGGCCCGTGCCCTGCAACTGGAACCGCAGAGTGCCCAGGGGCGCTATATGCTGGGGCTCCTGCAGGCGCAGAACGGCCGGCCCGACCGCGCCTTCCCGATCTGGCGCGACCTTCTGGAGGAGGGCCCGGCCGATGCACCGTGGATCGCCCCGATCCGCGCCGCCATTCCCGATCTTGCCTGGCTGGCCGGTCAGCCGGATTACACCCCGCCCAAAACCGCCATGCCCGCCCTGCCCGGCCCAGATGCCGATGCCGTGGCCGCCGCCGAAGGGATGAGCGAGGAGGAGCGGGAACAGATGATCTCTGGCATGGTCCAGCAACTCGAATCGCGGCTGGCGACCGAGGGCGGAAGCCCCGAGGAATGGGCGCGGCTGATCTCGGCGCTGGTGGTGCAGGGCAGAGCCGACCATGCCGGCGAGATCTGGGGCGAGGCACAGACGCGCTTTGCCGCCCAGCCCGAGGCGCTGGAGGTGGTACGCAAGGCCGCAACCGAGGCGGGGTTGGCCGAATGATCTTCGAGGACATCGCCGAATTCGCCGCCACCCTGCCCCGCGCCGGCGGGCTGGCGGGGCTTGATCTGGGCACCAAGACCATCGGCGTCGCGGTCAGCGACGGGCTGCGGCAGGTGGCGACCCCGCTGCTGACCATCAAGCGGCAGAAATTTACACTGGACGCCAAGGCGATGCTCGCCATCGTGGACGAGCGCGGCCTTGCCGGGATCGTCCTTGGCCTGCCGCGCAACATGGATGGCAGCGAGGGCCCGCGCGCCCAATCGACCCGCGCCTTTGCCCGGAACCTGACCGGGCTGACCGATCTGCCCATCAGCTATTGGGACGAACGCCTGTCGACTGTCGCCGCCGAACGCGCGCTCCTCGAGGGCGACACCTCGCGCAAGCGCCGCGCCGAGGTGATCGATCAGGTGGCCGCCGGTTACATCCTGCAGGGCGCGCTGGACCGGCTGCGCCATCTCTGAGGTCGAAACCGGGCGGCGACAGGGCGCTTTCGGCGCATCGCCCGCCCCGCTGACGTGAAAGCTAGGGGGATCGGTGGCTTGCATCCGCCGAGCCGCCGCCTAGAGTGCCGCCGATGAAGCTGGAACCACCCGTTTGGACCCGAATGGAACCGCAAAGCCCCTGCGTGAACATCTGTGTGATTCACCCGGAGGAGGGCATTTGCGTCGGTTGCTATCGCACCCTGTCCGAGATCGCTCAATGGGCCGGGATGAATGACGACATGCGCCGGGCGGTGCTGGCCGAACTGCCCGAGCGCAAACCCCGGTTGAAGAAGCGTCGCGGCGGGCGCGGCGGGCGGCGCGACGACTGATCAATCCAGCCGGGCAAAGCGCCCGGTGATCGGCCAGCTGATCCGATATTCGGTCCCCGGATCACCCCAGAGCGCGGCGGTCTCGGCCATCGCGGTCTCGGCAATCGCGCCCTGACCCGCCCTGGCCGCCGCCTTCACCGCCGACCATGTCTCGACATAGCCCGCGAGCGCCGCAAGCGACCAATCCCGCTCGATCATCAGCGGCGGGATCGAAAGCTCGGCAAAGGGGAAATCCAGCGCGGCATAGCCCTGCTCGACATGCGCCCGGCCCTCGGGCCAGAACGGATGGATATCGCCCCAATAGAAGTCCTTGAATCGCGTGCCCGCCGGTCCGTCAAGCTGCGGCACGCCATAAGAGACCAGCGCCAGCGCCGCCCCCGGCGCGGCCACCCGGCGCACCTCGGCATGAAAGCGCGGCAGGTCGAACCAATGTGCCGCCTGCGCCGCCACGATCAGATCGACTGCTCCATCGGGCAGCGCGCTCTGCTCGGCCGGTTCGACGCGATAGGTGATATTCGGGCGCGGCTCGGCATGGGCGATCTGGTCGGCGCTGATATCGGTTCCCGTCACCCGGTCGAACTCGGCCGCCAGCAGCACGGTCAGCTGGCCGTTGCCACAGCCCACATCCAGCGCATGCCCGCGACCTGCCGGCAGCGCGGCCAGCGCCCCGGCCAGAGCCGGGGGATAGGTCGGGCGGTGGCGGGCATAGCCGGCCCCGCCCTCCTCGAAATGCCGCCGCTCGGCCATGCCGGTCAGCGCAGCCGCCGCACCACGGTATGGATGCGGGTGCGAACCTCGTCGGGTTCGGTGGCGACCGCCTGCATCAGCGCCCGCATGTCGCCGCGCATGGTGCTGAGCTGATCGACCAGCGACATGACCATGGTCAGCGCATCCTCGTGCAGCTCATAGGTGTCGCTGAGATCGCAGAGCAGTTGCAGCCGCGCCAGATCGGCCTCGCGGTAAAGCTGCTGGCCCTCGGCCTGCACCGGCTGGACGATACGGGCGCGGACGAAGGCGACCAGGCGCGGACCGTCGAGATCGTCAATGGCGGCGATGGCTTCTGCTTCGGTATAGGTGCGGCTCATCGGTTCACCCCTTCCTCTTGGCGCGGGCGTCATAGGCGTGTGACTTGCGCCAGTTTTCCATGAACGCGGCCAGATCGTCATCGACCTGCGGCGGCATCACCACCTTCAGCTCGACCTGCTGGTCGCCGCCATTCACCCCGCGACCGCGCAGGCGCAGCTTTTGCCCGGTGGTGGCGCCCTTGGGAATGGTCAGGTTCACCGGCCCGTCGATGGTCGGCGCGGCGACCTTGCCGCCCAGCACCGCCTCGTCGATCGAGATCGGCAGGGTGGTGAAGATGTCATCCCCCTCGCGCACGAAATCCGGGTGCTGGCCGACGCTGAGCGTCAGGTAGGCATCGCCCGCGCCGCCCTTGCCATAGCCGGGACCGCCCTTGCCCTTCAGCCGGATGGTCTGGCCCTCATGCGCGCCCTTCGGAATGGCAACCTCGAGATCGCTGCCATCGGGCATGGTGATCCGCGTCTTGCCGCCCTTGGCGGCGGTCAGAAAATCGACATCGAGCTGGAAACGGTGGTCCTGCCCGCGCATGCTGAAATCGGCCTCGCGCTGACCCGCCCCCGCGCCCGGACCGCCGCCGAAGCCGCGAAAGCCCCCCTGCCCCGGTCCGCCACGCCCGCCGCCGCGCTGGCCGAACAGATCGCCAAACACATCCGATAGGTCAGGATCGCCGCCAAAGCCGTAGTCCTGCGCATAGGGATTGCCCGCCGCCTCGGCATGTTGCCGGTAATAGCGCTGCTGCGGCCGCTCATGGCCCTGATCGTCGATCTCGCCCGCGTCAAAGCGCCGGCGCTGCTCGGGGTCTTTCAGCAGGTCATAGGCGGCCGAGGCAGCCTTGAAACGCTCGCCCGCCGCCGGATCGGGGTTCAGGTCGGGGTGATCGGTCTTGGCGATCTTGCGATAGGCCTTCTTGATCTCGGCATCGCTGGCACTCTTGGATACGCCCAAAGCTGCATATGGATCACCCGCCATTCCCCGGCCCCCGTCTTGGTTCTTGCCTCAACAAGATAACCACCGGAGAGGTTTCATCAATAGGGCTGGGGATGGGCCTTGTGCAGCCGGTCGATGGCTTTTGCCAGATCGCGGTCCATGCGCCGGTCGATCCCCGCCAGCAGATGCGAAAGCTGCAGGGCCGTGGTTGCGCCGATGATCGGCACGACCTTGAAGGGTCGGGTCAACTGCCAGGCCACGGCCAGATGCAGCGGGTCCCAGCCCTGTTCGGCGGCAAGCTGGTGATAGGCCGCCACCGCCGCGATCCCGCGCGCGGTCTTGCGCCCGCCGAGATTACCCAAGCCCCCATGCGCCTTGTCCACCGCCGCGCGGCTGCCATCGGGCAGCGAGCCCTCCTGATACTTGCCGGTCAGCAGCCCCGCAGCCAAAGGCGAATAGGACAGCAGCGTCACATCCTCGTTCACCGCGACCTCGGCCAGATCGGTGTCATAGGGGCGGTAGAGCAGTGAATACTCGTTCTGGATCGCCGCCATGCGCGGCCCGCCGGTTTCCCCGGCCATATCGAGCCATCGCGTCAGCCCCCATGCGCTTTCATTCGACAGGCCGGCAGCGCGGATCTTTCCCGCCGAAACCGCCGCCGCCAGCGCCCCCAGCACGTCGCGCATATGGTCCAGCGTCTGCTCGCGGTTCTGCCCCGAGGGGTCATAGGTCCAGTTCTGCCGGAAGGCATAGGAACCACGCACCGGCCAGTGCAGCTGGTAGAGGTCGATACGATCGGTGCCGAGGCGCTTCAGCGATCTGTCGATCGCCGCCGTTACCGCCTTGCCGTCAAAGGGGGTATTGCCGTTCACCATCTGGCTTGGCCCGGTGATCTTGGTGGCGATCTCGACCCGATTGCGGTGGCCGGTCCGCGCCAGCCAGCGGCCGATGATCTCCTCGGACCGGCCCACGGTCTCGCGCCGGATCGGGTTCACCGGATACATCTCGGCGCAGTCGAGAAAGGTCAGCCCGGCCTCCAGCGCCATATCCATCTGGGCATGGGCCTCGGCCTCCGCCGTCTGACTGCCGAAGATCATGGTGCCAAGGCAGATCTCGCTGACCTCGACATCGCTGCCGCCCAGTTTCACGCGCTGCATGGATTAGCCCTTGTCCCCGTCCACAACGTCACGCGCGCTCATAGCCCGCGCTGGCGGCGATCAGGTGCCGGGTATAATCCTCGGTCGCGCCGCCGTGACGCAGTTGATCGACGGTCATGATCTCCTCGATCCGCCCGCCGCGCATCACCGCCAACCGGTCGCACATGTGGCCCACAACGGAAAGGTCGTGACTGACCATGACATAGGTCAGCCCGTGCTCGGCCCGAAGATCGGTCAGCAGGTTCAGGATCTCGGCCTGCACGCTGACATCCAGCGCCGAGGTCGGCTCGTCCAGGAGCAGCAGCCGGGGCTCGGCCGCCAGCGCCCGGGCAATGGCGACGCGCTGGCGCTGGCCGCCCGACAACTGGTGCGGATAGCGGAAGCGGAAGCCCCGACCGAGGCCCACATCTTCCAAGAGCCGGGTGATGCGGCTGTCGATATCATCCATGCCCTGCAGCTTCAGCGTCTCCGACAGCACCCGGTCGACCGAATGACGCGGGTGCAGGCTGGCATAGGGGTCCTGAAACACCATCTGCACGGTCTTGTGAAAGGCCCGGTCGCGCTTTTGACCCGCAACCGCCTGCCCGGCGACCTCGATGGTGCCGGACCAGCTGTCGATCAGCCCGGTGATGGCGCGCAGGATGGTGGATTTGCCGCTGCCAGATTCGCCCACGAGGCCGAAACTCTCGCCCTCGGCCACGGTGAAGCTGGCGCCCTTGACGGCATCGACCCGGTCGGGCGGAAAACCGAACCAGACATTCAGGTCATCAACCCTCAGCATGTCAGAGGCCCCCCGGAAAATCGGTTTCGCTCAGTTCACCCTGCAGCGGGCCGTCGCGCCAGCTGTCCTGCCGCTGCAGCACCGCCAGCCGCTCGACCGGGTGATCGAGCCGCGGCAGGCTGTTCAACAGCCCCTGCGTATAGGGGTGGCGGGCATTGTGCAGATCCTTGGCGGCCAGCGTCTCGACGATGCGACCGGCATACATGATCAGCACCCGGTCGCAGAATTGCGCCACGAGGTTCAGGTCATGGCTGATGAAGATCAGCCCCATGCCACGGTCGCGCACCAGCCGGTCCATGATGTTCAGGACCTCGGTACGCACGGAAACGTCCAGCGCAGAGGTCGGCTCGTCGGCTATCAGGATCTCGGGATCGGGGGCCAGCATCATGGCGATCATGATGCGCTGACCCATGCCGCCCGAAACCTCGTGCGGATAGGCGCCCATGACCCGTTCGGGATCGCGGATCTGCACCGCGCGCAGCATCTCCAACGCCTTCTGCCGGGCGGCATCCCTCGCCCCGCCGGCATGAAGGCGATAGGCTTCGATGATCTGGTCGCCGATCTTCATCACCGGGTTCAGGCTGAACTTGGGGTCCTGCATGACCATGCTGATGCGGTTGCCGCGAATGGCGCGCATCTGCCGCTCGGGCAGGTTCAGGATCGACTGGCCGTCCAGCTCCAGCCGGTCGGCGCTGACCTTGCCGGGCGGCCGCACAAGGCCCAGCACGGCGCGTCCGGTCATCGACTTGCCCGAACCGGATTCGCCCACCACGCCAAGCCGTTCGCGCCCCAGATCAAAGCTGACCCCGCGCACCGCCTCGAACACGCCCTGACGGGTCGGAAAGGCAACGCGCAGGTTCTTCACCGACAGCAGCGGCGCGCTCATTCCTTGGCCCCCTTCGGGTCCAGCACGTCGCGCAGGCCGTCACCCAAGAGGTTGAAGGCCAGCGAGACGATGAAGATCGCCAGACCCGGCATGGCCGCGACCCACCAGAAATCGAGGATATAGGTCCGCCCGTCCGAGATCATCGCCCCCCATTCCGGCATCGGCGGCTGCGCACCAAGGCCGAGGAAACCCAGACCGGCGGCAGAGAGGATGATCCCCGCCATGTCCAGCGCCACCCGCACGATCAGCGAACTGACGCAGAGCGGCCAGATATGACCGATCAACAGCCGCATCGGCCCCGCCCCCTGCAAGCGCGCGGCGGCGATGAAATCGGCATTGCGGATGGTCAGCGTCTCGGCCCTTGCCAGTCGCGCATAGGGCGGCCAGGCGGTGATCGCCAAGGCCAGAACGGCATTGCCGATGCCGGCGCCTAGGGCGGCGACAAAGGCCAGCGCCAGCACCAGCTTGGGGAAGGCGAGGAAGATATCGGTGATCCGCATCAGCACCTGATCGACCCAGCCGCCGGCAAAGCCCGCCACCGTGCCGATGAAAAGCCCGATCACCGGCGCGATCAGCGCCACGGTGCCGACGATGAACAGCGTGATGCGCGAGCCGTGGATCAGCCGCGACAGGATATCCCGGCCCAGATGGTCGGTGCCCAGCCAATGCTCAGGCCCCGGCGGTTGCAGCCGGTCGGCAAGGTTCTGGCTGAACGGGCTGTAGGGCGCGAGCCAAGGCGCGAAGATCGCCATAAAGATCAGCAGGATCAGGATGACCAGCCCGAACATCGCCAGCTTGTTGGCGCGGAAGGTCAGCCAACCCTGGTAGATCGCCCCCAGCCGCGCCTGCCGGCGGGTCTGCGGCGCGTCGGTCAGCAGCCAGTCGCGGCGGCTTTGAAATTGCACGTCGCTCATTTCGACCTCGGATCCAGCACGCGATAGAGAAGATCGCTGAGAAGGTTCAGCCCGACGAAACAGGTGCCGATGACCACCGTGCCGCCCAGAACCGCGTTCATGTCACCGGCCAGAAGCGCCTTGGTCACGTATTGGCCGAGGCCGGGCCAGCTGAAGATGATCTCGGTCAGAACCGAACCCTCCAGCAGCGAGCCGAAGCTGAGCGCGATCACCGTGATGAGCGGGATCGAGATATTGCGGAAGGCATGGCGCCAGATCACCGCGCGTTCGCTGAGGCCCTTGACACGCGCCGTGGTGATATATTCTGCCGACAGCTGCTCCAGCATGAAGCTGCGGGTCATACGGCTGATATAGGCAAGGCTGAAATAGCCCAGCAGACTGGCGGGCAGGATGATGTGGGAAAACGCATCCTTGAACGCGCCCCAGTCGCCGGCGATCAGGCTGTCGACCATCAGAAGGCCGGTCACATTCGGCACCATGCCGGTATAGATGATATCCTGCCGGCCCGGGCCGCCGACCCAGCCAAGGATGCCGTAGAAGATCAGAAGACCCATCAGGCCCAGCCAGAAGATCGGCATGGAATAGCCAACCAGCGCCACGACGCGCGCAACCTGATCGACCCAGCCACCCCGGCGCGCGGCGGCGATGACGCCAAGCGGCACACCGACCAGCACGCCGATCAGCGTGCCAAGCGTGGCCAGTTCGACCGTGGCCGGGAAGACCCGCTTGATGTCGTTGATGACCAGCTGCCCGGTCGAGATCGACTTGCCGAAATCGCCCTGCAGCACGTCGCCGATATAGCCGATGAACTGCACGTAAAGCGGCTTGTCCAGCCCCATGGCCAGATAGGCGGCATCATATTGCGCCTGCGTGGCGCGGTCGCCGACGACCTTCAGCACCGGGTCGATGGGCATGACCCGGCCGATGATGAAGGTGACGAGAAGCAGGCCCAGAAGCGTCAGGAGCAGCGACAGGAACACCCCGCCGATGCGCTTCAGCCGGCGGAGGGTGGCGGCGCGGCGGTCAGCCGCCGAAGGGCCAGCGGGGGACGGGCCTGAAGCCCGCCCCCCCTCGGCACCGCTTTCGGTGCTGCTCAAGGCTTATTCGCCCTTGGTAACCGCGCGATAGATGACCGAGGTCACCGCCTTGCCCGAGTTCCAGTTCTCGACCCCGTCGCGCAACCCGGTCGGCTCGATCCGCTGGAACAGCGGCACGATCGGCGCCTCGGCCTGATATTGCTTCTGCAGGTCGATATACATTTGGGCGCGCTTCTCGCCGTCCTGCTCCAGCGTGGCATCGACGGTTGCCTTGCCCATCGCCTCGGGCACGGCATAGGCGTTGCGCCAGGCCAGAAGGCCGGTGGCATTGGCCTCGTCGCTGTTGTCGGGGTTATAAGCGAAGGTCGCGGCATTGGTGTTCGGGTCGGAATAATCCGGGCCCCATTCGCCAAGGAAGATCGGCACTTCGCGGGCACGATAGGCATCCAACACCTGCGCGCCGGTCATCTGCTCGATGTTCAGCGTCAGCCCGGCCTCGGCCATGGAAGCCTGCAGCGCCTGAGCCGTGTCGACATATTCGCGCAGGTCGCGAACCTTGGTGGTGATGGTCTTGCCGGCCATGCCGGCTTCCTCGATCAGCGCCTTTGCCTTGGCGACATCATAGGTATAGGGGTTCTCGTCCAGCGCACCCAGGTAGCCCGAGGGCAGGAAGGCCTGATGCACCATGAACTGGCCCTTCAGGAAGCTGCCGGCGATGCCCTCGTAATCGACGAGATATTTCATCGCCTCGACAACCTTGGGATTGGACAGAACCTCGTCCTTCTGGTTCAGACCCATGTAGAGGATACGGCCACGCGGCTCGTCCTGAACCTTGATGCCCTCGACGGTCGAGACCGCCTCTACATCCGTCGGCGTCAGGTTGCGGGCCACGTCGATATCGCCGGCCTCGAGCTGCAGGCGCTGCGCGCTCGACTCGGCGACGTTCTTCACGATCACCCGCGCCATCTTCGGCGCGCCCTGGAAGTAGTCGGCAAAGGCCGTCAGCTGCACCGCCTCGTTCGGGGTCCAGCCGGCCAGCACATAGGCGCCCGAGCCGGCATCGTTGTTCGACAGCCAGGCATTGCCCATGTCCTCGCCCTCGACATGCTGCATCACCAGCTCTTTATCGACCACGCTGGCGATGTTGGCGGTGAGGCAGTTCAGCACGAAGCTGGGCGCATAGGGCTTGTCCATCGTCAGCGTCAGCTTGTTGCCGTCCGCGGTGATGTTCGTCTCGACATTGTCGGCGGTGAAGCCGAACTGGGTCAGGATGAAGGCCGGGGTCTTGTCCAGCTTCACCGCACGCTGCAGCGACCAGGCGGCATCCTCGGCCCGGACCGGATTGCCCGAGTGGAACTTGACGCCTTCGCGCATGGTGAAGGTGATCGACAGCCCGTCCTCGCTGACCTCCCAGCTTTCGGCGAGGCTCGGCTGGAAGCCCTTGTCCAGGTCGAGCGGGTCGAAATCGACCAGGCGGTCATAGGTGTTGTTGTTGACGTCATTGCCCGAGAATTCGAAGGACTGCGCCGGGTCGAGGCTGATGATGTCGTCGATCGTGTGGGCCACGACCAGCACATCGGCCGGAGTCTCGGCATAGGCCGCCGGCGCGAAGGCCAGCGCCGTGGCCAGCAGCATCGCCCGCGTGTTCAAGAACTTGGTCATCTAAACGTCTCCCTGTGATTGTTCTCCGGCCGAACTCTCCGGTTCGGCGTCATGGCCGTGACAGTGGCGCAGGGCTGGCCGGTTTGGCAAGCCCCATCCGCCTTACTCGGTTGACGCAGCCGGTTTCAGCGCCGCCATGCCCTCGCTTAAACCCTTGGTCGAAATCGGAAAAACCGCCATCTCGGCACCTACGGCAGGACGGTATCCAGCCAGCACCTGCTCGGCCCCGGTCAACCGGTCCAGCGCCGCCTGATCGGGCAGGTTCACCGCCTCGCAGATCTGCGGGCTGCAGGCCTGCCAGATGAAGGGAAGCTGCTCGTCCTCGGTCGCACCTTCGGGTTGCAGGACGAAGCTCGAGGGCAGATGCGCCCCCACCGGCACCTGCGCGACGAGGATCTGTTTCCCGTCATCGGTCCAGAAGGCCAGCAGTTCGGCCAAGAGCTGGTTGGTTTCGCGCATCGAGATCCGCTGGCTCAACATGCAGCGGGTGCGGTTCACCCCCAGCGCCTCGCAGCGCACGGTCCAGTCGTCGAAGGCCTGCCCGTTCGAAATCTCGGCGGGCGCTTCGGCAGCCTCGGGCGCGGTGGCGTCCTGCGCAAGCGCGGCAAGCGGCAGGGTGGCGGCGAAAAGGGCGGAAATCAGAACATGTCGCATGAAGCGTCCTTGTTTGGGTCAATCATTGAAAATGGGCAAAGGGCAGATAGCGGACCGGCGTTCCGGGCGCGACCTCGACCGCGCCGTCGGGCAGTTCGACCAGGCCCTCGGCCCAGCTTAGCCCGCTGATCCGGCCCGAGCCTTCGGACTCGAACACCTCTGCCGCGCCATCCGCGTTCAGCCGGGCGCGCAGATATTCGCGCCGCCCGGGGCGTTTCGATTTGCCGAACGCGGCGGGAACCGTGAAGGCCAGCGGCTCGCGCCAGCCCGCGCCGGCGATCAGGCTGGCGGCGGGGCGGGCAAAGATCAGCGCGCAGACCAGCGCCGCGACCGGGTTGCCCGGCAGGCCGATCACCGGAACGCCCTGCCAGCAGGCCAGCGCCAAGGGCCGCCCCGGCTTCATCGCGATCCGCCACGCCGTCAGCTCGCCCTGTTCGGTCAACAGCCGGCTGACATGATCCTCGTCCCCCGCCGAGGCCCCGCCCGAGGTCAGGATCAGGTCGCACTCCCGCGCGCCCCGGTCCAGCGCCGCGGCGATGGCGGCGGGATCATCGGGCGCATGGCGCAGATCGACCGCCTCCGCTGCCCAGCCTTGGGCCAAGGCCAGAAGCATCGGCCGGTTCGCATCCCAGATCTGATGCGGCAGCGCGGGCAGGTCGGGGCTGGCGATGATCTCGTCGCCGGTCGACAGCACGCCGACGCGCAATCGTGGCCGCACCGCCAGCCGCGCGATCCCCAAAGCCGAAGCGAGCGCCAGATCAGCGGGCGTCAGCCGCCGCCCCTTGGGCAAAGCCAACGCCCCCTCGGCCATGTCCTCGCCCGCCATGCGGGTATTCGCCCCGCGCTTCGGGATCCGGTCGAACCGCACGCGCGCGCCGGTCACATGGCTTTCCTCTTGCAGGATCACCGTATCGACGCCCTCGGGCAGGATCGCCCCGGTCAGGATCTTCACCGCCTGCCCCTTGGGCAAGGCCCCCGCAAAGGGCTGTCCCGCCGCCGCCCGGCCCTCGGCCAAGGGCAATTCCTCGGCGGCGCTCTCATGGGCAAAACCGAACCCATCCACCGCCGCGTTGGCGCGCGGCGGGTTCGACCGCCGGGCAAAAGCATCCGCTGCCAGCACCCGCCCCAGGGCCTCACCCGTCGCCACCTCTTCGGTCCCTTTGAGCGGCGACAGCGCCGCCCTGAGCCGCGCCTGCGCCTCAGCCACCGGCAACCAGTCCACCCCGGGCGGCATCGAGGATTTCTCGGGGCGGTTCACCGGATCACCTGCGCATGGTCCCAGACAAAATCCGCCAGCGCCGCCGTGTCGTCATGGCCCAGCACCGGCAACGCTGTTTCGGGCGCGGCGGTCGAGGCGACGGCGATGATGTGATAGCCCTCGCCCAGCAGGGGCCGCCCGGTCTCGGGGCGGTGGCATTCGATCTTCGGATGCGGCGCGGTCTTGTAGCCCTCTACCAGCACGATGTCGCAGGGCTCCAGATGGGCGATCAGATCGCTCAGCATCGGCTCTGCTGCCACGTGCAGTTCCGTCATCAACGCCCAACGCGCGGGCGTCGACAGGATCACCTGCCCCGCCCCCTGCGCCCGCAGATGAAAGCTGTCGGTGCCCTCGACATCGATATCGGCGGCGTGATGGGCGTGCTTGATCGCACTGACCATCAGCCCGCGCTGGCGGAATTCATGGATCAGCCGCCCGGTCAGGTTGGTCTTGCCGGAATTCTTCTGCCCGGTGATGCCGAAAATTTTCATGCGCCGATCAACCTTTCCGCCGTGGCAATATCCTCGGGCGTGTTGACGTTGAAGAATGGATCATACGGGTCCGAGGACCAGACCGCCCGGCCCGCAGCATGGCCTTCGGTCCAGAGGACGATCTTTCGCAAACCGCCCTGCAGCGCCGCCCGCAGATCCTCGCGCAGCGCCACGGGCCAGAGGCCGAAGGTCGGATGCTGGCGGATCACGCCGGCCTCGTCGGGGCTGGCGGCCAGCGCCAGACCCTGCGGCCCTGCAGCGGCTTGCAACCGCGCCGCCAGATCGTCGGGAAAGAAGGGCGTATCGGCGGCGGCGGTGATGATGGCCTCCGCCCCCTGCCCCGCCGCCCAGTCGAGTCCGGCCAGAACACCGGCCAGAGGCCCGGCAAAACCCTCGATGCTGTCCGAAAGCACCGGCAGGCCAAGGGCGTCGAACCGCCCCGCATCGCCATTGGCGTTCAGCGCCAAGGTCGCGCATTGGGCGCCAAGCCGGGCGATCACCCGATCCATCAGGCTTTCGCCGCCGACCAACCGCAAGCCCTTGTCGCCGCCGCCCATGCGCGTCGCCCGTCCACCCGCCAGAATGACCCCTGGCAGCCTAGTCATCGGCGGCACTCTTGCGCCGGTGCTTGCGGTCTTCCTCGGGGACCGAGGCCAGATCGGCATCGAAAACCAGTCGCTCGGCCCCGGCCAGACAGGTGAAGCGCTGCCCGCGCATCCGGCCGATCAGCGTCAGCCCCACCTGCCCCGCGATCTCGACGCCCCAGCCGGTAAAGCCCGAGCGCGACGCCAGCACCGGAATGCCCATCTGCGCGCATTTGATGACCATCTCGCTGGTCAGCCGCCCGGTGGTGTAAAGAATCTTGTCTGTCCCTTCGACGCCGTGGCGGAACATGAAGCCGGCGATCTTGTCCACGGCATTGTGGCGGCCAACATCCTCCATGTAGACCAGCACCCGGTCCTTCTGGCACAGCACCGTGCCATGGATCGCCCCGGCCGCGAGATAGAGCGAGGGCAGCGTGTTGATCTGGCGCGCCAGCGCATAGAGCCAGCTGGTCCGAACCTCGGCCGCAGGCAGTTTCAGCCCCGCGATCCCCTCCATCAGGTCGCCAAAGACCGTGCCCACGGCGCAGCCCGAGGTGCGGGTCTTGCGCGACAGCTTGTCCTCGTAATCCGTCTGGGTGGCGGTGCGCACCACGACCGCCTCGGCTTCGGCGTCGAAATCGACGCCGGTCACCACCTCGCCCGGCTTCAGCATCCCCTGGTTGCGCAAGAACCCCAGCGCCAGATAGTCGGGATGATCGCCGATGGTCATGGCAGTGACGATCTCGCGGCCATTCAGCCAGATGGTCAACGGCCGTTCCTCGACCACCCGCAACTCGACCGGCTGGCCCAACTGGTCAAGGCCCGTCACCGCACGGGTCAGGCTGACGGCTTCGGGATCGGGCAAGATCGGCAGAGGTGGCAGCGGCTCGGTCATGCGCGGCAGTCTGGCGCGCAGACCCGGGGGGTGCAAGGGGGCAGGACCGGGGTGATCCCCGCGGCCCTATTCCGCTTCGCCGCCGCTCAGCGCCTCATAGGTCGCCTTCTGCCGTTCGGTCCAGCGCAGGTCGAGGTGCAGCCCGTCTTCGCCGGCCTCTTCGCGCTCGACCACGCCGGCCTCGTGCAGCCAGGCCCGGCGGCGACCGTCCGAGAAGGGCAGCACCACCTGCCCCGGATAGCGCGGTTCATCCAGGGCCTCGCCCAGATGGGCGTCGATGGCGGCAATCAGGTCGTCCAGTCCCTCGCCAGTCAGGGCGCTGACCGCCTGCACACCCTCGGTGCGCGAATCGGTGCGGCGCAGGGCGGCGCGGGTATCGGCGGACAGCGCGTCGATCTTGTTCCAGACCTCGATCAGCGCCACGTCCTCGTCCACGCCCAGCCCGTCGAGGATCTCGGCCACATCCGCCGCCTGTTCCTCGGTTTCGGGATGGCTGATGTCGCGGACATGCAGGACCAGATCGGCTTCCAGCACCTCTTCCAGTGTGGCGCGGAAGGCGGCGACCAGTTCATGCGGCAGGTCGCTGATGAAGCCCACGGTATCGGAGAGGATGATCTTGCGCCCCTGCGTCCCGCCGCGCGCATCGGGCAGGCGAATGGCGCGCATGGTCGGGTCCAGCGTGGCGAAAAGCATGTCCTTGGCCAGCACCTCGGCCCCGGTCAGGCGGTTGAACAGCGTCGATTTTCCCGCGTTCGTATAGCCAACCAGCGCGACGATCGGATAGGGCACCTTGGCCCTCGCGGCGCGGTGCAGGGTGCGAGTCTTCACCACGCGCTCCAGCTGCCGGCGCAGACGGGTCATCTGCTCATCGATGGCGCGGCGGTCGGCCTCGATCTGGGTTTCCCCCGGACCGCCGACGAATCCCAACCCGCCCCGCTGGCGTTCAAGGTGGGTCCAGGCCCGGACCAGCCGGGTGCGCTGATAGCTGAGGGCGGCCAGTTCCACCTGCAAGACACCCTCGCGCGTGCGGGCGCGGTCGGCGAATATCTCGAGGATCAGCCCGGTCCGGTCCAGAAGCTTGACCTCCCAGGCCTTTTCCAAATTGCGCTGCTGGACCGGGGTCACCGGGCCGTCGATCAGCACCAGATCAACCTCGGCCTCGGCCAGTCGCTCGCCGATCTCGGCGACCTTGCCCTTGCCGAACAGCCGACCCGCATCGGGCTTGCGCAGCCGCGCGACCTCGGAACCGACGATCTCGGTCCCCGGCAGGGCATGAGCCAGCGCAATGGCCTCGGCCAGCGCATGTTCGGGTTCACGCCGCTGGGTGCGCCGATCTGCGAGGTCGGGATGGATCACATAGGCGCGTGTCGGCCGGGCCTCGGTCGAGGTGGTTTCGGCCAATCAGTCCTCGCCTTCGTAGAGGCTGATCGGCTGCCCCGGCATGATCGTGCTGATCGCGTGCTTGTAGACAAGCTGCGATTGTCCATCGCGGCGCAGAAGCACGCAGAAGTTGTCAAACCAGGTGATGACGCCCTGCAGCTTCACGCCGTTGATCAGGAAGATCGTGACGGGCACCTTGGCTTTGCGGACGTGATTGAGAAACGCGTCCTGAAGGTTCTGCTTGTCGCCAGCCATCTGGTCTCAACCTGCCTGCTAAAGTTGGTCTATATATCAAGGTGTAGGCGCAGCGCAGCGCGCTTGCAAGTTACTTGACATCATCCGAAGCCATGGGCCGGCACAAGGGCAACAGCGCTTTTTATTCGCGCCTCTGGCAAATCCGATACAGTGTCGATGCTCGTTTGCAGCGGTTCTTTCGCCAAGAGGCGCTCAGCGACGCCAGAAATCGGGCGTGAACAGGGCCAGAATCGCCAATGTCTCCAGCCGCCCCACGATCATCGCACCGGCGAGGATGGACTTGTTGAAGATCGACAGGCCCGACCAGCCTTCCCACGGGGCCGAGGCGATGCCGGCAGTGCCCTCGAAGGTCGGGGTCAGGGGGATGGCTCCGGCCAGCGGGCCGGTATTCGTCAGCGCGGCGATGGACAGGATGGTCGCGGTCTCGAACTCGATCTGCTGGATCGAGATCAGCGTGACCACCACGGCGATGGACATGGCAAAGAGCATGAAGAAGATGAAGGCCAGATAGGCGCCCTCGCGCCGCAGCCGCCGGGCCATGCGCCCGCCCCCGGCGATCGAGCGCGGGTGGATGATCCGCTCCATCTCGCGTTCGCCATGGCGCGCAAGGGCATAGACGCGCAGCAGCTTCACCCCACCCGCCGTGGTCGCCACGCCGCCGCCAAAGATTGCCAGCCCGGCCAGGATCAGACCCGGCGAAGAGAGCCCCGACCAGGTCCGCGCGCCCTGCCAGTCGGCGCTGTTCCAGCCGGTCGTGGTCAGATAGCTGAGACCGTTGAAGAGGCCGCCCCAGGCCGCCGCCGCGCCCCTCACCACGCTTTCGAAAGGCTGCTGCGCGGGGCCCGCGGCGGCTTCGGCAGCGCCGGTCTTGGCCACGTCGATGGCACCGATGAAATGGCGGGCGAACAATACCAGTGCGACCAACAGCACGATCCCGGCGGCCAGCCGCAGTTCGGGATCGTCGATGACCCGCTCGGTCGAGCGCAGCTCGCCCCCGCCCGGCCAGAAGCGCCGCGAGAGGGCGAGGATCAGGAACAGGAAAACTACGACCTCGCCCGCCACGCCCGCGCCATCGGTGGCCGGGCCGATGACCGGCGAAATGCCCGAAGTGGCCAGTGTCCCCATCGCCCGGCACAGCGCCACGATGGAGCTGTCACCCAGAAGCAGCAGGATCACCCACATGACCAGCGTCAGCCCGGCATAGACCGGCGCAACCGCCTGCGCCGCGCGCAGTACGCGATAGGCGGGATCGACGAGCTCGGTCTGATAGGACGGGCTGGACAGATGCGGCTGAATCTCACGCGGGTTGGCGGATTTCGGCAGCCGCTCGAAATATTCCTGCCGGCCATAGGGTGAGGACATCAGTTCGAAGCCGCCCACCCGCAGTGGCGCGAGGATGGCGATGGCGGCGACCAGCATGAACAGCCCGCCCATCCAGCCGACGAGCGCCCGCCACAGATGCAGCGGCAGCGGCAAGAGGTCGGCGGAATAGAGCGAGGCCCCGGTGGTGGTCAGCGACGACACCATCTCCCACCAGGCGTTGAAGAGGCCTGTATCGGGCATGCTTTCGGAAAAAGGCACCGCCAGCATCAGCGGCAACAGGCCCATGGTCGCCACCATGGTCAAAAGCATTGAGCGGGCGCGCGGACCGGCCGGATTGGCGGCGGTGGCGATGCCAAGCATCCCCGCGAGGATCAGGAACAGGATACCGGAATAGAAGAAATTGCGCGCGATGGCGTCGAAATCCATCACCGAGGCATAGACAGCCGGGATCAGCATCGCCAAGGCGCCGATCCCGGCAAGGATCACGATCAGCGGCAGGCGGATCAGGACCGACATGCGCGCGGCCTCAGAAGAAGTCGATCGAGACCTGAAGCAGGCGCTCGACCTCGGGAACATCGGCGGACAGCGCGAAGATCAGCACGATGTCGCCCTCTTCGATGCGCATGTCCGAGCTGGGCTTCAGCACCTTGTCGCCCTTCTGCACCGCGCCGATCAGCACGCCCTCGGGAAACTCGATGTCGCGGATCGCCCGGCCCGAAATCGGCGAGGTGGACAGCACCTGCGCCTCGATCACCTCGGCCTCGGCATCACCGATGGAATAGATGTCGCGCACCCGGCCATGGCGGATATGGCGCAGGATGGTCGAGACGGTCGTGGCGCGCGGGTTGATATAGGCGTCGATGTCCAGCGCCGACATCAGCGGCACCAGCGTCGGGTCGTTGATCAGCGCGATGGCGAGCTTCGCCCCCGCCTGCTTGGCCCGGACCGAGGCGAGGATGTTGGTCTTGTCGTCATCGGTGATCGCCAGCACCGCATCGGCGCGCGGCACCGCGGCCTCTTCCAGCAGTTCCGCCGACAGCCCGTCGCCGTTCAGCACAATGGTCCGCTCGAGCGCATCCGCCGCAGCCTCGGCCCGGTGGCGGTCGCGTTCGATCAGCTTGGCGCGGACACGTTCGGGCCGCGCCTCGAGCGCACGTGCGACCGCAAGGCCCACATTGCCGGCGCCGATGATGACCACACGCTCCTGCTTCTCGGTGGGCTTGCCAAAGATCTCCAGCGCCCGGTCGACATCCTCGGAATGGGCGAAGACATAGATCTGGTCATGGGCGAACAACTGGTCGCCGGGCTCGGGCGCGAACAGCCGGCCATCACGGCGCACGCCGGCGACAATGGCGCGCAGGCTGGAAAAGATCTCGTTCAACTGCCGCAGGGGCGTATTCAGAACCGGGCTGTCCTCGTCCAGCGCGATACCCAACAGGTGAACGCGGTTGCCCATGAAGGTCTCGGCATCGAAGGTCGAGGGTGCCGACAGCCGCTGCATCGCCGCCTGCGCCACCTCGCGCTCGGGGCTGATGACCACGTCGATGGGCAGATGCTCGGTGCGGTAGAGATCGGAATAGATCGCATCCAGATAGGCGGCGCTGCGCAGCCGGGCGATCTTGCGCGGGATCTGGAACACCGAATGGGCCACCTGGCAGGTGACCATGTTCACCTCGTCCGAATGGGTCGCTGCGATGATCAGGTCGGCATCGCGCGCGCCGGCGCGGTCCAGCACGTCGGGATGGCTGGCAAAACCGGTCACGCCCTGCACGTCCAGCGCATCGGTCGCCCGTCGCACCAGCTCGGCATTGTTGTCGATCACGGTCACGTCGTTGCGCTCGACCGACAGATGCCGCGCGATCTGCCAGCCGACCTGCCCTGCCCCGCAGATGATGATCTTCATGCCGTCCCGTCCCGCTGGATCGTCAAAGTCCAAGCAATAGGCAAGATGGCGGCGAGGAGCAATCGGTCGCCCTCGTTGGGCCCTATTCCGGTGCCGTGACTGCCTGCCTCCCAGGTCTTCGCGCGGCGGTTGTGCTTGCCGCGGAAGGGCCATTGGCGTAGACTAATAGAGCCTGAAAAGCTGCAGCGGTTCGGTCGCGCTGCTAAGATGCTGGCCTTGGGATGATCCGGCCGGGGCAACCCGGTTCCAGCGCAGGCAGGGGCCGTCCAGCGACTGACCACGCGGTCGGAAACGGGCAGGGATTGCGCAGCATTGATGCAGGTCCCTGCGATCGGGCCAACCGTCAGGCGGGAGTGTAGCATTTGTTCTGCGCGGGCCGACATCGGTGTTTCGTCGTCTGTGCACCTTGGCGCCCACGGCATGGGCAAGGCGTTGTTTTCCCTCCGAACAGCATGCCCGGCGGTGTGAAGTCTGTTGCGGTCAGCCATTGGCGAACCCACTTCCAATGACCGACCGCAACATGGAACTGAAGGCCAGCCCCGGGGACCGGGGCTTGCGGCTCACTTGCCCGCCATCATCTCGTCATCGATCCTGACGCCGCCGACGACCCCCAGCGATTTCAGCTTGCGATGCAGGGCACTGCGCTCCATCCCGACGAATTGTGCGGTGCGACTGATATTGCCGCCAAAGCGGTTGATCTGCGCCAGGAGGTATTCGCGCTCGAACAGCTCGCGCGCCTCGCGCAAGGCCAGCGCAGTGATCTGCGGCCCGAGGCTCAGCGCCTCGCCGTTTTCCGAGCTTGCGCCCTGCGGCTCCAGCTCGGCCGGCTGGATCGGGCCGCTGTCCTCGGCCAGAATCAGCACCCGCTCGATCACGTTGCGCAGTTGCCGGATATTGCCGGGCCAGCGCATGGATTGCAGGGCCGCAACCGTCTCGTCGGGCAGCGCGCGCGGCGTCAGGCCCTGATCGCGGTTGAATTCCTCGATGAAATGCTGCGCCAGCAGGGGGATGTCATCCCGGCGCTCGGCCAGCGAGGGGACGACGACCGGCACGACGTTCAGCCGGTCGAACAATTCCTGCCGGAAGCGGCCACCGGCGATTTCGACGGCCAGATCGCGGTTGGTCGAGCTGACCACGCGCAGGTCGACCCGCACCCGATCGGCCCCGCCAGAGCGGCTGAATTGCTGCTCGGTCAACACCCGCAGGATCTTGGGCTGGGTGCCGACGGGCATGTCGGCGACCTCGTCGAAATAGATGACCCCACCATGCGCCTGTTCCAGCAGCCCCGGCTCGACCCCGCGCTCGGGCGTCTCGCGACCGAACAGCACCTCCTCCATCCGCTCAGGCTCGATGGTGGCGCAGGACACGGTGACGAAGGGCGCACGGGCGCGAGGGCTGTTGGCGTGGATATAGCGCGCGGCCAGTTCCTTGCCCGCCCCCGGCTCGCCGGTCAGCATCACCCGGCCATTCGATTTAGCGACCTTTTCCAGGTTGTCGCGCAGCCGCTTGAAGCTGGCCGAGATGCCCAGCATATCCGCCAGCTTCACATCGCCGCGCTTGAGGCTGCTGTTCTCGCGCCGAAGGCGGCTGGTCTCCATCGCCCGGTTGATCACCACCATCAGCTGGTCGATGTTGAAGGGCTTCTCGATGAAGTCATAGGCGCCCTGCCGGATCGCGGCGACCGCGATCTCGATATTGCCGTGCCCCGAGATGATGATGACCGGCACCTCGGGATTGTTGCGCTTGACCTGTTTCAGGATGTCGATCCCGTCCATCCGACTGTCCTTCAGCCAGATGTCGAGGATCATCAGCGAAGGTTCGGCGGCGTTCAGCTCGGCCATGGCCTCGTCCGAATTGGCCGCAACACGGGTCTGGAAGCCCTCGTCCTTCAGGATATCCGCGATCAGCTCGCGAATGTCGCGTTCGTCATCGACGATCAGAATGTCGCTCATGTCGTCCCCGTCTGCTCTTTTTCTGGTTTCTGCCGCCGGGACATCAGCCGGACCGGCTGGCGTTCCCGCGGCAATCTGATTTCGGCCATGGCCCCCTCATGGCCGGGCGCATCGGTCAAGGACAGGCTGCCGCCATGTTCCTCGATGATCTTCTTGACGATCGGCAGCCCCAGCCCGGTGCCCTGCGACTTCATCGTCACATAGGGCTCGAACAGGCGGGTGCGATCGGCGGGCAGGCCGGTGCCATTGTCGATGATGCGGATACTGACCGCATCGGGCTGGGCCTGCATCACCACCTCGATCCGCGGCACCCAGCCCTCGGGCGGGTTGGCGGCCTTCTCGTCCACCGCCTCGCCGGCATTCTTCAGGAGGTTGGTGAAGGCCTGGCTCAGCATCCCGGCATCGCAATCGACGATCACCGGCTGATCGGGGATCTGCGAGACCAGCGCCCCGCCAAGCGCATCCTGCTGGATCAGCGCCGCGTCGCGCAGCAGCCGCGCCAGATCGATCTCGGCCCGGTCGGGCTCGGGCATGCGGGCGAAGCGGCTGAATTCGTCGACAATGCGGCGCAGGTCGCCGGTCTGGCGGATGATGACGTCGACATATTGGTCAAGACTGGCGCGGTCCGCCTCGCCGGCCAGCGGCATGAACTTGCGCCTGAGCCGCTCGGCCGAGAGCTGGATCGGGGTCAGCGGGTTCTTGATCTCATGCGCCACGCGCCGGGCCACATCGCCCCAGGCGGCCATACGCTGCGCGCTGACCAGTTCGGTCACATCGTCAAAGGCCACCACATAGCCCTCGACCCCGCCATCGTTCGAGCGCCGGATCGCCATGCGCACCAGCAGGCTTTCCACCCGTCCCTCGCGGTTCAGCCGCACCTCGTCCTGCACCGCCTCGGCCACCGACCCGGAAAGCCGGTCGAACAGCGGCGCAAATTCAGGCACCGCCTGAGACAGAAGCGCATCGATGTCGCGCGCCGGGTCAAGCCCCAACAGCCGGGTGGCCGAGCGGTTCAGGAAATCGATCTCGCCGGCCGGATCCAGCCCGATCACCCCCGATGTAACCGAGGACAGCACGTTGTCGAACAGCCGGCGTTGCTCGTCACTGGCGCGGTAGCTTTCGATCAGTTCTTCGCGCTGGGTCTTCAGTTGCCGGGTCATGCGGTTGAAGCTTTCGCCAAGCGTCTGGATCTCGTCGCCGGTATCGGGCGCGGGAACCTGCACGTCCAGATCGCCCCGTCCGACCTGCTCGCTGGCCAGTGCCAGCTGCCCGATGGGCCGCGACAGCCGGCTGGCGAACCACAGGCCCAGCCAGATGGCGGCGGCGACCATCAGCAGCGCAAAGCCCAGATAGACCAGCGAAAACTCCAGCAGCACCCGCCCCCGGGTCTGTTCAAGCTGCTGGTAATCGCCCACGGTCTTGCGGGTGTCGTCCAGGAGCCCCAGCAGCGAGCCATCCACGTCGCGGGTGACGTAGAGGTAGCGGTCGGCCAGCGGCGGCAGCGAGACCAGCGCGCGGAACTCGTTGTTCTGCCAATCCTCGACCAGCACCAGCCCATCGGCCCGGGCCTGATCGAATTGCGTCACCGAGGGCGCCTCGTACCAGAAAAGATAAGATCGCTCACCGCGCGCGCGGATCTGGCCCGAACCGTCGATCACATAGGCCTCTCGCAGCCCGCGCTGGATCAGCCCCTGCCCCTGCGACAGCAATTCGCGCAACATTCCGTCCTGGATCAGCGGATTGTTCCGCGCCGCCTGCGTCAGCACCCCGGCCAGGGCACGGGCATCCTCGCTGAGATCGTGGCGGTGTTCCTCCTGATAGGCAACGGCGGCGGCCTGCGAGGTGGTCACCACCTGCTGCACCCGGTCCGAGAACCAGCCCTCGAGCCCGATATTGACCAGCAATCCGGCGAAAAGGGCGACCAGCACGGTGGGCACGAGCGCGATGATGGCAAAGACGCCGACCAGCCGCATATGCAGCCGCGATCCAGCCGCCGAGGCGCGCCGCGCCGCCAGAAGCCGCAGCAGCCGCATGGTGACAAGCCCGGCCAGCGCGATCAGGTAGACCACGTCCAGCATCAGCACCAGCCGCAGCACCCATTGCGGCGTGCGCGCGCCGAAAGGCCCAAGAACGAGAATGGTCGCGGCGGCCAGCGCAAAGCCCAGCCCCAGCATCGCGCCACTGACTGCGCCTTCCAGCCGCCAGCCATCGCCCAACCCGGCAAGCCTGTTCCGTATCGAGCCGCCTGCAGCTCCTGCCATCGCCACCTCAACGCCGTCTTCTGCGGCTGTTGTTGCAATGCCGTGACTCTGGCATTGCTTTCTGTGGCCCTTTTACATCAGTTTGCGCCGCCGTGTCACCTCGATATTCAGGTCGGTCAGCTTCTTGCGCAGGGTATTGCGGTTTATTCCCAGCAAATCAGCGCAACGCAGCTGATTTCCGCCGGTCGCATCGAGCGCGATTTCCAGTAGCGGCTTCTCGATTTCGCGTAGGATGCGGTCATAGAGGCCCGGCGGCGGCAGCTCCTCGCCATGCAGGTCGAAATAGCGTTGCAGATGCGCCTCGACTGAATCCGCCAGCCGGGCATCGGCGGCCGAGACCATCTGCGGCATCCGGCTGCCGCGATCGGGCGCGCCCGGGGAAAGGCGCGGCTCGGCCACCCGGGCCGACAGTTCAGCCCCCGGCACCTGCGCCAGCGCCTCGCGTGCCTCGGTCTCGGTGATCTCGGCCTGTGCGGCGGTCAGGGCCAGTCGGCGCATGGTGTTTTCCAGCTCGCGCACATTGCCGGGGAAGGGATGCGAACGGATCAGCGCCGCCGCCCCTTCCGACAGGCTGCGGTCGGGCAGGCCCTGAGCCGCCGCGCGGGCCAGAAGGTGCCGGGCCAAGGGCACGATATCCTCAATCCGCGCGCGCAACGGCGGCACGTTCATCGTCACCCCGGCCAGCCGGTAATAGAGATCCGCGCGCAGCCGCCCCGCCGCCAGATCGGCCTGCGGATCATGGCCCATGGTCGAGATCAGCCGCGGCGCCCGGCCCGGCTCGGGATCGGCCTCGAGGGTCTCGATCAGCCCGACCAGCCGGGCCTGCGCCGCCGGATCGAAGCCCGCCGGGTTCTCGATGATGACCGATCCCCCAGCTGCCTGGGTCTCGATCCGGGCAACCGCCGCATCCAGCGGATCGGCAGAACTCAGCACCACCAGCCCGCGATCCTTGCGGTCGGAAAGGTCGTGGAAACTGCGCGCGATCATCGACTTGCCCACCCCCGCCTCGCCCGAGACGACCACCGGCAGATCGGCGTTCAGCACCCGCGCAACCATGCGGAACAGCGCCTGCATCGCCGGGGCATGGCCGATCAGCGGCATGGCCGGATCGGCGCTGGCGGCCCCGCCCTCGGGCGACACGGTCTCGCCCGCGACCGTCGGCTCGCTGGATCGACGCGGGCGGCGCGACAGGGCTTGGCCCGCCTTGCCCATCAGGTCAGGCAGGTCGAAGGGCTTGGGCAGGTATTCGAAGGCATCGGCCTCGGTGGCGCGGATGGCGGTGACGATGGTATTCTGGGCCGAGATGACGATGACCGGCAGGTCGGGCCGGGCCTTGCGGATCGCGGGAATGCGGTCGATGCCATTGCCGTCAGGCATCATCACATCGGTGATGACCAGATCCCCCCGCCCCTCGTCCACCCATTTCGTCAGCTGCGCCAGCGAGCCGGTCGCGTGGACCCGGCAGCCCGCCCGGGTCAGCGCCTGGGTCAGGACGGTGCGGATGGTGCGGTCGTCGTCGGCGATCAGAACGGTGCCATCCATGGTTTCGGTCCTCGTGACTGTCTAGGCTTTTGGCAATGAAAGGCGGAAAATCGTGCGGCCGGGGCGGCTGTCGACCTGCACCCAGGCGCCGTGATCGGTGATGATCTTCGAAACCAGCGCCAGACCCAGCCCGGTGCCGTTCTCGCGCCCCGAGACGAAGGGTTCGAAGATCTGGCCGGCAATGGCCTCGGGCAGGCCCGGCCCGTCATCCTCGATCTCGATCTGCAGCGGCAGCGCCCGGCCACCCGGCTCGGCCTCGGAGGGCGGCAGCCGCATGGCGTGGTCGTAATGGGTGCGCAGGCGGATGGTGCCGCCGCGCCGCGACAGCGCCTCGGCGGCGTTCTTGACCAGGTTGAGGCAGACCTGCATCAGCTGGTCGGGATCGGCCAAGGCGGAAGGCAGCGAGGGGTCGTAATCGGTCAGTATCCGCAGCCCCTTGGCAAAGCCCACCTTGGCCGAGCGGCGCACCTGCTCCAGCACGTCATGGACATTGACCGGCCCCAGTTTCGGCCCGGTCGTATCGCCAAAACGCTCGACCTGATCCAGCAGCGCAACGATGCGGCGGCTTTCGCTGACGATCATCTCGGCCATCTCGCGATCCTCGGGCGAGGCGTTCATCGCCATCAGCTGCGCCGCGCCGCGAATGCCGGCCAGCGGATTCTTGATCTCATGGGCCAGCATCTCGGCCATGCCGATGGCACTGCGGGCAGCGGTGCGCACGGCGCGGTGCTGGCCGTGGCGGTCGTCCATCTCGCTTGGCACGATCAAGAGCGACAGCCCATCCGGCACATCCGCCGCCGGGCCGGCATGCAGTGTGGCATAGCGCGCCTCGTGCCGGCCGGCGCGGTCGCCGATCTGGAAGCAGACATGGGGCTGGAACAGCGTCTCGTCGCCGCGCACCACCCGCTCGGCCATGGGCGCGATCGAGGGATCGATGCGCAGCCGGCCGGCCATCTCCTCGCCCTCCAGCGCCTTGCCGAGAGTCGAGCGGCGGGACAGGTTCAACCAGATCTCGGCCGCGTCATTCAATGCCGCCACCCGCCCCTTGGCATCCAGCACCAGCGCCGGAAGCGGCAGGCCCAGCCAGCCGGTTCCCGGATCCGAGGCGGTGAAATCGGGGGGCGGCAGGCAGGTCATGCGGCGCGCCCCACGGGGTCGCCCATCGGATCGCCCGAGGCGTCGCCGAAACAGCTGCGGATCAGGGCGAGCGTCGCCGCCGGGCTGTCGGCGCGCAACATCAGGTCGCGACCGGGGGCGCCATTGGCTTCGGCATACCAGCCCAGATGCTTGCGCGCGACGCGCAGGCCCAGCTCCTCGCCATAGAGCGACAGGATATCCTCATAGTGATCGGCCACGGCTTCGGCCAGCGCCGCACCCTGCGGCACATCGGGCGCCGGCGTGCCCCACAGCTCATGCGCGATCTGCGCCAGCCGCCACGGAGCCCCCTGCGCACCGCGTCCGACCATCACCGCATCGGCGCCCGACAGCGCCAGCGCGGCGCGGGCCGAGGCGGCATCGATCACATCGCCATTGGCGACCAGCGGCGGCCGCCCGGGCAGGTTCGCCACCGCCCGGATGGCGTCCCAATCGGCGCTGCCCTTGTAGAACTGCGCCCGCGTCCGGCCATGCACGGTCAGCATCTGCACGCCGGCCTCGCTGGCCCGCCGGGCCAGTTCCGGCGCGTTCAGGCAATCGGCGTCCCAGCCAAGCCGCATCTTCAGCGTCACCGGCAGGTCGACCGCGCCGACCACGGCATCGATCAGCCCCAGCGCATGATCCAGATCACGCATCAGCGCCGCGCCGGACAGCCCGCCCGTCACCTTCTTGGCCGGGCAACCCATGTTGATGTCGATGATCCGCGCGCCCATGCCGGCGACGATCCGCGCCGTCTCGGCCATCGCTCCGGCCTCGCGCCCGGCGATCTGGACGCTGACCGGCAGCGCGCCCTCGGTCAGCGCCTTGGCCCGCACCGCCGCGCGGGTCGAGGGGCGCGGCGTCACCATCTCGGTCGAGGCTACCATCTCGCTGACCAGCAGCCCCGCGCCATAGCGCGCCACCTGCCGGCGGAAGGGCAAGTCGGTGATGCCGGCCATCGGCGCAAGAAAGACCGGCGGGCCAAGCCGCTGGTCGCCGACAAGGATGGGGTCAGGCTGGGTCATGTCTCTCATTCACTCGGGGGCGGCACTGCTGCAAGGCGAGCGGGCCGCCTGTCCCTGCGACGTGATCGCAGGGACAGGTCATTGTTCAAATATGCGGCATTGTGCCCATTATATAGGCAGCAGCTGCAAGGGTCGAGTCGCTGCCGCCCGGTTCCGTGGTCGTTTTCCGGCTGGCAGAGACGGCGCTCGCGCCGCATACACTGGGCAGGTGGTGAAGGAGAAGCGTGATGTTCCTGTCAGTGTTCGATCTGTTCAAGATCGGTGTCGGCCCGTCCTCGTCGCATACGATGGGGCCAATGGTGGCCGGGTCGCGCTTCCTACAATCGCTGCGCGAGCAACCCTTCCGCGCCCATGGGCTGAAGGCCAGCCTGCATGGCAGCCTCGCCTTTACCGGCAAGGGTCACGCGACCGACCGCGCCACCATCCTGGGGCTGGCAGGCTTCGTGCCCGAAACCATCGATGCCGAGGCGGCCGAGGCGGCGCTGGCCCGCAACCGGGAAACCCGCGTGCTGGCACCCGAGGGCCTGCCGGAGCTGGCCTTCGACCCCGAGGTCGATCTGCGTTTCGACTATGACCACGCCCTGCCCGGCCATGCCAATGGCATGACGCTGTCGGCCACCGATGCACAGGGCGACGTGATCTATCACCAGGTCTATTACTCGGTCGGCGGCGGCTTCGTGCTGACCGAGGAGGAGCTGGCGAAGAAGGGCGACGAGGGGCGCAGCGATGCCGTCTCCAAGGTGCCCTATCCCTTTGCCAGCGCCGCCGAAATGCTGGAGATGGCCAAGGCCTCGGGCAAGTCCATCGCCGCGATGAAGCGCGAGAACGAGCGGGTCTATCGCAGCGACGCCAAGACCGACGAGGGGTTGCGGCGGATCTGGCAGGTGATGCGCGACTGCATGGACCGGGGACTGTCCACCGGCGGGCATCTGCCCGGCGGGCTGAACGTCCGCCGCCGCGCCAAGGGCGTGCATGAAAAGCTGATGGCCGAGCGCGGCATGAACCTGACCGCGCCGCATGTCATCAACGACTGGATGTCGACCTATGCCATGGCGGTGAACGAGGAGAACGCTGCCGGCGGCCAGGTCGTCACCTCGCCCACCAATGGCGCGGCGGGGGTTCTGCCCGCCGTCATCCGCTATTGGCTCGACCACGTGCCGGGGGCCAGCGAGCGCGACCTGCCCGATTTCCTGCTGACGGCGGCGGCGGTCGGCGGGCTGATCAAGCACAATGCCTCGATCTCGGGTGCCGAATGCGGCTGTCAGGCCGAGGTGGGCAGCGCCTCCGCCATGGCGGCGGCCGGCTTGGCCGCGGTTCTGGGCGGCACGCCCGAGCAGGTCGAGAACGCAGCCGAGATCGCGCTGGAGCATCACCTGGGCATGACCTGCGATCCGGTGCGCGGGCTGGTGCAGGTGCCCTGCATCGAGCGCAACGGCTTGGGCGCGATCAAGGCGGTCTCTGCGGCCAGCCTCGCCCTGCGTGGCGATGGCGAGCATATCGTGCCGCTGGACGCCGCCATCGAGACCATGCGCCAGACCGGCCGCGACATGAGCGAGAAGTACAAGGAAACCTCGCTTGGCGGGCTGGCGGTGAACGTTCCGAACTGCTGATCGGCGCGGCTTGGGCGGCGCTTCGCCCGCGAAACCGCAGCGGCCTTGCCCCGGCAGGCGGCATTTTGCTATCGCTGGCCGGACAGTGATCCCAGCCCGAAGGCAAAATACCATGAAACTGCGCCTCGCCGCCCTTGCGGTTCTGCCCCTTGCCCTGGCCGCCTGCGACGATCAGGCGATGACCGACCTTCAGTCCAGCCTCGGCATGAAGCCCGAAGTGGCGGAACAGCCGGCCACACCCTCGGGTCCGCCCGCCGTCTCGCCGCTGGAGCAGGCGATCGAGGTCGAGGGTGGCGAACATGTCGCCTCGGCCACGGCCAATTCCGAGACGCTGAACACCGTGGCCTTTGTCGCGCGCGGCAACGAACCCTTCTGGACCGTCGAGGCCTCGGGCGAGCGGGCGGTCTACAAGACCCCGGAAAACCAGAAGGGCCGGACCGTCACCGTGCGCCGCCTGACCTTCGCGCAGGGCGTCGAATTCGTCGGCACGCTGGACGGCAGCGCCTTCGCGCTGACCGTGCGCGGCACCGATTGCGTCGATGACATGTCGGGCGAGAAATTCCCGATGTCGGCGACGCTGAAGATCGGCGGCCGGACGAACAATGGCTGCGCAGCCCCCGCAGCGGCCGCAGCGACCGAGACAACTGCCGCGCCGCAGGGCTGAGGCCTGTTGCCCATAGGTCGCGGGCCTGCACCTAAGTGATGTCGCGGGGCTGTCCGCAGCCGCGCGCGCCCGCTAATGTGGGCAAGATACCGACAGGAGACCCCATCCTCATGCGCCATTCGCGTCTGTTCCGCCAATTGCTGGCGACCACCCTGCCTGTGGCCCTGCTGGTGGCCTCTGGAACCCAGACAGCCCTGGCCGAACCGATGATCGGCACATCGCTGAATGCCTATGGCATGCCCGGCGCGATCGACACGCCGACCGCCGAAGGCCTTGACGACGGCACGCTTGGCGGCTCGGTCGGCGTGTCCGACTATGCCCGCCGCAACTCCATCGTCTTCCAGGCCTTGCCCCGGATGACCGCCGCCCTGCGTTATTCGCGGCTGGACGGGGTCGATCGTTCGCGTGGCTTCCTCTGGGACCGTTCGTTCGACGTGCGGTTCCGCGTCCTTGACGAGGACGAGGCCGGCTGGCGCCCCGCGGTCGCCGTGGGCCTGCAGGATTTCATGGGCACCGGCATCTATTCAGCCGAGTACCTGGTCGCCACCAAGACCCTGACGCCGCGCCTGCGGGTCAGCGCCGGTGTTGGCTGGGGGCGCCTCGGCGGCGAAGAGCGGCGCACCTCGGATGTGGGCGAGGGTGGCAAGCTGAACGTGAAGGACTGGTTCACTGGTCCGGCCAAGCCCTTTGCCTCGGTCGCCTGGCAGGCCACCGACAACCTGCGGCTGGTCGCCGAATACTCGACCGACCCCTATGCGCGCGAAGTGACCACCGGCGGCGAGGAAGAACCCAAGAGCAAGCTGAACCTCGGCGCGAACTATCACTTCGGCGAGAATTACCAGATCGGCGTCTACACCGTCGGCGGCAATACCTTTGGCGCCCAGTTCAGCGTGGCGCTGAACCCGCGCCAGGCGCCCTTCCCCTCGGGCCTGGAAAAGGCACCGGCCCCAGTTCGCCCGCGCCCCGCGCCGGGTGCCGACCCGGAAGGCTGGGCGGGTGTCTGGGCCAACGACCCCACCGCCCATCCGGCGATCCAGACCGCGCTTGGCGACGCGCTGCGCGACGAGGGCCAGACCCTCGAGTCGATGGCGCTTTCGGCCAACCGCGCCGAGGTCCGGATCCGCAATGGCCGCTATGTCCAGCATGCCGAGGCGATCGGCCGCACCGCGCGGCTGATGACCCGTGCCCTGCCCCCCTCGGTCGAGACCTTCGTCATCACCACCTCGGCTGACGGTCTGCCGACCAGCTCGGTGACGCTGCGCCGCTCGGATGTCGAACGGCTGGAGAATACCGAGGTCAGCCAGATCGCCAATGCGGCGGTCCTGACCGATGCCGATCCCCGCCCCGGAAATCTGGTCATGACGCCGGGCCTTTACCCGCGATTCCAGTGGGGCCTGACACCCTACCTGTCGACCTCGCTTTTCGACCCCGATCAGCCGTTCCGCTACGAGGTCGGCGCCCAGGCCAGGGCGAAATACGAACTTGTTCCGGGGTTGGTCTTGTCCGGCACGGTGCGCCAGCGCGCCTTTGGCTCGATCAAGCAAGAGGCTCCCGGGGCCTACACGACCGACGAGTACGAGGCGCTGAACACCGATTACGCCGCGAACGGTGTCCCGCGCGTGCGCTCGGATGGCCGGATGTATTCAGGCAACAGCAGCCCGACCATCCCCGAGCTAACGCTGAACTGGTACGCGAAGCCCACCGACACGGTCTATACCCGCGTCACCGTCGGCCTTCTCGAGCGTGCCTATGGCGGCGTCTCGACCGAGGCGCTGTGGAAGCCGGTCAACTTGCCGCTGGCGCTTGGGGCCGAGATCAACCGGGTCAAGAAGCGCGATTTCGAGGACGCATTGAGTTTCCGCGACTACGAAGTGACCACCGGTCACGTCTCGGCTTATTACGAGTTCGGTGGCGGCTTTACCGGGCAGGTCGATATCGGCCGCTATCTGGCCGGCGATGACGGCGCCACGGTCACGCTGACCCGTGAATTTGCCAATGGCTGGCGCGTCGGGGCCTATGCCACCAAGACCAACATGAGCGAGGAAGATTTCGGCGAAGGCTCCTTCGACAAGGGCATCACCATCTCGCTGCCGGTGGCCTGGGCCACCGGGCAGCCGTCGCTGCAGCGCGTGGGCGGCGATCTGCGCTCGCTGTCACGCGATGGCGGCTCGCGTCTGCGGATCAATGACCGGCTCTACGACACCGTGCGCGAAAGCCATTCGGGCAAACTTTACGAAGGTTGGGGGAAATTCTGGCGATGACCGGCATGACGATGACGCGCGCAATTGGCCTTTCCATGCTGGCTCTGCTGGCCGCCTGCGGCAACGATACGGCCGAGCCCAATGCAACGCCGCTGGGGCTGGCCGGACAGGCCGCCCAGCAGATCATGGCCGAGCGCAAGGCGGCCAGCGAGCCGAAAGCCCCTGCCCGGACACAGGAGCAGATCGCCGCCGAGGCGCTGCGCGTGAACCCCGGCCCGCTGATCATGGCTGGTCTTGAAACGGCCGGACGGACGCAGGTGATGGCCATGACCGGCCAGAACGGTGCCATGCGTACCTACATGACGCCGAACGAGCAGGCGCTGATCCTGCGGAGCGGCATGCTGGTGGGCACGCGCGGGCTGGGCAATGACATGTCGGTCACCGAAGCCTCGACCGAGGGCCTGATTCGAGCCGGGCGGGCAGGCAACGGCCAGCGGGTCATCCGCTATTATGCCGGCGACGGGCTGGAGCGGCCGCTGACCTTCAATTGCACGGTCGGCGCAGGTCCCAATCCCGGTGTGATGGTCGAGAACTGCGAGGGACTGGGCATCAGCTTCCAGAACAGCTTCATGGTCCAGGGCGGGCAGATTCCGGTCTCGCGGCAATGGGCCGGGCCGAGGCTGGGCTATGTCACCATCCAGACGCTGCGGCCCTGACAGGGCCTCAACGACCTCCTCAGAGACGAAAACCCGCTCCGAAATGGGCGGGTTTTTTCATGCCAGAGCCGTCTCCGGCACCGCCTGCCTGTCACCCGCCGCTTTCGGGGCATTGCGCAAACGAAAAGGGCTGGCACAAGGCCAGCCCTCCAATCGAAATCCCCAGAAGGGGAAGCGATCTTACTCGGTGGTGGTGGTGTCGTCGTCGTCGTCGTCCGAAGCGACGGCGGCGATCACGCCCAGCAGCAGCAGGGCGGGAACAACCAGGCCGGCGTTCGACGACGCGGGCTGTTCTTCAACAACGACCGGCTCGACTTCGACGACGGGGGCGACATAGCCACCGGCCAGAGCCGAGGTTGCGGTCAGGCCGAGGACGGCGGCGAAAGTAGCAAATTTGGTCATGATCATGCTCCGTTTCATTTGACAGATGCCGTCACCGGCAACATCGCTGCGACAGTTGCATAAACCCGGGTCTTTGAAAAGCCGGGTCATTTCAGATTCCCGGCGGGTTTGCGCCCACTGTTGCATATTCGCCAACACCATCCAGACTACACTGGTTCCGCCGATTTTGCCACGATTTCGGACCGTTGCATTCTTGCACTAGCCGCGGCGGAGGATCGCGCCGAAGGCGAAAAAGGCGGCCGCCGCGACCACGATCGAGGGTCCGGCGGGGGAATCCAGACGCAGGCTGGACCACAACCCTGCGGCGACCGAAAGCGTCGCAAGCCCGGTCGCAATGACCGCCATGTGCTCGGGCGTCCGCGACCAGACCCGCGCAGCGGCGGCGGGCACGATCAGCATGGCGGAAATCAGCAGCGCCCCGACGATGCGAATGGCCACGGCGACCACTAGGGCTAGTGCCACAGCGAGAATCAACCGCTCCAGGCGGGTGTCGATGCCGGCAGCCATCGCCAGTTCCTCGTTCACCGTGGCACTGACCAGCCGCTGCCAGCGCCAGACGAGCAAGCCCAGCACCACCAGCGCCCCGCCCCAGATCCAGACCAGGTCGGTCCGACCGACCGCGAGGATGTCGCCGAAGAGGAAAGCCGTCAGATCGACCCGCAGGTCGGGCACGAAACTGGCCGCAACCAGGCCCAAGGCCAGCGCGGAGTGCGCGGCAACGCCCAGAAGCGTGTCCATCGCATGGCCACGCCCCACCAGCGTCGACACCAGCAGCGCCATCGCCAGCGCCACGGCCAGCGTGCCGGCATAGATCGAAACGCCGAAGGCAAAGCTCAGCGCGACGCCCAGAATCGCCGCATGGGCCGTCGAATCACCGAAATAGGCCATGCGCCGCCAGACCACGAAGCAACCGAGCGGCCCGGCGGCGAGCGCCAGCCCAAAGCCCGCAAGCGCCGCGCGGACAAGGAAATCGTCAAGCATGATGGTGGTCTTTCGCGTGGTCATGCCCGTGATGGTCATGTCCCTTATCGCCGTGTGCATGATGATCATGGCCATGCGGGTGATCGTGGTCATGGTCGTGATGGTGCTGATAGAGGGCCAGCGTGCCCTCGGACCCAGCACCGAACAGGGCACGGTATTCCGGCGCACCACTGACCTGCTGGGGTGTGCCCTCGCAGCAGATATGGCCATTGAGACAGAGAACCCGGTCCGAGGCCCGCATCACCACCAGAAGATCATGGCTGACCAGCAGGATCGCCGCGCCGGTCTCGGCCCGGATCTCCTCGATCAGCTTGTAGAAACCGACGATTCCCGGCTGATCCAGCCCCTGCGTCGGCTCGTCCAGAACCAGCAGCTGTGGCTGCGACAAAAGCGCCCGGGCCAGCAGGACACGCTGGAATTGGCCGCCCGAGAGCTGCGTGATCTGCTGGCGCTCGACCCCTTCGACGCCAACCCGGCGCAGCATCGCTGCCGACGCCGAATCGCTGACCCGCTGCGGCAGCGACAGGAAGCGCCGCACGGTCATCGGCATGGCCGTGTCGATATGCACCCGCTGCGGCACATAGCCGATGCGCAGCCCTGCCTGCCGCGTCACCTGACCAGAGGCCAGCGCCACATGGCCCAGAAGCGCCCGGACCAGCGACGATTTGCCCGAGCCGTTCGGCCCCACCACGGTCACGATCTCGCCCGGCGCGATCGCCAGGTCGACGCCGCTCAGCACCGGCTCGGTGGTGCCGGTGCGGTGGATGGTCAGGCCATCGGCGCGAATCAGCGGGGTCATTCGCCCTGCTCCACCGCGGCGCAGGCGTCGCAAAGGCCAAGCGCTTCAACGGTCATCCGTTCGACCGAGAAGCCGACGCCGCCCGCTGCAGCACGCAGCGCGCTTCGAATCTCGGGCGCATCGGCTTCGGCAACCTTGTTGCAGGCGCGGCAGATCAGGAAAGCCGGGGCGTGGTCATGGCCGGGGCTGAGACAGGCGGCGAAGGCATTCAACCGCTGCACCCGATGCGCCAGCCCATGCTGAACAAGGAAATCCAGCGCCCGGTAAGCCACCGGCGGCTGGCTGCCAAAGCCTTCGGCCCCCAGCCGTTCCAGCACCTCATAGGCGCCAAGCGCGCGGTGGGTTTCCAGCAGGATCTCCAGCGTGCGGCGGCGCACCGGGGTCAGGCGCACGCCCTGTTCGGCAGCCAGATCATCGGCCGCCTGCAGCGCCTGCGTGCGGCAGGTGCTGTGGTCATGCGAGGCAAAGGCGGTGGCCGCGTCATCAGCGGCGTGATTTTCGACAGACATGAGTTATCTTATAACATTTCGATTGACTTGTAATGTTATTACATTCAAAGGGAGGGGTCGTACAACCCTTTCCTGCTTACGGACCCTGCAATGCGCTTTCTGCCCTTCGCCTCTGCCCCGCTTCTCATTGCCCTCGGCGCCGCCTCCGCGACTGCCGACGCGCCCTCGGTGATCGCGGATATCCCGGCCACCGGCTCGCTGGTGCAGCAGGTTCTGGGCGATCTGGGCGAGGTGCGGGTGCTGCTGCCGGCGGGCGGGAACGAGCATCACCACCAGATCCGTCCCTCGGATGCCGCCGCGCTGCAGGAGGCCGGCCTGCTGGTCTGGATCGGACCCGACCTAACGCCCTGGCTGGCGCGATCCGCCGATTCGCTCAACAGCGGCGTCTCGTTGAGGCTGCTGGACCTGCCCGAGACAAGCCTGCGCGCGTTTTCAGATGAAGACGATCACGACCATGCGCATGAGGACGGCCACGACCACGCGCACGGCCCGACCGATCCCCATGCCTGGCTTGACCCGCAGAACGGGAAAATCTGGCTGACGGCCATCGCCGGCGCGCTGTCCGAGGCAGATCCCGAGAACGCCACAACCTATACGGCGAATGCCGAGGCGGGCGTCGCGAAGATCGACGACGCGGCAGCGGCCGTAACCGCGCAGCTTGCCCCCGTCGCGCAGGATCGTTTCGTCGCCTTCCACGACGCCTATGGCTATTTCACCGAGGCCTTCGGCCTTGCCCCGGCGATCCCCGTCGCGCTTGGCGATGCCAGCACGCCCTCGGCCGCGCGACTGTCGGCGATTCGGGACACCATCACGGCGGAAAAGGTCACCTGTGCCTTTCCCGAGGCCGGGCATGACCCGTCCCTGATCGAGTCCCTGATTGCCGGCACGCCGATTCGCGCAGGCGAGGCACTGGACCCGACGGGCAGCGGGCAGCCGATGGGGCCTTCGCTTTACCCGGCGATCCTGACCGGAATGGGCGAGACGATCTCGGCCTGTCTCGGCCAGCCGGAGTGAACCCGACAGGCGCGGAAAGGCCGGAGAAATAATACCCGACTCTTTTCCTTTGACATATCCGACTATTCTTGTCAGGTTGCGTTCAGGCCTAATGTCACGCCCTCACTCACGAAGGACAGAACCATGACCGCGACCCGCCCTGCCGAGTTTTCCCGCCCCGGCGTCTCCGTGCTGAGCCGTCTGCCCGCGCATGATGCCGAGCTGCTGACTGCCGGCGGCAATCAGGCGCTGATCGTGTTGAAGGATCAGGTCTATCAGCTGCGGATCACCCGGGCGGGCAAACTGATCCTGACGAAGTAAGGCTCAGCCGCGCGGTGCGCGCGGCTTGCCACCACCGGGACGGCCGCCGCCGGGTTTTCCACCACCGGGACGCGGCCCCTTGCCCGCAGCCGGTCGGCCTTTCCCGCCGGCCGGACCGCCCGAGAAGCCGCCCTTGCGCGGGCCACCGGAGTTGAAACCCTCGCCACGCGGCTTGAAACCACCCTCGCCGCGCGGTTTGAAGTCTCCCTCTCCACGCGGTTTGAAACCGCCTTCACCGCGAGGCTTGAACCCACCTTCGCCACGCGGTTTGAAGCCACCCTCGCCACGGGGCTTGAAGCCCTCATCGCTGCGGTCACGCTTCACCCAGGGTTTCTTGTCGCCATCCTCGCGCCGGGCGAACGGTTTGCGATCACCGTCCTCGCGCTTGGCCCAAGGCTTGCGGTCGCCGTCTTCACGCTTGGCATACGGCTTGCGGTCGCCATCCTCACGCTTGGCCCAAGGCTTGCGGTCACCATCTTCACGCCGGGCAAACGGCTTGCGGTCACCATCTTCACGCCGGGCAAACGGCTTGCGATCACCCTCTTCACGTTTGGTCCAAGGCTTCCGGTCGCCGTCTTCACGCCGCGCAAACGGTTTCCGGTCACCGTCCTCACGCCGCGCAAACGGTTTCCGATCACCATCCTCACGCTTGGCCCAGGGCTTGCGGTCACCGTCCTCACGCCGCGCAAACGGTTTCCGATCACCATCCTCACGCTTGGCCCAGGGCTTGCGGTCACCGTCCTCACGCCGGGCGAACGGCTTGCCGCCGTCGCGGCGCTCGCCCCGGTCGTCGTTGCGGCCAAAGGGTTTGCGCTCGCCATCGGGCTTGCCGAAACGCGGCTTGCGCTCTCCATCCGCAGCGGACCGGCGCGGGCCGGACTCGGCTCCACGGGCACGGAAATCGCGCGGCTTCTCGTCCTCGGTCTCGCCGGTCAGAAGCCCGCCCAGCTGGTCGCGCAGCACCTTGCGCTTCACCTCGCGGACCTCGTTCTCTTCCATGCCGGTCAGCTTGAACGGGCCATAGCCGATGCGGATCAGCCGGTTCACCTGCAGGCCGATATGCGTCATGGCGCGACGGATCTCGCGGTTGCGACCCTCGCGGATGCCGACGGTCAGCCAGGCATTCGCGCCCTGCTGGCTGTCGAGACGCACCTCCATCGGCTGGAAATCCTCGCCATCGATGGTGACGCCCCGGCGCAGCGGGTCAAAGGTCAGGTCAGTCGGCGTGCCGTTCACCCGCACCCGGTAGCGGCGCAGCCAGCCGGTCGCCGGCAGTTCCAGCCGCCGCTTCAGCTCGCCATCATTGGTCAGAAGCAACAGCCCTTCCGAATTCAGGTCCAGCCGTCCGACGGTCATCACCCGGGGCAGGTCGCGCGGCAGCGCGTCGAAGATCGTCTGCCGGCCCTTCTCGTCGGCTTCCGACGTGACCAGCCCGACCGGCTTGTAATACATCCAGAGCCGCGTTTCCTGCGGCGCGTCCAGCGGCTTGCCATCGACGGTGATGCGGTCGGTGGGGCGCACGTCCAGCGCGGGCGAGGTGATCTTCTCGCCGTTCACCGTCACCCGGCCCTCGAGGATGATCCTCTCGGCATCGCGGCGGCTGGCCACGCCGGCGCGGGCGATGACCTTGGCGATGCGGTCGACATCGGCGGGCTTGTCGGTGTTGGAATCGGGGGTTTGGTCGTCGGTCATGGCGATCTCTCCTGCGCATCACTGCGGTGGTTTTGGTTAAGCTGGCGGTCATACGCCTGTGGATGGCGAAAGGGAAGCGGATTGCGCGCCGCAGGGGGCGGGCGTCACGTCACGGGCATCTTGCGGCGCCGCCCCACACGGGCCAGAACAATCCCATGCAGCGCTTTACCTCGCATATGGATCAGGCCCTGGCCGAGGCCCGCGCCGCCGCCCTGCGCGGCGAGGTGCCGGTCGGCGCGGTGCTGATCGATCCCTCGGGCCGGGTCATCGCCGCAGATGGCAACCGCACGCGCGAACTGTTGGACCCCACCGCCCATGCCGAGATCCAGGTGATCCGCGCCGCCTGCCGCGCCGCCGGCTCGCAGCGCCTGCCCGGCCATGCGCTCTGGGTGACGCTGGAGCCCTGCCCGATGTGCGCTGCCGCCATCTCGGCCGCGCGGATCGAACTCTTGTATTACGGCGCCGACGACCCGCGTATGGGCGGCGTGGCCCATGGCGCGCGGGTCTTTGACCATCCGCAATGCCACCACCGCCCGCAGGTCTATGACGGCATCAACGCGGGCGAGTCGCGGGCGCTGTTGCAGGACTTCTTCGCCAAGCGACGCTAGGTCAGGCTGGGGCGGGCGGCTTTACTTCGCGCCCTGCCCGCCTAATCTGCAAGGCAGGCAAGGCCGAGGAGGAGCTTCCGATGCCAATACCCGTCAGCCTGACCGTCGACGGAAAGCCCGTCACGCTGTCGCTGGACCCGCGCGTCACCATCCTCGACGCCTTGCGCGATCATCTGGGCAATTTCTCGGCCAAGAAAGGCTGCGATCACGGGCAATGCGGGGCCTGCACGGTTCTGATCGATGGCCGCCGGGTGCTGTCCTGCCTGTGTCTCGCCGTTTCCCATGACGGCGCCACAATCACCACGGCGGCGGGCCTCGGCCTGCCGGGCGATCTGCACCCGATGCAGCAGGCCTTCATCGATCATGACGGGCTGCAATGCGGCTATTGCACGCCGGGGCAGATCTGTTCCGCCGTCGGCATGCTGGCCGAGGCGCGCGAGGGGATGCCCAGCCATGTCACTGCCGATCTGAGCGCCCCGGTCAGCCTGAGCGATGCCGAGATCCGCGAGCGCATGTCAGGCAATCTCTGCCGCTGCGGCGCCTATGCCAATATCCTCACCGCCATCCGCGAAGTTGCAGGGGCGGATAGATCATGACCCCCTTCGATTACACCCGCGCGCAAGACCCGACCGATGCCCTTGACCAGCTGACCCCGGGCGGGCGTTTCCTTGCCGGCGGCACCAATCTGCTCGATCTGATGAAACTGGGGATCGCCCGGCCAACGCGGCTTGTCGACATCAACCGCCTGCCGCTGGACCGGATCGAGGAGACCGGCGCGGGGGGCCTACGGATCGGCGCCATGGTCCGCAACAGCGATCTGGCCGCCCATCCGCTGATCCGGGCGCGCTATCCCTTCGTCGCGCAGGCGCTGCTGGCCGGGGCATCCGGGCAGTTGCGCAACATGGCCTCGACCGGCGGCAACCTGATGCAGCGGGTGCGCTGCGTCTATTTTCAGGATCTGACCACGCCCTGCAACAAGCGCGACCCCGGCAGCGGCTGCCCGGCGCGCGAGGGGTTTGGGCGCTACAATGCGATCTTCGACACCGAGGGCGACTGCATCGCCGCCCATCCCTCCGACCTCTGCGTGCCGCTGGCGGCGCTGGAGGCGGTGGTGGTGGTGCAGGGTCATGCGGGAGAGCGGCGGATCCCCTTCGCCGACTTCCACCGGCTGGCGGGCGACACGCCCGAGCGTGACAGCAATCTGGCCGAGGACGAATTGATCCTTGCCGTCGAACTGCCCGCCCTGCCCTTCGCCGCCCGCTCGCACTATCGCAAGATCCGCGAACGCGCCTCCTATGCCTTTGCGCTGGTCTCGGTCGCGGCGGCGCTGGAGCTGCGGGACGGCGTGGTGCAGGATATCCGGCTGGCGCTTGGCGGTGTGTCGCACAGGCCGCACCGGGCGACGCTGGCCGAGGCGGCGCTACGCGGACAGCCGGCCAGACGCGAAAACTTCCTTGCCGCCATCGAGAAGGAACTGGCCCCGGCCCGCGTCACCGACGCCAATGCCTACAAGTTGCCGATGCTGCGGAACGCGGCGGTGGCGATGCTGGCCGGTCTGGCCGGTCTTAGCGTAGGAGGCCGGCCATGAACCGCCCCAATGATCCGCGATCCGTCGGCGCGCCGCGTCGGCGGGTCGAAGGCCCGCTGAAGGTCAGCGGCACGGCGCCTTACGCCTATGAGCATCCGGCGGTGAACCCGGCCTATCTCTGGCCTCTGACCGCCCCGGTCGCGCGGGGCGAGATCGCCGAGATCGACAGCAGCGAGGCCGAGGCGCTTCCCGGCGTCCTGCTGGTGATGACCCATCTGAACGCGCCGCGGCTTTGGCTTGGTAATGATGCCTCGCTGAAGATCCTGCAATCACCGGAGATCGCCCATCATGGCCAGTTCATCGGTGCCGTCGTGGCTGCAGATGCCACGACCGCACGGCAGGCGGCCGATCTGGTGCGGATCACGATCACCCCCGCGCCTTTCGAGGCCACGTTCCACCCGGACGGCACGGGTTCCACCGTCCCCCGCAAGGTCGGCGGCAGCCCCGGCGAAATGACGCGCGGCGATCTGGGCGCGGCAGAGGCGGCGGCAGTGCATCGCGTGGATCAGCACTATGCCCATCCGATCCACCACCATAACCCGCTGGAGCCCCATGCGCTGATCGCGCAATGGCGCGAGGATCGCAGCCTTGATCCGCGCAAATGCCGGCTGACCATCTGGGACGCCAATCAGGGCGTCCTGCCCTCGCAGGCCTATCTGCCGCCGCTTTTCGGCATCCTGCCGAACCAGTTGCGGATCATCGCGCCCTATACCGGCGGCGGCTTCGGCGGCAAGGGCCTGCCTTTGCCGCATGTGGTTCTGACCATCCTTGCCGCCAAGATGCTGCGCGGGCGGCCGGTGAAATATGCCATGACCCGGCGGCAGATGTTCGCGACAACCGGCCACCGGCCCGAAAGCGCGAACCACATCCGACTGACCGCTGACGAGGATGGCCGGCTTCTGGGGATCAAGCATGAGGTAACGGCCCCCACCGCCCGGCTGAAGACCTATATCGACGCCTCGGCCGGCAGTTCGAAATCCTTCTATGCCGCACCGGCCTGCCGCACGCTCTACCGCAGCCAGGCGCTGGACATCGCGCCGGCAACCTTCATGCGCGGGCCGGGCGAGTTTACCGGCATGTTCGCGCTGGAAACCGCCATGGACGAGCTGGCCCATGCCTGCGGGCTGGACCCGATCGAGCTGCGCCTGAGGAACGAGCCCGAGACCGATCCGCAAAGCGGCAAACCCTTCAGCACACGCAACCTGACCGCCTGCTACCACGAGGGTGCGGCGGCCTTTGGCTGGTCGGCGCGCAATGCCATTCCGGGCCAGCGGCGCGAGGGCGAATGGCTGATCGGGCTTGGCATGGCGGCGGCGGTGTTTCCACATGTCTACATGCTGCCCACCCGCTGCCGCATCCGTTTCAAGGGCGGGCGCTATCAGGTGCAGTTGGGCGCAAGCGATATCGGCACCGGCGCCTGGACCATCCTGCCGCAGATCGCCGCCGATGCGCTGGCGGTGCCGATCGACCAGATCGCGCTGGAGATCGGACGTTCGGGCCTCAGCCTTGCCATGGTCGCAGGCGGCAGCGCCGGCACCTACAGCTGGGGCGGGGCGATCATCCGGGCGGCCGAGAGGTTCCGCACCAAACATGGCGACACCCCGTCCGAAGGCGCACAGGTCGTGGCCGGGGGCGGTCCGCCCAAGGGCTACAAGAACTACTCGATGCACGCCTATGGCGCGCATTTCGCCGAGGCCCGGGTGAACATGGTGACCGGAGAGGTGCGGGTGCCGCGGATGCTGGGCGCTTATGCCGCGGGCCAGATCATCAACCCGATCACCGCGCGCTCGCAGATGATCGGCGGTATGACCATGGGCATCTCTGCGGCCCTCTTCGAGGAAAGCGTGCTCGATCCGCGCTTTGGCCATGTGGTGAATGCCGATTTCGCCGGATATCACATCGCCTCTCATGCCGATATCGGCAAGTTGGACGCGATCTGGATCGACGAGTTCGACCCCTGGTTCGGCCCGACCGGCGCCAAGGGCATCGGCGAGATCGGCATCGTGGGCGTGCCGGCTGCCATCGGCAACGCAATCTTCAACGCCACTGGCATCCGGCTACGCGACATGCCCTTCACCCCCGACAAGCTGCTGATGTCCGGGGGGCTGTCCCCATGACCCTCATCGCCATGCCCGCCGCCGGCGCCATGGGCGCAGGACTGGCCCGCATCTTGACCGCACATGGCGCCACCGTGCTGACCCGGACGGAAGGCCGCAGCGCCGCCACCCGCCAGCGCGCCGCCGAGGCCGGCATGACCGACGCGACCCAGGCCGAAATGGCGGCGGCGGACCTGATCCTCTCGGTCGTCCCGCCCGCGACTGCGCGCGACACCGCCGAAACGCTGATGGCGGCGCTGCCGACCGGGCATCGCCCGATCTATGCCGATCTGAACGCCATCGCCCCTGCGCGCATGGCAGAGCTGGCGGATCTGGTCGAAGGCGCGGGGGCGCGGATCGTCGATGGCGGCATCATTGGAATGCCGCCGGGGCCTGACGGCGCAAACCCGCCGCTGATCTATCTCTCGGGCACAGCGGATGACGCCGCCACGATCCTGTCGCGATACGGGCTACCTGTTCAGGTGATGTCCGGCGGCATCGGCGAAGCCTCGGCCCTGAAGATGTGCTATGGCGCGATGACCAAGGGCCTGACCGGGTTGATGGCCGCGATGTTCATGGCCGCCGAGCGCGCCGGGATCGGCGCAGCCCTTCACGCCGAATTGTCCCGCAGCCAGCCGGAGCTTCTGAAGCGCGGCGAAGGTGCGTTGCCCGACATGTTCCCCAAGGCCTATCGCTGGGTGAACGAGATGGAACAGATCGCCGATTTCCTTGGCCCTGACCGGCCGGAATCGCAGGTCTGGCAGGGACTTGCCGGGCTTTACCAGAGGATCGCCGAGGACCGGCAGGGCGAGGCGGAGCACATCGGCCAGTTGCGGCATTCCTCGACCGGAGTCGCTGATCACCCGCAGGTTTCGGTTATTCAGCGTTTTCAAGCTATTGCCGAGACTCGGGCACCGGGTTACCCTTCTTGCGGTGAGCGGTGGTGACGAGGGGAAAGATGATGGGTAGGGCACACAAGGACGGTCCGGGCATGGGCATGACCCGGCGACAATTCTCTGCGACAGCGATGGCCGCTGGACTGGCTGCTTCCACCGGTCTGGCGCGTGCGCAGCAACCGCTGCCGATCCTGCGCATCGTCGAATCCGGCCACAGCCTGACCGATGGTGTCATCGAACCCCTGCGCGACATGATCAACGCTGCCGGAGGCCGAGGAACCGAACTGGTGAAGTCGACCATTCCCGGCAGCCCGATGCAATGGCGTTGGGATCATCCTGCCGATCCGGACATTATGAAGCCCGAAGTCATGGCCGGTTTCGACCTCATGGTGAACACAGAGCGGGTGCCGCTTTCGAACACGGCGCAATGGCATGATTCTTCAGGCTATGCGCTGAAATTCTTTGACCATGCATGGAAACATGGCCGCGATGGCAAGGGCGCAGCCAGCATTCTCTATGCGACCTGGATTGAGGTCACCAGCGGTTCGGGCAACGAAAACCCTCACAACGATCCCGATGCCGAGATCCCTTTCCGAGAACGGCTGGACCGCGAGGCCGCGGGCTGGCAACAGATCCTCGACCATGTGAACCAGAATCGCCCACAAGGTTCGCCGGAGATGAAGCTGATTCCTGGAACCGGAATCATGGCTGCCGCCTATGACGAGATTGCCGCCGGAACGGCGCCGGGCCTGACCGAGATGAAGCAGCTGTTCCACGACAACATCCACATCAACCTGCTTGGCTGCTACATGATCGCTCTGGCGCATTTCGCGGTGATCTATAACCGCGATCCGCATGGACTGCCGCATGGCGTGCCCAACAATGGCGGACCAAGCGCCGAACAGGCCGCCTGGATGCAGGATCTGGTCTGGAGGGTGGTGACCTCCGATCCCAGGGCCAAGACCGACGGCAGCGGCAAGTTGGATTACTGATTCCGATTACTGATTCCGGCCGGGCGCCTTGCAGTCTCTGCAGGGTTGCCTCACGCCCCCTTCTTCGCCAGACTGCACCAATCGGTCTTTGGGCCGGACGGTCGCGCGGAGGAGCGCGTGTCGCCGCCGCGGACCGGCAAAGGGAGGACAACATGAACAACATGACCGTGGCCACTCTGGCCATGATGCTGGCTGCGCCTGTCGCAGCCCATGCGCAGACGCTGAAGGCCAGCCACCAGTTTCCGGGTGGCAAGGGCGATGCCCGCGACGAGATGGTGCAGATGATCGCCAGCGAGGTCGCCGCCGCCGATGTCGGGATCGATATCCGCGTCTATCCCGGTGAATCGCTCTACAAGGCCCGCGATCAGTGGAGCGCGCTGACCCGGGGCCAACTCGACATCAGCTCTTTCCCGCTCGATTACGCCTCTGGTCGGGTGCCGCAGTTCAGCGTGACGCTGATGCCGGGGCTGGTGCGCAACCATGAGCGCGCGACACGGCTGAACGCCTCGCCCTTCATGGAATCGATCCACAAGATCATCGAGGAGAACAACGTCATCGTTCTGTCGGATGCCTGGCTGGCCGGTGGATTCGTCAGCAAGAAGAACTGCATCGAGACCCCCGAGAGCATTGCCGGGCAAGTGACCCGCGCCGCCGGCCCTGCTTTCGAGCAGATGCTTGTTGGCGCCGGTGCCTCGATCTCGTCGATGCCCTCGTCCGAGATCTACACGGGCATGCAGACCGGGGTGCTGGACGCGGCCAATACCTCGTCCGGCTCGATGGTCAGCTATCGCCTGTTCGAACAGGCCAAATGCCTGACCGCCCCGGGCGAGAATGCGCTGTGGTTCATGTACGAGCCGATCCTGATGTCCAAGACCGTCTATGACCGGTTGACCCCGGAGCAGCAGCAGGCGCTGATGGATGCCGGGCAGAAGGCCGAGGACTGGTTTGCAGAGCAGGCACCGGGGCTGGACGAGGCGATGATCAAGCAGTTCGAGGAGTCTGGCGTCGAGGTCGTATCGATGACGACCGAGAATTACGACGCCTGGCTGAAGATCGCGCAGGAAACCTCGTACAAGAACTTCGCCGACGAGGTCGAGGGCGGCAAGGATCTGATCGACCAGGCGCTGGCCGTCGAATGACCTGAACCGGCGGGGCGCGCGTCTCCGCCGGTGCTTTTCTGCGGGGGACAGGCAGGGATGAAGACCTATCTTGGCGTGCTGGGCTGGCTGGCCCGGCTGTGTGGCGGGTTGGCGATGCTGCTTCTGGTGGCGGCCGTGCTGGTGGTCACGCAAATGGTGGTGATCCGCTATGTGCTGAACGGCTCGACCATCTGGCAGACGGAATTCGTCATCTACGCCACAACTGCGGCGATGCTTTTGGGTTCGCCCTATGTGCTGGCGCTGCGCGGTCATGTCGGCGTCGATGTGCTGGTCGAGGCGGCAGGCGCGGGCTGGCGGCGGGTGATGAACCTGATTGCCGCCATCGCCTCGCTGATCTTTGTCGGCGCGATGGCCTGGTCGGGAATGCACTTCCTGCTGGAAGCCCTCGCTGGCGGCTGGACCACCGACACGGTCTGGGCGCTGCCGCTGTGGATCCCCTTCTGGCCGCTACCCGTCGCCATGATCCTGATGCTGGCACAGCTTCTGGCCGACGTGGTGCTGGCCCTGCGGCCCGATCTCACGCCCACCAACGTGGCGGGGGTCTGAGATGTCCCCGGCAATGGCAGGTTTCCTCGTCCTCATCGGCCTTCTGCTGCTTCTGGCCGTCGGCACGCCCATCGCCTTCGCCCTCGGCACCGTGGCCATCGTCGCGCTGGTCCTGTCCGAGGGGCTTTTCGCCCTCGATGGCGTGGCCGAGACCTTCTGGGTCGGGCTGGCGAATTTCGGTCTCGTCTCGATCCCCATGTTCATCCTGATGGGCGCGGCCATCGCCTCCAGTCCCGCCGGCAAGGATCTCTATGAGGCCTTGGACCGCTGGCTCTACCGGGTGCCGGGGGGCATGGTCATGTCGAATATCGGCGCCTGTGCGCTGTTTGCCGCGCTCTCCGGGTCCAGCCCGGCCACCTGCGCCGCCATCGGCAAGATGGGCATCCCCGAGATGACCAAGCGCGGCTATCCCGACAGCCTTGCCGCCGGCTCGATCGCGGCGGGGGGAACGCTTGGCATCCTGATCCCGCCCTCGGTCACCATGATCGTCTATGGCATCTCGACCGAGACCAGCATCGGGCGGCTGTTCCTGGCCGGGTTGATGCCGGGGCTGATGCTGACCGGCCTCTTCATGGCATGGGCGCTGTTCGACTGCTGGCGGCGCGGCATCGGACTGGGCGATCTGACCCGGCGCTATTCGCTGGCCGAGCGGCTGGAGAACCTGCCCCGCGTGCTGCCCTTCCTGATGATCGTCGCGGCGATCCTGTTCGTGCTTTACGGCGGTGTCGCCACGCCCTCCGAGGCCGCAGGTGCCGGCGCGCTGATCTGCATCCTGTTGGTCGCGGTGATCTACAAGATGTGGAACCCGCGCCCGATGGCCGCGATCTTCCGCGACACCATCCGCGAGGCGGTGATGATCATGCTGATCATCGGCGCGGCGGAGCTGTTCGCTTTTGCGCTTTCCTCGCTGTTCATCACCCAGACACTGGCCGGCTGGATCGCCGGGCTGGAGGTGAACCGCTGGGTGCTGATGGGCATCATCAACCTGTTCCTGCTGTTTGCCGGCTTCTTCCTGCCGCCCGTTGCCATCATCCTGATGACCGCGCCGATCCTGATGCCGATCCTTGATGCCCATGGCTTCGACCCCTACTGGTTCGCGGTGATCCTGACGATCAACATGGAGATCGGCCTCATCACCCCGCCTGTCGGGCTGAACCTTTATGTCATCAACTCGATCGCGCCCCGCATCTCGCTGCGCGACATCCTGATGGGCTCGCTGCCCTTCGTCGGCATGATGGTACTGGGCATCGTCATCCTGTCGATCTTTCCCGAGATCGCCACTGGCCTGCCCGATCTTGTGATGGGACCGGCAAGGTGAGATGACAGGCGCGCAGCAACGGAGACCAGCCATGACCAATACGCTTTTCGACGCGCTGATGGGTCCGCATCGGGGATCGGAGCGGGTCTTCCTGATCCTGCCCGACGGCAATGCGCTGAGCTATGCGGATATCGACCGGCTGTCGGCGCGTCTGGCGAACCTGCTGGTGGCCGAAGGCGTGAAACCCGGCGACCGGGTGGCGGTGCAGGTCGAGAAATCGCCCGAGGCGCTGGCGCTCTATCTCGGCTGCCTCAGGGCGGGGGCGGTTTTCCTGCCGCTGAACACGGCCTATACCGCCGCCGAGGTTGCCTATTTCGTCGGTGACGCAGAACCCGCGATGGTGGTCTGCGATCCGTCCCGCGAGGCGCAGCGCGCGGCGTTCATGGGCGACAGTCCGGCGGTCTTGATGACGCTGGCGGGCGACGGCACCGGCAGCCTGATGGCGGGTGCCGCCGAGATGGACGATGTGCAGGAGCCGGTCGAACGCGGCCCGGATGATCTGGCGGCGATCCTTTACACCTCGGGCACCACCGGACGCTCGAAAGGCGCGATGCTGAGCCACCGGAACCTGCTGTCGAATGCCGAGGTGCTAACGGATTACTGGCGCTTCACCGCAGATGACGTGCTGCTGCACGCGCTGCCAATCTTTCACACCCACGGGCTATTCGTCGCCACCAATGTCCTGATGCTGGCCGGCGGGGCGATGATCTGGCTGGCGAAGTTCGACGCCAAACAGGTCATGTCGCTGATGCCGCGCGCCACCAGCATGATGGGCGTGCCGACCTTCTATACCCGGTTGCTGGACCAGCCCGGCTTCGACCACGCCCTTGCCGGCCATATGCGCCTCTTCACCTCCGGCAGTGCGCCCCTGCTAGCCGAGACGCATCGGGCGTTCGAGGCCCGCACCGGCCAGCGCATCCTTGAGCGCTATGGCATGACCGAGACGAACATGAACACCTCGAACCCCTACGAGGGCGAGCGGCGGGCCGGCACCGTGGGCTTTCCCCTGCCGGGCGTCGAGCTGCGCATCATGGAAGGCGGGGCCGAGGTGGCAGCGGGCGAGATCGGCACCATCGAGGTGCGCGGCGAGAATGTCTTTCAGGGCTATTGGCGGATGCCCGAGAAGACCGCCGAGGAATTGCGACCCGATGGCTGGTTCATCACCGGCGATCTGGGGCTGATTGACGAGGGTGGCTATGTTAGCATCGTCGGGCGCGGCAAGGACCTGATCATCTCGGGCGGGTTCAACGTCTATCCGATCGAGGTCGAGGATGTGATCGACCGGCTGCCGGGCGTCCTGGAAAGCGCGGTGATCGGCCTGCCCCATCCCGATTTCGGCGAGGGGGTGGTCGCCGTGATCGCGCGTGAAAAGGGTGCCGAGCTCGAGGAGCAAGCCATCATCGCGGCGCTGGCCGACCGGCTGGCGAAGTTCAAGCAGCCCAAGCGCGTGATCGTCGTCGACGAACTGCCGCGCAACACCATGGGCAAGGTGCAGAAGGCGGCACTCAGGAAGGAACATGAGGGGCTGTTCGCCCGCTGACAGACCCGGCCCGGATACGCCGCGCAAGCGGCCCGGGCCAGCGCCTGCCCGTCCCGGCGGGCCGGCGCTTTGCCACCACAGGTCCCGAGTTCAGAGCGGCGAGGGGCTTGGCACCATAAACCGCATCGACGCCCCGTTGCGATGCCGTCCCACGGGCAGGCGCCGGCCCTTCGCTGCGCCTTTGGCCTTCCCCTTTCCGCGCGGCGCGCGCTAGAAACAATCCACGCGATACGGGGGCAGACATGAAAACCATCTACGTCCTGAACGGGCCGAACCTGAACCTCCTGGGCAAGCGCCAGCCCGAGATTTATGGCCGCGAGACGCTGGAGGATGTCGAGAAACTGTGCCGCGACACGGCTGGCACGGGCTATGACATCCGCCTGCTGCAATCGAACCACGAGGGCCAGATCGTCGACTGGATCCACGAGGCGCGCGAAAAGGCGGCGGGCATCGTCATCAACCCTGCCGCCCTGACCCATACCTCGGTCGCGGTGCTGGACGCGCTGCATGCCTTCGAAGGCCCGGTCATCGAGGTCCATATCAGTCAGGTCCACAAGCGCGAGGCTTTCCGGCACCATTCCTATGTCTCGCTGCGCGCCGATGGGGTGATCGCCGGGCTGGGGATCGAGGGCTATGCCGCCGCCACCCGCCGGATCGTGCAGCTGACGCAGGGCTGAGGCGATGGCCCCGCCGGTCAGCCGCATCGCCATTGTCGGTGCCGGGGTGATCGGGCGGATGCACGCCAAGGCCATCGCCATGGCGCCCGGCGTGACCCTTGCCGCGATCGTCGATCCCTCGCCCGAGGCGCAGGCCGTGGCGGCCGAGTTCGCCGTGCCGCTTCACGCCAGTCTCGAGAGCCTGATCGATAACAACGGTATCGACGGGGTGATCCTGGCCACGCCGAACCAGCTGCACGCACCCGGCGCGCTAACCTGCATCGCGGCGGGTCTGCCGGTGCTGGTGGAAAAGCCGCTGGCCGGCGATCTGGCCGGGGCGCGCGCCATCGTCGCCGCTGCCAACGCCGCCGGTGTTGCCGTCGCAACCGGCCATCACCGCCGCCACAACCCGCTGATCGTCCGGGCCAAGGCGCTGATCGATGAGGGCGCGCTTGGCCAAATCGCCGCGATCCATGGTAGCACATGGTTCCTGAAGCCCGATGCCTATTTCGAGGCCGACTGGCGGCGCAAGCCGGGTGCCGGCCCGGTCTACCTGAACTTAATCCACGACATTGACCTGATGATGCATTTCTGCGGTCCGGTGGCGCGGCTTCAAGCGATGACCACCAATGCCGTCCGTGGCTTCGAGGTCGAGGATACGGCCGTGGTGTCGCTGCAGTTTCAGAACGGCGCGCTTGGTACCATCACCGTCAGCGACACCGTTCCCGCGCCATGGAGCTGGGAGCTGACCGCACGCGAGAACCCGGCCTATCCCGCCACCGGACAGGATTGCTACTGGATCGCCGGCACGGAAGGTTCGCTGGCGCTGCCCAGCCTGACTCTCTGGCGCCAGCCGGGCTGGCACGAAGCGATCAGCGCCACCCGCTTTCCCTTCGACCTCGCCGATCCACTTGTCCTGCAAGCGGCACAGTTCGGCCGGGTGGTGCGGGGCGAGGAACCACCGCTGGTCACGGCAAGCGACGGGCTTGCCGCGCTCGAGGTGGTCGAGGCAGTCAGGCAGGCGGCGGCGCGTGGCCAGATGGTCGTTCCCGGCGAGACTTGAGGCGTGGAACGGGTTGCATTCGGCGCCGGCCAAGGCTCAAACTGTATACCAGACCCCGAACCCAGCGAAGGACCGCGCCAGATGGACCTGCCCAAGAACCGCTTCAAGGCCGCGCTCAAGGCCGGCCAGCGCCAGATCGGCGTCTGGTGCTCGATCCCCGACCCGAACAGCATCGAGCTTCTGGCCAATTGCGGCTATGACTGGCTCTTGATCGATACAGAGCATACGCCGATCGAATCGACCGAGGCCGTGGCGCTGCTACGCGCCGCCGAGCCCTACCCGACCACGCCCATCGTTCGGCCGGGCTGGAACGACATGGTGGATATCAAGCGGCTTCTGGATGGCGGGGCGCAGTCGCTGCTGATCCCCTATGTGCAATCCGCCGACGAGGCGCGGGCGGCGGTGGCGGCGGTGCGCTATCCCCCGCGCGGGATGCGGGGCGTGTCGGGCCTGTCGCGGGCCAGCCGCTTCGGGGCGATCAAGGATTACAACATCCGCGCCGAGGAGGAGATCTGCCTGCTGCTGCAACTCGAGACGCTGGAGGCGATCGAGCATCTGGACGAGATCTGCACCATCGACGGCGTGGACGGGGTGTTCATCGGCCCGGCCGATCTGGCGGCTTCGATGGGGCATCTGGGCAATGCCGGCCATCCCGAGGTCAGGGCCAAGATCGTCGAGACCATCCAGCGCCTGACCGCTGCCGGCATGCCCGCAGGGTTCCTGTCGGCCGATCAGGAGATGGCGCGCGCCGCCGCCGATGCCGGCGCGTTGTTCGTGGCGGTCGATCTGGACACCGCGCTGCTCAGGCGCAGTGCCGTGGCGCGGCGCGAGGAGTGGCGCTGACGCGCCGTCCCGATCAGTAAGCCGCGCTGCCTGTTCCGGCGGGCAGCGCGCCATAGGGCAGCCAGATGGTCTTGGTCTGGGTGGCCTGCCGAAGGAACGCGCGCCCCTGCGCCTGCGCCCCGGTCCAGTCGCGATGCGCGGGCGACCAGACGGGTTTCAGGTTGCCGCCCCCCGCCTTTTCGACGCCTGCCAGCCGGGCGCGATCGCCGACATACCACAGCCCTGCAACCTCATCATGCGCGGCCAGTACCTTTGCCAGTTCGTCCTTGGACCCGGTCACGATATTGACCACGCCACCCGGCAGATCCGAGGTGTCGAAGACCTGATAGAGATCCAGCACCGGCAGCGGATCATCCTGCGCCGGCACGACCACGACCGCATTCCCCATCGCAATCGCCGGCATCACCAGCGACATGAAAGCCGATAGCGGCTGGTCGTTCGGGCAGGCGATGCCGATGACGCCGTAAGGCTCGGGCAGCACGTTCACCAGATGCGCGGGCTTGGCCTGCACGTTGCGTCCGTCGAACTTGTCGGCCCATGCGGCATAGTGGAAGGCGCGGGCAATGGCGGCCTGCACCTCGGCCTTGCTGCTGCGCTTGGCGAACTCGTCGGCGCGGGCCGAGAGGTTCTCGGCGATGTAATAGAGCACCTGCGCCCGGGCATGGCCGCCCATGCCGGCCCATTTGCCGGCCTTGGCCGCCGCCTCGACGGCAGTGCGGATATCCTTGCGGCTGCCAAGCGGCGCCATGCCGCCCGGCACGGCATAATTCGCCCCGCCATCCGGCCGCTTCTGCGCGCCGCCGATATAGAGCTTGGCGGTCCGGTCGATACCGCCGCCCTGCCCGTCACCGCCGGGCGCGGTCTGAGCTGCGCCGGCCTCGGGTTCCTTGCGCGGCTTCACCGGCGGTTCGGCCAGATAGTCCAGCATCCCGGTGAACCCGCCCTCGCGTCCGAAGCCGCTTTCGCGATAGCCGCCAAAGGGCGCCGCCGCGTCGAACATGTTGGCGCAGTTGATCCAGATGACCCCGGCCTTGATCCGCGCCGCCAGATCGGTGGCGACGGTGGCGCTTTCCGACCAGACCGAACCGGCAAGGCCGTAACGGGTGTTGTTGGCCAGTTCGACCGCCTCGTCCGCCGTGCGGAAGGTGGACAGCGTGGCGATCGGGCCAAAGATCTCCTCGACCATGCCCGGATTGGCCGGGGCGATGTTCTTCAGATAGCCGGGGGCGATGAAGCAGCCCTCGCCCGGCTGACCGCCGACGAGTTCCGCACCGGCATCGGTCGCGGCGCGGCAGATGGCCTGAATGCGGTCCTTCTGCACCGGATCGACGATGGCGCCGATATCGGTGGACTTGTCCAGCGGCGGCCCCACGATCAGCTTCGCCATGCGGGCGTTCAGCAGCGTCTCGAACCGATCCGCCACGGCCTCGGCCACGAGAATGCGCGAGCCGGCGCAGCAGACCTGCCCTTGGTTGAACCAGATGGAATCGACCACGCCCTCGACCGCGGCATCGAGATCGGCATCCTCCATGACGATGAAAGGCGACTTGCCGCCCAGTTCCAGTGTCAGCTTGCGGCCTGTGCCCGAGAGCTTCGCGGCAATGGCCCGGCCCACTTCGGTCGAGCCGGTGAAGGCGATCTTGTCGACCTCGGCCTCGACGATGGCCGCACCCGTTGCGCCGTCGCCGGTGACGATATTGACCACGCCGGCAGGCAAGCCGACCTCCTGACATATCTCGGCAAAGGCCAGCGCGGTCAGCGAGGTGTATTCGGCCGGTTTCAGCACCACCGTATTCCCGGCGGCCAGCGCCGGCGCGATCTTCCACGCCAGCATCAGCAGCGGAAAGTTCCACGGGATGATCTGGCCGCAAACCCCCAGCGGCGCATGGCCGGGGAATTCGGCATCACGCAGCTCGGCCCAGCCTGCATGGTGATAGAAATGCCGGGCGACAAGCGGAATGTCGATGTCGCGGCTTTCGCGGATCGGCTTGCCGTTATCCAGCGTTTCGAGCACCGACAGGAAGCGCTCGCGCTTCTGCACATGGCGGGCAATGGCGTATAGGTAGCGCGCCCGCTCGCTGCCGGAAAGCGCCGCCCAGCCCTTCTGCGCCTTGCGCGCGGCCTTGACCGCCGCCTCGACATCCGCCGCCGTGCCCTGAGACACCTCGGCCAGCGCCTCGCCGGTCGAGGGGTTGGAACTGGCAAAGGTCTTGCCCGGCGTCTGGAACTTGCCGCCGATGAAATGACCGAAGGGCGACTTGGCCTTCAGCCAGTCGCGCACCGCCGCGCTGTCCTCGACCGAGGGGCCATAATCCATGCTCTCCATGATCTTGCTCACGTTTGACATGTTCCCCTCAGGCGATGGCTTGGCGATGGGCCGCAGCATAGCGGCCGGTGACGTGGTGGCTGATCTGGCGCTCGATATCGCCCAGAAGCGAGCTGGCGCCGATGCGGAAGAGATCGGGACGCAGCCAGTCGCGGCCCAGTTCCTCTTTCATCAGCACCTGCCAGGCGATGGCGTCCTTGGCGGTGCGCAGCCCGCCGGCGGGCTTGAAGCCGACGGTATGGCCCGACAGCGCCTGATAGTCCCGGATGGTGCGGCACATGACCAGCGAGACGGGCAGCGTGGCATTCACCCCCTCTTTCCCGGTCGAGGTCTTGATCCAGTCGGACCCGGCCTGCATGGCGACATGGCTGGCCTTGGCGACGTTTTCCAGCGATTTCAGATCGCCGGTGGCCAGAATGGCCTTCATCTTCGAGGCGCCGCAGGCCTCGCGCATGGCGCTGATCTCGTCATAAAGCGCGGCCCAATCGCCCTGCAGCACATGGGCGCGGGTGATGACGATGTCGATCTCGTCCGCGCCCTGATCGACGGCATAGCGGATCTCGGCCAGACGCAGGTCCAGGGGCATCAGCCCGGCGGGAAAGCCGGTGGCGACCGAGGCGACCGGCACTCCGGAATTGCCAAGCGCACGCTTGGCCGCTGCAACCATGGTCGGATAGACGCAGACGGCGCCGGTGGTCAGGCCATCGACGCCCATGGCCTCGAGCAGTTCCGGCGCGATCGGCTGCATCGCCTTGGCGCAAAGCCGCGCCACCCGGTCTTCGGTATCATCGCCCGCCAGCGTGGTCAGGTCGATGCAGCGCACGGCGTTCAGAAGCCAGGCCGCCTGAAAATCCTTCTTCAGGCTGCGCCGCGCCGGCAGCGTGGCCGCGCGGCGTTCCACGGCAGGCGTGTTGATGCGGATGGCCTCGAACCAGTCGAGGCGCAGATCGGTGCCGGGATTTCGTGTTGTCGCGGTCATGGTCCCCTCGGCCCGTTGGATCAGGCCAGCCTAGCGATGCGCCAGCCAGCCCACAAGTCGCGTCGGGGCGTCACTTTTTCGGCAGGCCGCACCCGGTCAGGGACGCGGCTTGCCCCGCCAGGTACCCATCCAGCCCGAGACCTTGCCCTTGGCCTCGCTGGCCTCGGACACAACGCGGTCGCGGGCGGCATCGGCGCGGTTTTCCACACCGTCCCAGGCCTGATCGACGCGAGCTACGGCGGGGTCGATGGTGCGTTGGCGGAACTGCGCCCACATCCGCCAGACAAGCAGCAGGACGAAGAACAGCACGATCAGGATGATCATCGCCGGCCAGTTACGCGGATGCTCGTTCGGCCCGGCCACCGTGTCGATCGAGATGGCGTTCGGATAGGTCGAGAGCCACGGAATCCGCCAGCCATAGGCGGTGATGCTGACCCATTGCGGCGCCTGCGCGGTGGATTGCAGGTTGGTCGCCTCGGAATGCAGGTTCGAGCTGTCGTATTTGAAATAGGGCGGCCAGATCCAGCCGGTATCCTCGTTGCGATAGACGAAGACCTTGCCGTTCGGGCGCACCGTGTCGATGAAGCGGATGTCGCGCTGGCCCTGCTGGTTCTCGACCGTGCCGGTATCATCGCTGGCATAGAAGATGCTGTTCGTGGGGCTGATATAGGTCAGCCGGTTATACGTATTGGTGATCCTGACCGTGTTCTTCGAGGGCAGCGCATAGTCGAGAAAGGCGAAGACGACGACGCCAAGCAGAACCCCCAGCACAACCTTGACGTAATGCATCTGATACCCCTACTGCCAGTTGACCCAATAGATGATCCCCATAATCGCCGCGGTCGGAATGATAAAGACCAGCCACAGCAACCTTGCGCGCAGGCTTTTCTCGAAATTGACCATCGAGCGGCGGACGAACTCGTCCCGGTCGGCACTGTCGCCGGCCTGTTCGGGATGGCGTTCGTCCCATTCATCTTCCAGCGCCTCGCGCCTCAGCGAACGCATGTAGATCCACAGCAGGAAATACAGCGCCGCTTCCAGCAGCAGCACCAGCACGATCAGTCGGAACAGTGCGGTCAACGGCTGAACCCCCAAGGCGGCGTGACGGGCGGCCGCGCTGCCCCTTCCGACAGCCTAGCACGCGCGCTGCCCCATGGGCCAGCCGGTGCCGCACGGGCCGTTACTTCGGGCTCGGCCATGCCCGGCTCGGGCCCGAACAGCGCATCGCGGGTGCCCTGCTTGTCGATCTGGTACTCACGGGCCAGGAACTCGGCCACATAGGCCTGCTTCGGCTCGGACCAGGTCTGGTAAAGCCTGTAGAACAGCGGCTTGTGGGTGATGAACAGCTGCCGCACATCGCTGGGGCCCAGTTCCGACAGCAGCCGGTTGATCAGTTCGCGGGCCGGGCCGGGCGTGGCGCGGATGGCGTAGAAATAGGCCGGATCGGCGCTGTCGATCACCGGCCAGTCGCCCCCCTGTTCGGAATAGCGCAAGAGCGCCGACAGCCCGCGGATCTCGGATGGCAGTTGCGCCCCCATGCGGGCGGCGGCGCGGCGCAGTTCCGCCCTCGTGCCGCTGCCGGTATCGATGCCAAGCCGGGTTGCGGCATCGACAAGGATGAAATCGATCTTCTGGCGCAGGATCGGCGCGGCATCGGCGCCGCGCGCGCTGGCGATCGGCTCGGCCAGCGCATTCCGCGCCAGCCATGCGGCGATCTGGTTCACCTGCAGCGTGGTCATGGTCTGGAAGCCCGGCAGGTCGATATGCGCCTTGGGGTCGCTGAAGATCATCGCAGGCTGCTTGGCCGAGCGGATGACATAGACCCCGCCGAAATCCGAAGTCCAGAAATCCTGCACGTCAAAGCCGGTCTGCTGCAGATGCACCGGGTTGCGCACCACGTCGCCGGTCTTCTTCGCCTGCTCGATCATCTCGGCGATCAGCACGTCATCCCACCAGCCATCCGGCTCGGTGCGGAAACGTTCGATCAGCGCGGTCAGCCGGTCGGCCTCGGCGACATGGTTGCCGGTGGTGTCGGCGCTGATCGTCAGGTGCCGGATCGCGGCCAGATCGGCGGGACCACTGAACTGCCAGACCTGATCGTCGATCTCGCCCAGCACCGCATCCCGCGCGGTCAGACTGAACAGCTGGCTTTCATTCTCGGTGATGAAAGCGCGCAGCACGTCGCGCAGCACCGAGAGATCCGCATTCAACAGCGGCGCGGTCTTCTGCTCGGTCGTCAGCAGGATGAACTGCCGGTTGCCGCCATCGGGGCGCAGGTAATCCATATCGTCCAGCTCGTCCCCGATCTCGGGGGAATAGCCGCTGATGTCGATGTGGAACTCGGTCAGCGCGGTTTCCTTGCCCGTCACCTTCTTCAGCGCGCGATTGTAAAGCGCGACCCAGGCGGTCGAATTTACCCGGATCAGGTTGCCGAACATCAGGCCCTTTTCGATCAGGCGTTTCATTTCGCAAGCTCCCGCAGGGCGCGGCGGCGCGACTGCCAAAGCTGCCAGCACCACCGGATGAAAAGGTAAAGATAGGCGAGCATGGCCGAGCCCATCAACACGAACAGGCTGATCGGTTCGTCCCAGAAGGCCTCGAAAGCGGCGGGGTCCAGATATTTGCCCGCCGCCCAGATCGCCGTGTAGAGCGCCGTGACCCAGCCCGCGAGCCGCCCGATCTGCCGAAGCATCAGAATAACGGCGGCGATCAGGGTCTTGCCGGGTCTGAGGGCCAGGCGGCGCAGGGCATAATGGGCCAGTCCGAGGGTGAGGAAGGGCAAGGCCGTCAGGACAAGGGCGACGCGTTCGACGGTGGTCATGGGGTGGCCCGGAGTGCAACGGAGGGCAAAGGCCGACCGCGGGTGGCCGCTGGGGCGGTTCGTGTGGGGGCCTTTATGGCGAAAGGATATCGAACGGCTGTTCGGCGCGGGGCGTCACCAAAGCGGCCGCCCTGGGGGGCGGTCGGCCGCTGCCCGGCGGGCTGACGCCCGCGTTTCGGGCGAGGAATACTGCAACTTAGTAGCAATAGGCCGCTCTCAAATGTCTGTCTCATGGCGAAAGCTTCACGGTCCGCGTATGTCAGAAGTAATCCGGGCCCATCCTCGCCAAAGAATAGCCTGTGACAACGCGACTACCTTGGCCGCATCCACTTCGGCATCGCGCCTCTCATACGCTTCCCTCATAGTTCTCAATTCAACTATCAGTTCGTTGTCGCTTGGATCATGAGGACTCAATAGTAATTGGATTTCATAAGCACATTTCACCATTTCCATTCGGTGCGCGTCGTCTTCCAAACCGTCAGTTCTGTACAAAATCGTTAGAAGACCGAGGTATTCCGCCAGCTTGGAGCGAAGCATGTTGAGCCAATCTTGGCGAAACTGTGCGAGTGCCACTTCCTGAGTCAACTTCCGGTTTGCAGCCTGCGCCTTGGTCGCTAACCAAGCGCCCCAAACCGCTGCGCTGGCAGCGATCATTGCTGCCGCGACGGGTACTGCGACCGCCCAGTTGATGGTCACCCCTGCCCCCCAAACCGCTTCCGTGCCTCTTCCATCCGTTCCATCCCGCGCACGGTCTCGGCGATCGCCGTCTCGTCCGCGCTGTCCGAATAGCGCCATTCACTGTCCGCATAGCGGTTGATCTCCTGCACCACCATCGCGGTGGTGATCGGCTGGCGCAGGGCCGAGATCATCTCGAGCTTGGTCTCGTAGGGCTGGTGCATGAAGGGTTCGGGCGTAGTGAACCATTCATCCGGCATGTCGAAATCCATCGCGCGGGCCTTCACCGCATCGGTGATGTTCTTCACCGCGCGGCCGGTGAAGCGCGGCTCGGCCTGCGAAATGGCATAGAGATAGCTGCCAAGCTCGGCGAGGTTTTCCAGCTCTCCAAAGCGGCCCGAGACCTCGTTGAAAACCTTTTCCAGCCCCGCCTCCTGCGGGCGGGAATGGCCGGCATAGCTGTCGGCGACGGCCTTCTGCATCGCCTGCGCCTTCATCAGGTCGTGCTCGCCCACCGGAATGTCGTGGCGCTTGCCCAGAAGCAGCGCGAGGATGTCGATGTAATCGGCCTGCGTCTTCGGCCCGTCGATCAGGAAGCGGGCCGAGGCGCGCTGGCGCAGAGCGTCGTCGATGGCCTCGGCATAGTTCGAGAACATCCCGAAGGTACAATTGCCGCGCACCACGGTCGAGGCACCGGCAAAAGCCTCCATCAGCACGGCGGTAATCTCCTGCTGGCCGGCAGAGGACTGGCGGTCGCCGCGCTTGCCGGCGATCTGGTCGATATCGTCGATGGTGCCGAAACCGATCACCGCCGGGTCAATGATCGAGGTGATGAAGGCCTTGGCGTTCTGGCCCGACTTGCCCTGATAGCTGTCGATATTGTCCACCGACAGGTTGGCATAGCGGAAGGGATAGCCGCCGATATTGCAATAATCGTTCAGCATCCCGGCCATCATCTGGATCAGCGTGGTCTTGCCCGTGCCGGGCTTGCCGTCGCCCAGGAAGGTAAAGACGAAGCCGCCCAGTTCGACGAAGGGGTTCATCCGGCGGTCGAAATCATAGCCCACAATCATCCGCGCCAGCCGCATCGCCTGATGCTTGGCAATGGCATTGCCGATGACCTCCTCGGGCTTCTTGAAGGCCATTGTCAGGGGCTTGCCACGGGCGCGGGTCACCGGTGCAAAGCCGGCAATGGGCAAATCATCCGCCGCCACCCGCCAGCTTGCGCCGGTGAAGGCGCCGATGCGCGGGGCGGTCTCGGCCCGGGCCTGCACGGCGGCGGCCAGCGCCTCGGCAAAGGCGATCACCGTGGCGATCAGGGTCTTGTCATCCGAGGCGCGGGCGAGGTTCTGGTCCAGCTCCCACAGCGCGCCCTGCAGCGCGACCAGCGGGTTGTCGGTCAGCACCTCGTCGGCGGTGATGCCCTCGACCGTCTCGGGACCGGCATGTTCGGCCAGAAGGAAGGCGGTGGCATTGGCAAAGACCGACAGCGCCGCCAGCGCTTCCACCGCCAGCAATTCGGTGAACTCGCTGCGCCGCTCGGGCGGCAGGCGACCTTCGAGATTGGCGCGCTTCAGTTCCGCCGCGCCCGACCGCGCCGCGACCTCGTCACTGACCGCCAGCGCGATCGCCAGCGCCCGGCGCAGCGCCCGTGCAACGGTGGCGGCGGCGGGCGATGGCAGGTCATCGCCACCCACGCCCTCTATGCGCTCGATCAGCCTAACGCCGCTGGGGCGGGCGGTGGAGCGTGCCGCGAGCCCCGGCGTGGTCGAGCGGAAGCGCGAGGCCGAGGGGATGCCGGGCGAGCGTTCGGCGGCGGCAACGGCAACCGCCTTGCCAAGACGCGGCGCGTGGTCGAAGCCGGTCAGCAGGCTCAGCGCCTGCGGGTAATGGCCCCGGATCTCGGCCTCGGGCAGTTCCATCTCACTCTTCGCGTCCATTCAGCCCTCTTTCACCCAAAGCGACGGATAGTCGGTGACCAGCCCGTCGCCATCAATCGTCATCTCGGTTTCGAACCCATGGCCGGGCGAGCGATAAGACCAGCGCCCCTCGCCCCGATCTTCGTAATGCTGCGGCAGCGGTTTCACCTGCCAGTCGCCGGGGTCAAGCCAGGCCGATGCCAGATCGGCGCTGGCCTGCCTCGCGCCACGCAGCCGCCGGATCGGCAGCGTGTTGGTGGCGGGGGTAAAGCCCAGATCGATGTCGGCCAGCCCCGTCACCTCGGGCAGCGCCTCACCATTCACCCGCCAGTTGCCCATGCCGTCGCGGTGGATCGACAGGCTCAGCGCGCGCTTGCCCGCGCGCCCCATGATCCGGGCCGAGCGGGTGATCCAGTCCTCGCCCGCGGAAACCTCATAGGCGATCTGCGCCGGCCCCTCTGGGTCCAGCCACACCGCCATGCCCTCGATCCGCCAGAGGCTGCCTTCCGACCACAGCCGGCAGGCATCATGGCCGGGATGATCCAGCCGCCGCCAGACGATCTGTGCGCCGCCCTCGCCCATGGCCTAGCGATAGCTCGTCACCCGGCCATCGGGACCGGGCACGTATTTGCGGATGTTGCGAAAGCCCGGCGGGTCCAGTGTCGCCAGCGCCTGATAGGGCCGGGCCGGCAGGACCAGCAGCCGCGTGGCCGAGGTGGCCCCCTGCCCGGCGCCATATTGGTTCAGCGGGTCCAGCTTGAAGATCTGCCGCTCGGTCACGCCGAAGAAGCCCGTGGATTCCATCACCGCGCGCTCGGCCTGCAGGTCCTCGACCGTCATGGCCAGCGCCCAATCCTCGCCCGCCGGCGCGGCGGCACTGTCCAGCACCTCGCGGATCGGGCCTTCCTGCACGGTATAGCCGCTGGAATAGGCCGGCCCCAGCGTGATCCGGCGCAGGCGATGGGGGTGCAGCGTCTCGAAATCCCGGTCGAACCCCTGCGCGATGGTCAGCAGCTGCAGGCCCGAGACCGATTGCGCCAGCAGATGCGCCCTGACCTCGGGCCAGCGTTTCGGGTCATCGGTCAGCGCCCGGCGGCCGGTATCATCCACATCCATGAGATAGAGGATCGGCACGTTCAGCTGGCTGTCATAGACCGCCCAGTGCAGCAGCCAGCGCCGCCGGCTGCTGTCATGCCCCGACAGCCAGAACCCCTGCGGATGCATCTGCGGCCAGAACAGCCCGCCCGTCGCCAGTGCCTCGTAATAATATCGCTGCGACAGCGCGTATTGCAGGCGGGTTGGGATGGTCTGGCGGCCGACGATCTCGCGCACCATGTCATCCTTGATGGCAGCGGCATCGGGCGTGCGCGCCAGTTCCGCCTGCGCCTGCGCTGCATCGGCGGCAGTCTGGGCGATCTCCTGCCAGACCGGGAAGCCGGATTCATGGATATCGATGGTCAGATGCCGCTGCAGCGGTCCCTCGATCCGGCCGGCGACGAGATATTTCATCGCCAGCGCATCCATGCTGGCTTTCAGCGCCCCCAGATAGCCATCGATCACCTCGGTTTCGACCTGCGTGAACAGCCCGTCCCGCACCATCTCGTCCAGCGCGCCGGGAAGCACCTCGGCGATGTGGCGCGTCTGGTCGATGAAGGCCCGCGCCTGCAGGTCGTCGTCAAGCTTCCGGTGGTCGGCGTCGAGGGTTCCGGTTTCAGCCACGCTCAGCCGCCATAGAGGTTGCTGTCATGCTTCTTGACGATCTCGGCAAAGCGGCGGGCGAAGCGTTCGTCGGCCTTGGCTTTCTCTTCCAGCACCTTGCGGGCAAAGACCATGTGATCGCCATGGGCTTCCAGCATGTCGGCCATCTTGTCATTGGTGGCGGTGCCGATGGCGGCCATGGCGGCCTGCGCCTCCTGGTCCGTCCGCACACCGATCTCGTTGATGCGGTGGGCGATGTCCTGCTGCTGCGCGGTCTTCAGCGACTTGGTCAGCGCGTCATAGAGGACAACCCGCTGGCGGGTGTCGGTCTGCAGCTTGTTGATCAGCACCATCTGCGTCGCCGCTTGGTTCTGCAGACTGTCCACCCAGGTCTTGCCGGCCTCGATGTAACGCTCCAGCGTCTGCGACTTGGCCAGAGCCACCTGTTCGTCCTGCACCAGCGCGTTGTGGTCCTTGTTGGCATTGGCCAGCTCGGTCTCCAGCCGGGTGCGGTCGCTGGCATCGGTGGTGGTCGAGATCCTGTTCTCCAGCTCGATCAACTGCGGGTCCATCGCCTTGATCTTCTCGCGCAGTGCCTCGAGCGTGCCGACGGTTGCCTCGCGCTCCTCCAGCGTGCCCGTCAGGTTGGCCTCGACCTTGGCCTTCTGGTCGTTCAGCAGGTCCAGTTGTCCCTGCAGCAGCCGGGTGATGGTGTCGGACTTGGAAATCAGGTCCTGCAGCTTGTCGTCGATGCTGGCGTCGCGCAGACGTTCCTGCCGCATTGCCTCGGACTTGCCGCTGGCGAAGATGCCGACGAAGCTTTCCCAGCCCGTCTTCGACCGCAGCGCCTCGAAATCCTGCGAGAAGCCCGCCGTCACGTCATCGAGCCCCATGATCAACTCGGCGATATTGGCATTCATCGCCTCGGTATGGGCATGGACATCCTGCAGCGTCGCATTGGCCACGTCGATGGGCAGGCTGGCCACGTCGGCCCTAGCCGTCGCGCGGTCCAGTGCCTCGGTCATCTGGGCGATCTTGCCCTGTGCCTCGGCCACCTGCTTCTGGCTTTCGGTAATCTGTTGTTCCAGCGATGCCATCGCCTTCCCCCCTGATATGTTCGTTGTGAAAGATGTTAGGGCGAACGCCCGCCAGTGCAAGTGGATGCGCGGGAAACCGCGCCGAATTTGGCCGTTGTCAGCGCCGAACCGGCTGCCTAACCTGCACGTCATGGACGACTTGACCCGATCAGTTCAGAACCGCCGCGACGCGCTGATCCGCCTGACGCAGGATCTGATCCGCATCCCGACGCTGAACCCGCCCGGACGGCGCTATCGCGATATCTGCGACTATCTCGAGGCGCGGATGGCGCCGCAGGGATGGGAGTGCCAGCTGATCCGCGCCCATGGGACGCCGGGCGACAGCGCGGATTTCCCGCGCTGGAACTTCGTCGCCCGGCGCAAGGGGGCGCGGCCCGGCGATTGCGTGCATTTCAACAGCCATCACGACGTGGTCGAGGTCGGCCATGGCTGGACCCACGATCCCTTCGGCGGCGAGCTGGACGGCGACCGCATCTATGGCCGGGGCGCCTGCGACATGAAGGGCGGGCTGGCGGCCAGCATCATCGCCGCCGAGGCTTTCGTCGCGGCAAATCCCGACCATGCCGGCAGCATCGAGATCAGCGCCACGGCGGACGAGGAAACCGGCGGCTATGGCGGGGTAGCCTATCTGGCGGAACAGGGCGCGTTTGCCCATGTCGATCACGTCATCATCCCCGAACCGCTGCACAAGGACCGTATCTGCCTGGGTCATCGCGGCGTCTGGTGGGCCGAGATCGAGACGCAGGGCCGCATCGCCCATGGCTCGATGCCCTTCTTGGGCGATTGCGCCGTGCGCCACATGGGCGCAGTGCTGGATGAGATGGAGGCGACGCTCTGGCCGCTCTTGGCCGGCAAGCACACGGAAATGCCGGTGATCCCCGAGGGCGCGCGCTCCTCAACCATGAACATCAACTCGATCCATGGCGGCGCGGTGGAGCAGCCGGAAAGCTTCACCGGACTGCCCGCCCCCTGCGTGCCCGACCGCTGCCGCATCGTGATCGACCGGCGCTTCCTGATCGAGGAGGATCTGGCCGAGGTGAAGGCCGAGGTCACCGCCCTTCTGGAAAAGGTCAAGGCGCGGCGGCCCAGCTTTGCCTATGAGATCCGCGATCTCTTCGAGGTCATCCCCTCGATGACCGAGAAGGACGCCCCGGTCGTGCGCACCACCGCCGCCGCCATCGAGCGGGTGCTGGGGCGCGAGGCCGGTTACGTCGTCTCGCCCGGCACCTATGACCAGAAGCATATCGACCGCATCGGCAAGCTGAAGAACTGCATCGCCTATGGTCCGGGCGTGCTGGACCTTGCCCATCAGCCCGATGAATGGATCGGCGTGGGCGACATGATCGACAGCGCCAAGGTCATGGCGCTGGTGCTGGACGATCTGCTTTCGGGTAAGTGAAACCTTACCAATACCCGCTGAACGATATTTATTTCGGCCGACCCTTTCGATAAACTGTTGGAATATAGCAAAATGACGGATGGTCGTTTTGAAAAAGACCCTGCTGCTGATCGTCCACGGCATTGGCGAACAGGCGCCCGGTGAAACCATCGACGCCCTGACCGGCGGCGCGGTGCAGGAACTGGGTCTGCCCGGCCCGATCGAGGGCCGCACCGAGATGATCGCCGAGAAGGTCGAGGGCAGCGAATTGCTGAAGCTCTTTCCCTGCACCATCCGCCGCACCACGGTTCCGGCGACCGCGGCCAATAAACTGCCGGAAGATCAGGAGATTCTGGCCGGCGAGGTCTATTGGTCGGACCTGTCGCGCGCGCCGAACGGCTCGTTCGACACGGCCATTGACCTGCTGCGCACCATTCTTGGCCTTGGCTACCTGGCATTGGAAAATGTCGATGACAGCGCTGCCGAGGTCAGCCCCTGGTCGCGCCGCGCGGTCTATCTGTTCGTCTGGATCTTCTTTGCCCTGATCGCGCCCTTCAACGCGCTGCTGCTGATTGCCTCGATCTCGCTCTTGGTCGATCCTTTCCTGGTCCAGATTGGCATCGAACCGGGGCAACTACCGGGCACGATGTTGATTGCCGGGATGGGCGGGGTGGTGGCACTCTGCTGCCTGTTCTGGCGCGCGATGATCCGCAGCCCGCAAAGCTCGTACATGGTGCGGGCCTTCGTAGCCGGGCTTGGCGGGCTGGCCGTGCTGGCCGCGCTGGCGGCGCTGCTGGTCTCGTGGACCGGCGATGCACCCTGGCTCGAGGCACTGCGTCAGGCCTCGTGTCGGTCGATCGAGATGACCACCTGCTGGTCTCTTGACCATCAGGACATTGCCCTGTTCGCCTGGGGGGCGACCCTCTTGATGGGGATCATCTGGCTGGGTGCGGTGGCGATCCTGCTGGCACTGTTCGTCACATCGACCCTGACCGACCTTGGGCTGAAACGGACGCTGCTGGTCTTTGGTCTGCCGGTGCTGCTGATCGTCGCCGCGCAGGGCGCGCCGGCGGGCAGCCGCGACTGGCTGCTGATCGCCCTGGGAACAGTGGTGGCGCTGGCGCTGATCCCGGCGGCCCGGAAGCGCCTGATCCGCACGGCCAACCGCATCACGGAGTTCTTCGGTCAGCGCGGGCTGATCTACCTGTCGCTCTGCAATGCCATGCTGATCCTGTGGATGCTGATCACCTCGGCACTCTGGGCGCTGTTCTCGGGCGTGGTGCAGAAGCTCGACGGCGACGAGGGTGGCAAGACCCTGCTGACGCAGGTCTATGCGGATTATTCGGGCCTGCTGCTCAGCACCATGGCCTATATCATGATCGCGGTGGCGGCGCTGGTGCTGGTCGGGGTGGTGCCGCTGATGATCCGGCGCATCCGGCGTGGGCAGCTGGCGCAGGATGAGCAGACGGTGCTGGACATCTGGTGTGGGCGGCTGATCCTGAACCCGGTGCTGAACCAGCTGCTGTTCGTGCTGATCCTGTGGATCGCCTTCGGCGGGCTGTTCCAGGCCAGCAAGACCGGGTTGGATGTCGTCGGCATCCCCTATTACGAATGGAATACCGACACGCTGATCGGCCGGCTAAGCAGCTTTCACGAGCGCGTCACCGAGTTGAACGTGCTCGCCGTCGCCGTCACCGCCTTCCTGGGCCTTGCGATTTATCGCGGCGCCTCCTTCATCGCGGCGGCCCTTGGCGTGGCCCGCGACATCTCGATCTACTCGACCCGCACATTGGCCGGAAAGCCCGGCCCCGGCAGCGACAGCCACTATGCGCAGCGCGAGCGCATCCTTGCCCGCTTCCGGTTGGTGCATGACCATCTGGCCCGGCAGATGGACTATGACCGGCTGATCGTCGTGTCGCATTCGCAGGGCACGGTGATCGCGGCGCAGTCGCTGGCCGAGGGGGTGTTTCCCGACCGGCCGCGCTTCCTGCTGACCATGGGCTCGCCGCTGACCCATATCTACGGCCAGTATTTCGCCAAGGGTTTCGGGCTGGACCCGCTTGCCGGGCGGCTGGCGCGCTGGATCAACATCTATCGCTGCGATGATTTCGTCGGCACGCAGGTTCGGGTGCAGGGCGGGCTGGTCGAGAATCTGCGCGTCGGCCCGAACGGCCATACCGGCTACTGGACCGACCGCAATGTCTGGTCGGCGCTGCGCGGCGCACTGACCCGGACCGACACACCCGGAAACACCGTTTCCGACAGGGATTCCCCCAAGCCGCCGCTTGTGGCATGATGCCGGAAAAATACGGGCAGTCAAAAACCATGTCTCAGCGTTTCTCGATCAGTTCAGCGGTGCTTTTCGTGCTGGCCGCCGGCCTTTGCCTCTATTTCGCCTTTGCCGCGGTGCAGGGCCCCTCGGGCATCCTGCGCCGGGTGCAGCTCGAGGCGGAAACGGCCGAGTTGATGACCGAGCGGCAGGCCCTGGCCGAGGAATCGGCGCAGATGCAGAACCTGACCCGGCGCCTCTCGGACGATTATCTCGACCTCGACCTTCTGGATGAGCGGGCGCGCGCCGTTCTGGGCCTGATCCGCGCCGACGAAGCCGTGTTGCGCTGACCGCCAAACAGGCAGTTTCCCCCCCGCTTCACCACCTCCGGGCGATTTTCGCCACCGGGCAATTCGCCATGCGTTTGACGGATTGCACCCCCCCACGCGATCGTCTACGGATAGTTTAACGCTGAACTAATTCCGACCTAAGCACGAGTGGGGGACCGAATGGCCAGGAAAGCTACAGCCGCCAAGCCCGCAGCATCATCGACGAAAGCCGCCGCACCGGCCAAAGGCAAGTCGAACACTTCCAAGGAGGAGCTGCTTCAATATTACCGTGACATGCTGCTGATCCGCCGCTTCGAAGAGAAGGCCGGCCAGCTTTACGGCATGGGCCAGATCGGCGGCTTCTGCCACCTTTACATCGGCCAGGAAGCGGTTGTCGTCGGCCTCGAGGCCGCGGCGGAAGAGGGCGACAAGCGCATCACCTCGTATCGCGACCACGGCCATATGCTGGCCTGCGGCATGGAAGCGCGCGGCGTGATGGCCGAGCTGACCGGCCGCGAGGGTGGCTATTCGCGCGGCAAGGGCGGCTCGATGCACATGTTCAGCCGCGAGAAGCATTTCTACGGCGGCCACGGCATCGTGGCGGCGCAGGTGCCGCTGGGTGCGGGTCTGGCCTTCGCCGACAAGTATCTGGGCAATGGCCGCGTTACCTTCACTTATTTCGGTGACGGCGCCGCCAACCAGGGCCAGGTCTACGAGACCTACAACATGGCCGAACTTTGGGATCTGCCGGTGATCTTCGTGATCGAGAACAACCAGTATGCCATGGGCATGTCGGTCAAGCGCTCGACCAAATCCACCACCTTCTTCGGCCGTGGCGAAGCCTTCGGCATCCCGGGCGAGCAGGTCGATGGCATGGATGTGCTGGCGGTCAAGGCAGCGGGCGAGAAGGCCGTGGCCCACTGCCGTGCCGGCAAGGGGCCCTACATCCTCGAGGTCATGACCTATCGCTATCGCGGCCACTCGATGTCGGACCCGGCCAAGTACCGGACGCGCGAAGAGGTGCAGAAGATGCGCGACGAGCGCGACCCGATCGAACACGTGCGCACCATGCTCTTGGACGGCAAGCACGCCTCGGAAGACGACCTGAAGGCCATCGACAAGGAAATCAAGGATATCGTCAATGACTCGGCCAAGTTCGCCGCTGAAAGCCCGGAACCGGCGCTGGAAGAACTCTGGACCGACATCTACGCCGACGAGAAAGCCTGAGGGAGGGACAAGACCATGGCAACCGAGATTTTGATGCCCGCCCTGTCGCCGACCATGGAGGAAGGCACGCTGGCGAAATGGCTGAAGAAAGAAGGCGATGCGGTGAAATCCGGCGACATTCTCGCCGAGATCGAAACCGACAAGGCGACGATGGAATTCGAGGCGGTGGATGAAGGTATCCTCGGCAAGATCCTGATCGCCGAAGGCACCGAGGGCGTGAAGGTGAACACGCCCATCGCGGTGATGGTCGAGGAAGGCGAAAGCGTCTCCGACACCCCCGCCGCCGCTCCGGCCGCCGCGCCCGCTGCCGTCTCGACCGAGTCGGAAAGCTCGCCCGCGACCGTGGCCGCCCAGGCCGCCCCTGCCCCCGCCATGCCGCGCGACGTGTCGCCCGACTGGCCCGAGGGCACCAAGATGAAGACCATGACCGTGCGCGAGGCTCTGCGCGAGGCCATGGACGAGGAAATGGCCCGCGACGAGACTGTCTTCCTGATGGGGGAAGAGGTCGGCGAGTACCAGGGCGCCTACAAGATCTCTCAGGGTCTGCTGGAAAAATATGGTCCCAAGCGCGTGGTGGACACGCCGATCTCCGAGATCGGCTTTGCCGGCATCGGCACCGGCGCCGCACTGGGTGGTCTGCGCCCGATCGTCGAGTTCATGACCTTCAACTTCGCCATGCAGGGCATGGACCACATCATCAACTCGGCGGCGAAGACGCTCTACATGTCCGGCGGGCAGATGGGTTGCCCCATCGTCTTCCGCGGCCCGAACGGTGCCGCCGCCCGGGTGGGCGCCCAGCACAGCCAGGACTATGCCGCCTGGTATGCGCAGGTGCCGGGCCTCAAGGTGGTGATGCCCTACACGGCGGCTGATGCGAAGGGTCTGATGAAGACCGCCATCCGCGACCCGAACCCGGTGATCTTCCTTGAAAACGAGATCATGTATGGCCGCAGCTTCGAAGTCCCCGATCTCGAGGATTTCACCATACCCTTCGGCAAGGCCCGCATCGCCCGCCAAGGCAGCGACGTGACCATCGTCAGCTTCGGCATCGGCATGACCCATGCGCTGGCTGCGGCGGAAACGCTGGCCGCCGAGGGCATCGAGGCCGAGGTCATCGACCTGCGCACCCTGCGCCCGATGGATACGGCCACGGTGATCGAATCGGTCAAGAAGACTAATCGCTGCGTCACTGTCGAGGAAGGCTGGCCCGTCGCCAGCATCGGCAACTACCTCTCGTCCGTGCTGATGGAGAACGCCTTCGATTATCTCGATGCGCCGGTCCTCAACCTGACGGGCAAGGACGTGCCGATGCCCTATGCGGCCAATCTGGAAAAGCTGGCCCTCATCACCGCGCCCGAAGTTGTCGCGGCGGTGAAGAAAGTCACCTACAAGTAAGGAGAACGCGAGATGCCGACAGAAATCCTGATGCCCGCGCTGTCTCCGACCATGGAGGAAGGCACGCTGGCCAAATGGCTGGTGAAAGAGGGAGACGAGGTCAAATCCGGGGATATCCTGGCCGAGATCGAGACCGACAAGGCGACGATGGAATTCGAAGCCGTCGATGAAGGCAAGGTGGGCAAGATCCTCATCGCCGAAGGCACGGCAGGGGTGAAGGTGAACACCGCCATCGCCATCCTGCTGGAAGAGGGCGAAAGCGCCTCGGACATCGGCAGCGCCCCGGCTGCGGCACCTGCCGCGCCCGCTGCTGCGGCCCCGGCTGCTGCTGCTGCCCCTGCGGCGGCTGCGGCACCCGCGCCTGCCCCGGCTGCCCCCAAGTCGGCTGACGGCGGTCGGGTCTTTGCCTCGCCGCTGGCCCGTCGCATCGCGGCGGAGAAGGGCGTGGACCTGGCCGGGATCAAGGGCTCTGGCCCGAATGGCCGGATCGTTCGCGCCGATGTCGAGGGTGCCAAGCCCGGTGCCACCGCTGCCCCGGCCGCTGCCGCTGCCGCCCCTGCGGCTGCCGCCCCGGCTGCGGCCGCTGCCGCGCCGGCCGGTCCTTCGGCGGAAACGATCCTCAAGATCTATGCCGACCGCCCGACCGAAGAGGTCAAGCTCGACGGGATGCGCCGCACCATCGCCGCGCGCCTGACCGAGGCCAAGTCGACCATCCCGCATTTCTACCTGCGCCGCTCGGCCAAGCTGGATGCGCTGATGAAGTTCCGCGCCGACCTGAACAAGCAGCTGGAAGGCCGCAAGGTCAAGCTGTCGGTCAACGACTTCATCATCAAGGCCTGCGCGCTGGCGCTGCAAGAGGTGCCGGATGCGAATGCGGTCTGGGCCGGTGACCGGATCCTGAAGCTGAAACCCTCGGACGTGGCGGTTGCCGTCGCCATCGAGGGCGGCCTGTTCACCCCGGTGCTGAAGGACGCGCAGCAGAAAACGCTGTCGGCCCTCTCGACCGAGATGAAGGACCTGGCCAACCGCGCCAAGACCAAGAAGCTTGCCCCGCATGAATACCAGGGCGGCAGCTTCGCGATCTCGAACCTCGGCATGTTCGGGATCGAGAATTTCGACGCAGTCATCAACCCGCCGCATGGCGCGATCCTTGCCGTCGGTGCCGGCATCCAGACCCCTGTCGTCGAGAATGGCGAGGTGGTGATTCGCAACGTCATGTCGATGACGCTGTCGGTCGATCACCGGGTCATCGACGGGGCGCTTGGCGCGCAACTGCTGGAGGCCATCGTCAACCATCTGGAAAATCCGATGGGGATGCTGGCCTGATCTGGTAGATCCGCATTCGCACCACTCGAGTCTGCGGAGATCCGTTCTGGAACACTATCAAACCGGCGCAATCTTGCGCCGGTTTTGGCAATCTGGGGTCCATGACGCCGAGGGACTCGGTACCGAGTTCGATGCTGGCGGCAAGGATCTCGTCTTTTCGACCGACCTGCGGGCCGCATCATCTGGCTTCTGCTCGACCAAGGATCGGAGGTCACCCGCAATCTCTTGGTTCGGTGGTGCGCCCGATCAACCCTTGTCGCTGCCAACGAGGCTCAAGACGGCTCGTCGTGCGAAGGGAACCTCCGAAGACGTCAAGAAGGAACGGCCCCTTCATCTTGGCCCAAGTATCCCGCAGGGGGTCCGGGGGACGCGACGTCCCCCGGGTCTCACGGCAGCCCTATTCCGCCGGTAGCGTCCGCGCCCGGTTCAGCCCGATCTTGCGTCCGATCCAGCCAAAGACCCGGTGCTGCGATCCGTGCACGACCGAGAAAAGCGAGGGCACGAAGAGAAGCGACAGGACCGTCGACAACAAGAGCCCGCCGATCACGGCGATGGCCATCGGTGCGCGGAACTCTCCGCCCTCGCCCACGGCCAAGGCCGAGGGCACCATGCCTGCGCTCATGGCGATGGTGGTCATGACGATCGGGCGGGCGCGCTTGTGGACGGCATCCAGGATCGCCTCGCGCTTGGGCGTCCCTTCGCCCATCGAGGTCAGGGCGAACTCGACCAGCATGATCGCGTTCTTGGTCACGATTCCCATCAGCATCAGGAAGCCGATGACCACCGCCATGCTGATCGAATTGCCGGTGATGTAGAGTGCGAGGATCGCCCCACCGATCGCCAGAGGCAGTGACAGGAGGATCGAAATGGGCGTGACGAAATTGTGGAACAGCAGCACGAGCACAACATAGACCAGCAGAATGCCCGACCCCATCGCCAGCCCGAAGGCGCCAAAGACCTCGGCCATGATTTCGGCATCGCCCGCCGCCTGAATCGAGGTGCCCGGCGGCATCTCGACCTCGTTTTGCAGCGCCGTCACCTCGGCGCTCACCGGACCCAGAAGTGCGCCATCGGCAAGGTTGGCCGAGACCGTGGTGCGGTATTGCTGGTCATAGCGGCCGATCTCGGTCGCGCCCCGCGACAACACCACATCGGCCACCACGCCAAGCGGGATCTGCCCCACGGCCGAGGGCACGCGCAGGCTCTCGATCAGCTGCCAGTCCTCGCGCGCTGCGCGGTTCAGCCGCACCACGATCGGCACCTGCTCCTGCCCTGTGTTGAACTTGGCGAGGTTCGATTCCGTATCCCCCAGCGTCGCCACGCGCAGCGTTGTCGCAAGCGCGCTGGCCGAGACGCCCAGTTGCGCCGCGACATCGGCACGCGGCAGGATCTGGATCTCGGGCCGCTGCAGGCTGGCCGAGGAGGTGACCCCCTCGAGGCTCGGCAGCGTCTTCATCTTCTCGACCAGACGCTCGGCCGCAAGCGCCGCACCTTCCTCGGTTTCGCCCAGCACGCTGATGGTGAAGTCGTTCTGGCCGTTCTCGTTCTGGAAATTGATGCGCAGGTCGGGCACATCGGCCAGCCGGTCCTTCAACTCGGCCTCCAGCACGAACTGGCTGCGTTCGCGCGAATCCTTGGGGCCGTAGTTGATCATCAGCCGTGACTTGGTGATCGCCGCGCCGCCGCCATTGACGAAGACCGATTGCACCTCGGGCGTCTCGCGGACCATGGCGCTGATCGCCCGTGCCGCATCCTCGGTCTCGCCGATGGTCGATCCGGGCGGCAGTTCCAGCTCGATCTGGCTGCGCCCGTAATCCGAGGCCGGGATGAACTCGGTCGGCAGCAGCGTCGCCGAGAAGATCGAGCCGGCAAAGACCCCAAGCCCCGCCAGCAGGGTCAGCCCGCGATGACGCATGGTCCAGCGCAGGATGCGCATCAGCCCGCGCATCATGAACCCGTCGCGCTGCACCTCGGGATGGGCGCGGTCGCGGATGAAATAGGCCGCCAGCATCGGCGTGATGATCCGCGCCACCAGAAGCGAGAACAGCACCGAGACCGCGACGGTCAGGCCGAACTGCTTGAAATACTGCCCCGGAATCCCGCCCATGAAGCTGACCGGGGCAAAGACCGCGACGATGGAAAAGCTGATGGCGATGACGGTCATGCCGATCTCGGTCGCGGCTTCCTCGCTGGCCTCATAGGGCGGCATGCCCATGTTGATATGCCGGACGATGTTCTCGATCTCGACGATGGCATCATCAACCAGAATGCCGGTGACCAGCGTGATCCCCAAGAGGCTGATCCCGTTCAGGGTGAAGCCCAGCCAGTCCATGACGAAGAAGGTCGGGATGATCGACAAAGGCAGCGCCACGGCTGCGATCAGGGTGGCGCGCCAGTTCCTGAGGAACAGGAAGACCACGATCACCGCCAGCGCCGCGCCCTCATACAGCGTCTCCATCGCGCTGTGATAGCTGGACGAGGTGTAGGTGGTGGAATCGTCGATCAGGGTGATGCGGGTATCGGGATAGCGGCCGGCGATCTCGGCCAGCTTGGCCTTGGTACCATCGCCCGCCACCAGATCGGATTTACCGCTGGCGCGATAGACGCCGAAGGCCACGACCGGCTGGCCGTTCAGCAGGGCAAAGCTGCGCTCCTCGCTGGCGCCGTCGATCACCTCGCCCAGCTGGTCCAGCCGGATCGTCGCGCCATTGGCGATGGCGATGGGGGTAGCAGCCAGCAGTTCGACCGTATTGGCCGCGCCAAGCGTGCGGATGGAATACTCGCTGCCCGCCAGATCGCCGCGCCCGCCGCCCAGGTCGATGTTCTTGGCGACCAGCTGGTTCGAGATCTCGGCCGCGGTCAGCCCCTGCGCCAGCAGTCGGTCGGGGTCCAGTTCCACCTTGATCTCGCGCTCGGCCCCGCCGATCCGCTCGGTCTTGCCGACAGCATCGACGGTCGACAATTCACGGTCGATCACGTCATCGACGAAGCGCGACAGCTCCTCGATTGTCTGGGTCGGGTCGCTGACCGCATAGGTCAGGATCGGAAAGCTTTCGACATCGACGCGCTGCACGATCGGCTCGACGATGCTTTCGGGCAGGTCGCTGCGGACATTCGACACCGCGTCCTTGATGTCATTCACCGCCCGGTCGCTGTCGATTTCCAGCTCGAATTCGACAGTGATGGTGGCGGCGCTGTCGCTGGCCGTCGAATGGATGTGGCGCACGCCAGTGACGGCAGCGATGCTGTCCTCGATCGGCTGGATGATCTGCGCCGTCAATTCCGAGGGTGCGGCACCCGGCTGGACCACGGTGACATTGACGATGGGCAGGTCGATATTCGGCATGGCCGTGACCGGCAGGCGCTGAAAGCTGAACAGCCCGACGATCAGCAGCACCAGGAAGATGGCAATGGGCGGGACCGGATGCTTGATCGACCAGGTCGAGAGGTTCATGGCTTCTCTCCGCCCACCTCCGCCTCGACCGCCTCCGCCGCGGCAGGCTGCGCCCCCTTCGCCGTCACCGGCTTCACCCGGTCACCATCGCGGAAGAAGGCACCCGAGCGGGCAATGACGGTCTCGCCGGCCTCAAGCCCAGTGACAATCTCGCGCTGCGCCTGCCACAGGATCCCGGCCTTGACCTCGCGCCGCTCGACCGTGCCGTCACGGACCAGCAGCACCCATTCGCCCTCGTCGTCGGCCAGGACCGCCGGTGCCGGCACCGCCACCGCTTCGCGCCGGGCGGTGATCACCGCGCCATTGGCGAAAAGCCCGGTGCGCAGGCCGGGATCAGGGTCCAGCGCAATGCGCAGGCTGCCAAGCCGGGTCACCGGATCGACCCGCGCCGGCAAAAGGCGCACCCGACCCTGAACCAGTCCGACGCCCGCCACCTCGATCTCGGCCGGATCGCCAACCGACAGCTGATGCAGCGCCGTCTCGATCACTTCTGCCGACAGCTCGATCTCGCCCCCGGTTATCAGCCGGAACAACGGATCGCCGCCCGAGCCGGCAATCGCCCCCAGTTCGGCCTGCCGCTCGACGATCACCCCATCGGTGGGCGCGGTGATATCGGTGCGCGCGAGGTTAAGGCGGGCGATGCCCCGCGCTGCCTCGGCCTGCGCCAGTGCGGCGCGTGCGACCGCCAGCCCGTCGGCGGCCGAGGCCGCCTGTGCCTGCGCCCCGGCCTCGGCGGCAACCGCGTCATCCAGCGCCGCCTGCGAGGCGCTGCCGCTGCTGCGCAGCCGCCGTACGCGGTCCAGCGTGGCCACGGCCTGCACGCGCGTCGCCTCGGCGCTGGCAATGGCGCTTTGCGCCTGGCTGACGCTGGCCTCGGCGCGCTGATATTCGGCCTCGGCCTGCGCCAGCTGCGCCGCCAGCGTGTCACGGCTCAGCCGCGCAAGCACCTGCCCGGTCTCGACCGTATCGCCGGCCTCGACCAGCAACTCGGTGATCTCGAAACCCGAAACCTGCGGAAAGATCAGCGCCTCCTGCCGCGCGACCAGCGTACCCGATAGAAGCACCCGCGCCTGCATCTCGGTCATTGCGGCCGTGGCAACGGTCACGGACGGAATAGAGGGTTCGGTCGTCGTGGTCGCGGCGCTGACCTCGGCCCAGACCGGTCGGGACAGCGCGAGGGCCGCCATGGCGATGAGCAGATAGGTCTTCACGCGGCACTCGCCCCCATCATCCTACAGCCCGGATCACCCGGGGCCGAAATGTAAGAACCATTTACTTAGGCCGGATCGGCCCCGCGAACAATGAGGGCAAACGTAATTGCCCTCAATGGCCCAGAGCGGTCAGATCGCCGGGAATCGGTCACCTTGCCGTGCCTGACGCAGCGGAAACCAGTTCAGAATGTGACCGTGACGTTGGGCAGCTTCAGTTCCGCGATCAGGTCACGCAGCTCTTGCCGGGCGGCGATATTGGACATGTTCAGCGCCTCGGTGCCGATGTCCTTGAGGTCCAGAAGCGTCAGCCCGCGCGGGAAAAGCTCGCGGAAGATGACCCGTTCGGAAAAGCCCGGCGCCACCCGGAAACCGATGCGCCGCGACAGGTTGGTCAGCGCGTCACCGACCTTGCGCTTGTTGTGCATGGCCTGCGTGCCAAGGCGATTGCGCAGCACCAGCCAGTCGATCGGCCCGGCCCCGGCCTGCCCGCGCATCTGCCGCGCCGCCCAGACCATCTCGGCATAGATCGACGGCCCCAGCACATCGCCATCGGGCGACATATGTGCCAGAAGGTCGAAATCGATGAAACTGTCATTCAGCGGCGTGATCAGCGTATCGGCCAACGCATGGGCCATCTGGCTCAGCTTGGTATGCGAACCGGGGCAGTCCAGCAGGATGAAATCGCAGCGCGGGTCCAGCTCGGCCAGTACCGGGCTCAGCGGATCGGCGCCCTCGGCCATGAAGGCCAGTTCGGGCGTCGGCAGCTCGATCCCCTCGCGCGCCATGAAGGCCATGCGGTTTTCCAGGTAGCGGCCAAAGCTGCGCTGGCGCACGTCCAGATCCAACCCGGCGATCCGGTGTCCCATCCGCGCCAGCGCGGTGGCCACATGCATCGAGGTGGTGGACTTGCCCGAGCCGCCCTTTTCGTTCCCGACAACGATGATATGCGCCACGAATCCTCCGGCCTGCGAACGGATCGGACCATAGGAGAAGCGCGCGGGGTTGGGAAGCGGGCCAAGGCAGAACCGTGGCAGGTAATCCACCTCGAAATCCCGCATCACCCTTGCCGGATGGCGCGGCGATGCCTAGGAATGGAACATGATTACCCAGAAGATGAAATATGCGCTCAAGGCCTTGATCGTGCTGGCGGAAGAACGCGCCGGCCCGAACGGAGCCCTGCAGATCGAGGAAATCGCCCGGCGCTCTGGCGCGCCGAAACGGTTTCTCGAGCATATCCTGCTGCAGATCCGTGACGCCGGGATCATCGCCTCGATCCGCGGGCGCAAGGGTGGCTACCGGATGATCCGCGATCCGGGCGAGGTGCCGCTGGAGCCGCTGATGCGCCGGATCGAGGGGCCGCTCGCGCCCCTGCCCTGCCTGTCGCGCAGCGCCTATCAACGCTGCGAGGATTGCGTTGACGAGGCGACCTGCCAGCTCAGGCGCATGTTCAGCGGCATTTTCTGGTCCTATCTCCTGCTGGTCGAATCGCTGACCCTGGCCGATCTGGTCGGTGAGCCGGGCCACAAACTGCTGACCGACCCGGCGGAAGCCTCGCCCGAAGGTTGAGAAATCAAGGCCCTGCAAGAATCTCGACTTCATAGGTCGTTTTTTCTTGATAAACACGATACGATCAGTCGTAATAAACCTGTCAGCGCAAGCTGACAGAGCAACGACGGAGTATCCGCCATGACGATGCTGAACCACCTGACCGCCTTTGCCGGTGCCGCCTACCAGGCCATGCGCCCGCTGCCTCCGGTCTTCGCGGTCGACCTGATCGACCGTGACTCGGGCCGGCACCACTGCATCGCCGGCATCCCGGTGACGGTCATGACCCGGGACCCGGCCGCCGCCAGCGCCGAGTTGCTGCGCAACCGCGACACGATGCACTGGACCACCCGCGCCACGCCCCTGGAAGGACAGCCGCAATGAACGCGATCATCTCCCAGGGCTTCACCGCCCATGTGACCCCGCTTCTGCCCGAGCTGTTCCAGTCACCCCCGCCGGCGGCAAGGAGCCGCGATCTGGGCTTTGCCACCATCGAGCTCAGCGGCCAGCGATCGGCGCAGGGGCCGGTGCTGCGCCGCTTCCGCGACGGCCGCGTTACCATCGAGGCGGGCGAGCGCGAGATCACCGGACACCCGATCGGAGGGGCTGCCCCGAAAGGGTGGTGGGCATCGCTGACGACCTCCCTCTGATCCTTCAGCCGTCATCCCTGCCCTACGAAGAACGCCGCCCCAAGGGGCGGCGTTCGCGTAATCACACAGGTCGGGCTTCTCAGAAGCCGAGGCCGGCGTATTTGTTCTTGAACTTCGACACGCGGCCGCCGGTATCCATCAGCTTGGCCGAGCCGCCGGTCCAGGCGGGGTGCGAGGTCGGGTCGATGTCCAGCGACATGGTGTCGCCTTCCTTGCCCCAGGTCGACCGCACCGAAAAGGTGGTGCCGTCCGTCATCTTGACCTCGATCATGTGGTAATCGGGATGAATGTCTTTCCGCATCAGAGGTCTCCTCAGGCTTTCGCGTCAGCGCCCGACTTGGGCTTGTAGTTGGTTTTCTCGGCGATACGGGCCGACTTGCCGCGACGGTCGCGCAGGTAGTACAGCTTGGCGCGACGCACACGACCGCGGCGGACCACTTCGATCGAGTCGATGTTGGTCGAGTACAGCGGGAAGACGCGCTCGACGCCCTCGCCAAAGCTGATCTTGCGCACGGTGAAGCTGGCGGCGATGCCGCTGCCACCCTTGCGGCTGATGCAGACGCCTTCATAGTTCTGCACCCGGGTGCGGGTGCCTTCGGTCACTTTGTAGCCGACACGGATGGTGTCGCCGGCCTTGAAGTCCGGAATGGTCTTGCCAAGCTCGGCGATCTGCTCGGCTTCCAGTTGGGCGATCAGGTTCATCGCATTAGTCCTTTTCATGCTCGCGGTAGCCCCGCGATTGGTCTGATGCGCCCGAGAGCTGTCGGTCCTTTGTCGGGTCCACTTGCGTCTCCGCAAATGCCCGCCACAGGTCGGGGCGGCGTTCCTTGGTCAGGCTTTCGGCCTGTTCGCGCCTCCAAGCAGCAATGGCCGCGTGATTTCCCGACATGACGACATCGGGGATCCTGCGGCCTTCCCACTCGGCGGGGCGAGTATATTGCGGGTGCTCAAGCAAACCTTCGGAAAAGGATTCCTCGGTCAGTGACGCCTGATTCCCCAGCACGCGCGGTATAAGGCGAACCGTCGCGTCGATCAAGACCTGTGCTGCAAGCTCTCCACCGGTCAGGACATAGTCTCCGATGCTGACCTCTTCGATGCCGCGCGCCTCGAGCACCCGCTGGTCCACGCCCTCGAAGCGACCGCAGATCAGGGTGGCGCCCGGACCCTCCGCCAGCGCACGGGCGCGGGCTTGGGTGAAGGGCCGTCCGCGCGGCGAGAGATAGAGCACCGGCAGCCGCGGATCGGCCTGATCCAGTGCCGAGGCCATCACGTCGGGACGGATCACCATCCCGGCCCCGCCCCCTGCCGGCGTGTCATCGACATTGCGATGCTTGCCGATACCATGCTCGCGCAGCGGGATGGTGCGCAGGTTCCACAGCCCCTCGGCCAGCGCCTTGCCGGTCAGCGACAGGCCAAGCGTGCCGGGAAAGGCTTCGGGAAACAGCGTGACGATGTTCACCGTCCACGCCCCTTTCACCTGCGGCTCGGTGATCAGTTCACGCGGCTTCAGGCTGGGACGGATGGTCAGTCTTCCGTGAGATTTCGACGGCGTGTCGCTCACGCGCCCGGCCCCGGCGGCATCAGGTGCCGGCGCGCCATGGCGGCCAGAACGAAGACCACCGTGACGCCCACCGGCAGCCAGTTGGGCAACCCGGCCAGCGACCCCAGACGCCCGCCCAGCCACCAGAGCCCCAGCGACAGGCCCCCGATGACAAGGAAACCCACCACGAACACCCCGACCTCGCGGCCCGAGCTTTGCACCGGCGGGCGCAGCAGCGCGACCGAGATGAGGATGGCGAAGATATAGGCCAGCGGATCTGACTGGCCGGTCAACCCTTGGAGCAGCGGCCCAGCCAACATGCCAAGCGCCAGAGCCAGGGTCAGCGGATCGCGGCTCATGCGCCCTCTCCTTCGGCTGGATCATTATCCTCGCCCGGGGGGTCGGCGACGATGCGGCCGGCGGTCAGGTCGACCGTCGGCACCACCGCACGGGTGAAGGGCAGCAGCAGGATCTCGCGGCCCACCACTTCCAGAATATCACCCGCGCCATGGTCATAGATGGCGCGAACCCGGCCAAGCGCCTGCCCGCCGGTATCCACCACCTCGAGCCCGATCAGGTCGGTGTGGTAGAACTCATCGTCGGGAAGGCTCGGCAACACCTCGCGCGGCGCCCAGAGCGTGACGCCCTTCAGCGCCTCGGCCGCCTCGCGCGTGTCGACGCCGGTCAGCCTTGCCCCGAACCCGCCGGTAACGGGCCGGGTCAGGCTGATGGTGAAGGACCGTTTGCCGTCTTCACTGCTCAGAGGGCCGTAACTTGCAATGTCGCGCGGTTCCGAGGTGAAGCTTTTCAGCCGCACCTCGCCACGGACGCCAAAGGCGCCCGCGATCGCGCCGACACAGATGCGGCCCGCCGAGGCCATGGCTTACTCGGCGCTTTCTTCGGCCGGAGCAGCAGCGCGCGCGGCTTTCTTCTCGGCGCGCTCCTTGGCAGCCTTGCCGGGCTCGCCCTTCTTCAGGTTCTTGCGCTCGGTCTTGGCGGTAACGCCGGCAGCTTCCAGGAAGCGGGCCACGCGGTCGGTCGGCTGCGCGCCCTGGCCCAGCCAGTGCTGCACGCGCTCGATGTCCATCTTGATGCGGTCTTCGCTGTCTTTCGGCAGCAGCGGGTTATAGGTGCCCAGCTTCTCGAGGAAGCGGCCATCGCGCGGCATGCGCGAATCGGTGGCGACGATGGCGTAATGCGGGCGCTTTTTGCTGCCGCCACGGGCCAGACGGATCTTCATTGCCATTGGGATTCTCCTTTAGAATGGCGTGGTGCGGTGGGGGATAGCCCCACCCTAGGATTGGAAGGTTTCGTGGTGGCGGATGACTTCCGCGATCACGAAATTGAGGAATTTGCGCGCGAATTCCGGGTCCAGGTCGGCCTCGCGCGCGAGGCGTTCCAGCCGCTCGATCTGGACAGCCTCGCGGGCAGGATCGGACGGCGGAAGATCATGTTCGGCCTTCAGGCGGCCGACGGATTGGGTATGCTTGAAGCGCTCGGCCAGCGTATAGACGATGATCGCGTCCAGCCGGTCGATGCTGGCGCGATGCTCTTTCAGCAGGCTCGCGGCGCGGGTGGTTGCGTCAGTCATGCGCTGGCTCCGATGGCTGGCGTGGCGATCAGGGTGAAGTCGGGGGCTGTCTGCCCCCGGACCCCCGAGGATATTTGTGCCAAGATGAATGCGGCCCTCATGCGACAGTCCTCGCATGGCGGAAAACGAGGTCTTCCGGGCCGGGGCGGGCGGCGGCGGCATCAAGCTGGGCGCCAAGGCGGCGTGCCAGCGCGATCGAGCGGCTGTTATCCGCATCGATATAGCTGACCAGCGTGGGCCAGCCCAGATCGTCAAAGGCATAGTCCCGCAGGCGCGCGGCGGCCTCGGTCAGGTAGCCCTGCCCTTCATCAAAGGCCAGCCAGCCGATTTCACGTTCGGGGTAATGCGGCAGGTCGTTCAGGATCACCTGCCCGACCAGCCGGCCGGTCGCGGTTTCGGTGACTGCCAGCGCGCCGCAGCCCTTGAGCGGCCATTGCGCAACGTCCGAGGCGAACCACATCCAGGCATGAGCCAGATCATATGGGCCACCCATATGGATGGCGCGATCCGATTGCATGACTGCGGAATAGGCCGGGAAGTCCGTCATGTCATGCGGGCGCAGGGTCAGCCGGCCGGTGGTCAGGGTCGGGGCACTCATACGACACCTGCCGGGTGGCGGTAGATCGCGCAGCTTGCGCCACGGATCCGGAAGTCCGGAGTTTCGATCACCGCGCCAAGGCGCTCGGCAAGGCGCTGCGACCGGATATTGCCGTGATCGATCAGCGAGATCAGCGGACCAAGGCCCATCTGGCCCTGCGCATGGTTTCGGGCGGCCAGCGCGGCCTCATGGGCAAGGCCCTTGCTCTCGAAACCTTCATAGATATGCCAGCCCAGTTCCGGCTCGGGCCAGTCGAGGTGGTAACCCACGCCCACACGGCCAGCCGTCTGGCCGCTGGCCTTGTCTTCCAGCATCCACCAGCCGAAACCACGGGTGATCCAATGGCCGATGCTGGCGTTGAGCGCGCCCCAGCTTTGCCAGGGTTCGAATTTGCCGCCGACATATTGCGTCCTGTCCGAGACGCCGAATGCGATCATCGCATCCAGATCCGACAGGCGCGGTTCGCGCAGGATCAGGCGTTCGGTTTCGATCACCGGAATATCGACGGAGAGGGTGGTCATTACTTCTTCCCGAACAGCCCCGACAGACCCGCCGGCAGCCCTGCACCGCCCAGTTGACCGCCCAGCCCCTTGGGGTCCTGCAGCATCTTGGTCGCCTCGGCCATTTTCGCCGGATCGACATTCGCCATGTCGGGCAGACCGCCGCCCTTCCCTTGCATCGCGCGCATGGCCTGTTTCAGCATGCCCCCCTTGCCCATCTTGCCGAGCTTCTTCATCGTGTCGCCCATCTGGCGCTGCATCTTCAGAAGCCGGTTCAGTTCCGCCACGTCCAGGCCGGCGCCGGCGGCGATGCGCTTCTTGCGGCTGGCCTGCAGCAGGTCGGGATTGGCCCGTTCCTTCTTGGTCATCGAGTTGATCAGCGCGATCTGGCGGCGGATGGCGCTGTCATCCATGCCGGCCTCTTCGGCTTGCTTGGCCATCTTGCCCATGCCCGGCATCATCGACATGATGGACTGCATCCCGCCCATCTTCTGCATCTGCTCAAGCTGGTTCCTGAGGTCGTTCATGTTGAACAGGCCCTTCTGGAAGCGCTTCATCATGCGTTCGGCCTGCTCGACCTCCAGCACTTCCTGCGCCTTCTCGACCAGCGCAACAATATCGCCCATGCCCAGGATACGGCCGGCGATACGCTGCGCGTCGAAACCTTCCAGCGCGTCCATCTTTTCGCCCAGACCGACGAACCGGATCGGCTTGCCGGTCACGGCCCGCATCGACAGCGCCGCACCGCCGCGCCCGTCGCCATCCATCCGCGTCAGCACCACACCCGAGATGCCGACCTTGCCGTCGAACTCGGTCGCCACGTTCACCGCGTCCTGACCGGTCAGACCATCGACGACCAGCAGGGTCTCGCGCGGGTTCGCCACGTCGCGGACCGCCTGCACCTCGTCCATCAGCACTTCGTCGATATGCAGACGACCGGCGGTGTCCAGCATATAGACGTCATAGCCGCCCAGCGTCGCCTGCTGCTTGGCACGCTTGGCGATCTGGACGGCGCTTTCGCCCTTGATGATCGGCAGCGTGTCGACGCCGATCTGCTGGCCGAGGATCGCCAGCTGCTCCATCGCGGCCGGGCGGTTGGTGTCGAGCGAGGCCATCAGCACCCGCTTCTTCTCGCGGTCCTTCAGGCGTTTCGCCAGCTTCGCCGTAGTGGTGGTCTTGCCCGAGCCCTGCAGACCGACCATCAGGATCGGCGCGGGCGGGTTGTCGATGCGCAGAGCCTCGGGCTCGCCCTCGCCCTGCAGCACCTTGATCAGCTCGTCATGGACGATCTTTACCACCTGCTGGCCCGGGGTGATCGATTTCGTCACCGCCGCGCCCGTGGCCTTGCCGGTCACCGTCTTGACGAAGTTCCGTGCCACCGGCAGCGAAACGTCAGCCTCCAGAAGCGCGGTGCGCACCTCGCGCATGGCGGCGGTGACGTCATCCTCGGTCAGCGCGCCCTGCTTGGTCAGCCGGTCGAAGACGCCGCCCAAGCGGTCTGACAGGTTCTCGAACATCGCGGGCCTCCTGCGGTCCAACTACCCCGGCCCGGACGGACCAAGAAAAACAGTAATGCCCCCGTGGGCGCGACGCGCTGACGGGGGGCGATCCCCGTATCGGACGGGGACCGGAAGGATGGCCTTCCGGGAATTGAGGTTCTGATATGGAAAAACGGCCCCCGAGTCAACGAGGGCCGTTCTTGGCTGGCACGGAGGGATCAGGCGGCCAGTTTTTCCAGATCGGCGCTGGCGCGGGCCAGCGAGGCATCGCGGTCGAAAACCAGCCGGTCGGCGGCGACGAATTCGACATCGGTGATGCCGAAGAAGCCGAGGATGAAGCGGATATAGGCCGAGGCATGGTCCAGTTCCGAGCCGATCGGCGTGCCCGAGGCGCTGTAGGCCACGATGGCGCGCTTGCCGGTCAGCAGACCCTCGGGGCCGGCCTCGGTATAGCGGAAGCTGATGCCGGTCCGGGCGATCTGGTCGATCCAGCTTTTCAGCGGCGCGCCGATGGCGAAGTTGTAGATCGGCATCCCGATGACCAGCACGTCGGCGTCTTGCACTTCCTTCAGATAGGCGTCCGAGGTGGCAACGACGGTGGCATGGGCGCTCGAGGCGTCGCCGGCAGTGCCGCGCGTGGCCTCGACCCAGGTGCCGTCGATGGCCGGCACGCCCTTGGCGAGGTCACGATAGGTGACGCTGGCATTCGGGTGGCTGGCCTTCAGCTTGGCGACGATGTCGGCGGTCAGCTTGCGCGAAACCGAGGCGTCGCCGGTGATGGCGCTGTCGAGGTGCAGGATGTTCATGTGGATCTCTTCCCGAATTCTGGTGACGATGTGTTAGCGCCGATATAGGGCCTTGCAGCTCTGCGCATATCCGCAATAATCGCGCAGGTTCTGTTCACGGATGCACAAAATGGAAGATTGGGACGGGATTCGCACGGCACTGGCCGTCGCGCGGGCGGGCACGGTCAGCGGGGCGGCCTCCGCACTTGGCGTCCATCATGCGACGGTCATCCGCCACATCGACGCGCTGGAGGATCGCCTTGGGGCAAGGCTGTTCCAGCGCCATCCGCGCGGCTATTCCCTGACCGAGGCCGGCCAGACCCTGATGGACGAGGCCAGCGCCGCCGATGCCCGCTTTGCCCAGATGGCGGCCCGGATCGCCGGCTCGGGCGACAGGATCGAGGGCGAGATCGTCGTCACTGCCCTGCCGGACCTGACCGAGATGATCATGCCGAGGCTGATCGAGTTGATGCGCGCAAACCCCGGCCTAAGGCTGCGCTACATGACCGATATCCGGCTGTATCGCCTCGACACGGGCGAGGCCCACATCGCCATTCGCGCCGGTGCGCGCCCGACCGAGCCCGATTACATCGCCCAGCCCCTGATGCAGCTCCATGCCGCGCTTTACGGCTCTCCCGCCTATGTCGAAGAGGTGGGCATGATCGAGGATGTCAGCGCCCATCGCTTCATCCTGCCCGGCCCCGAGGCCCGGCGCTCGCCCGCGATGCGCTGGCTGGCCGACCAGATTCCGCCCGAGAACGTGGTCCTGGTCAGCAATGATTTCGAGGCGCGGCTGACGGCGATCCGGGCCGGGCTGGGCCTGGGCTGGGTCAGCCCGATGCGCGCCACCGGGCTGGTCGAGGTGCTGTCGCTGTCGGAATGGGACGCGCAATTCTGGCTGGTCACCCATGTCGACCTGCACCGCACCGCCAAGGTGCAGGCGGTGCTGTCAGCCCTGAAGGCGAAATAGCAGCAACATCATCAGCTAATGCGGCTTTCCCTGCCGCCGGAACCAGTCGCGCACGTCCTGCAGCTTGCCGCGCGAGACGGGAATGATCTCGCCCGAGGCGGTCTTGACGTTCGATCCGGACATCTCCACGGCCTCGGCGCGCGACACCCAGTAGGATCGGTGCGTCTGGATACCGTCGCCATCCTCGAGCTGTTCCAGAAAATCCTTCATCCGGGCTCGGAACTCGGCCGTGCCGGTCTTGGTCGTCACCACAAGGTAATGCTCGGCGCTGCGCACGCTGCGGATCAGCGGCACCGGCAGCGACCGACCGTTCAGCACGACATAGCGGATCGCCGGCGCTGCAGGCTTCGCAGCATTGGCGTCCACAGGGTCGCTGGCCCGGCTCTTTTCAGCCTCGAGCCGCTGGATCGGCAGCAGCCAGACCAGCGCGATCGTCTCGATTACCTGGGCGATGAAGCAGTTCTTGATGATGGTGATCCAGTTGATCGAATGACCCCGCGCCGGCACCAGGTCGCCAAAGATCACCGGCATGGCCGAGGCAAAGGCGGTCAGCGCGATCACCAGCGGGACGGTTGCCCCGATCATCGGCAACGGACCCGTCGAGATCTTGGGCCAGAAGCGGATCAGCGCATCGACCCAGAAGGGAAGCAGCAGCAGGTAGAGCGCGACCGAAACCGTCCAGTAGAACAGCCGCGACTGGTATTCCGGCAGGCTGGGAAACAGCGTCGGATCGCTGGTTCCGATGGCCAGCAAAAAACCGGCCAGCAGAATCAGCACCCGGCGGCTGTAGATCAATTTGCGCAATTCACGTGACGTGAAGTGCACAATCCCACCGTTCACGAGCACAACGTGAAGTTTAAGACTGTCGTTTTGGCTCATCTGTTCTGTTCTGCTATCGGCTGACTACTCGTTCAGCTCAATTGGCCCCTTCCCGAGGTTATGGCCGTTGCAAGCGCCGAGGGTTGGTCAGTGATATGTTTAGTTTTAACAAGTAATTCCGGGTGGGTTCCCGGCACTGACCACACCTTCGCGCGCGGCCAGCCTCGTGAAACCTTTCCCTCGTCCCGGTCGTGTTCGTCAGGGAAATTCCAGTCAATTCCTGTACGCTCAAATTGTCATAGGTCTATTATGACAGCACATTTCCATTCATGCCAGTTTCTGCTGATCGCGCCCTCGCGGGTGACGCTGCGGCAGGCTGAATCTGGCCGGCAGGTCAGGGCGAGTAGCCTGGCCGAATGAGACGCCCGTTCCTCGCGCCCGCGGCACCCCGTCCTCTGGCAGTGTCGCCGTCAGCCCCGTCTTCCATCCGGGAATGAACTGGCGCAATCTGCCCGCGAAGGAGGCCCCCATGACCCAAGACACCCATCCCATCAGCCGCTTCGCCATTCCCGATCTGCAAAGCCTGCCCGAGGACCTGCGCGAGGCCATCGCCAAGGTCTCCGAGAAATCGGGCTTCATCCCGAACATCTTCCTTGCGCTGGCCCATCGCCCGGCCGAGTTCCGCGCCTTCTTCGCCTATCACGACGCGCTGATGGACAGCGACGAAGGCCTGTCGAAGGCCGAGCGCGAGCTGATCGTGGTCGCCACCAGCGGGCTGAACCGATGCCAGTATTGCGTGGTTGCGCATGGCGCCATCCTGCGCATCCGGGCCAAGAACGTGCATATCGCCGACCAGGTGGCGGTGAACTGGCGCAAGGCCGATCTGACCGACCGGCAGCGCGCCATGCTGGCCTATGCCGAAAAGGTCACGCTGGACGCCCAGTCCATCACCGATGCCGATCATCAGGCGCTGGAGGCGGCTGGCTTCACCCCGGACGAGATCTGGGACATCGCCGCCATCGCCGCGTTCTTCGGCATGTCGAACCGGCTGGTGAACGCCGGCGACATTCGCCCCAACGACGAATTCTACATGCTGGGCCGGTCGTGAGCCGACCCAGATGAACCGCCCGCGTATCGCCGCCCCGGCGGCCACCATCGACGTGCAGATGGGCAAGGCTGAATGGGCCCAGCTTCTGCTGTTGTCGCTGATCTGGGGCGCCTCGTTCTTCCTGATCGCCATTGCCGTCACCGGGCTGCCGGTCCTCACCATTGTCACCCTGCGCGTCGGCGTGGCGGCCGTGGTGCTGTGGCTGGTCGTGGCCTTGAGCGGCGCGCGCCTGCCGCGTGACCCGGCCATCTGGGGCGCGTTTCTGGTCATGGGCTTTCTGAACAACGTGGTGCCCTTCGGGCTGATCGTCTGGGGCCAGACGGCAATCCCCTCGGGTCTGGCCTCGATCCTCAACGCAACCACGCCGCTCTGGACCGTCATCGTCACCTCGGCCTTTCTCAGCGACGAGGCTGCGACCCCGGCCAAGTTGATGGGCGTGGTCCTCGGTCTTGGCGGAGTTGCGGTGATGATCGGACTCGACACGCTGGCCGGGCTTGGCCATGCCGTGCTGCCGCAGCTGGCCATCCTCGGCGCCGCGATCTCCTATGCCTTTGCCGGCACCTATGGCCGCCGCTTCCGCCGCATGGGCGTCGATCCCATCACCACCAGCGCCGGCATGGTCAGCGGCTCGACCCTGATCCTGCTGCCGGTGATGCTGGCCGTGGACGGGCTGCCGGGCGCCGAGGTCCCGGGCACGGTCTGGCTGTCGGTGATCCTTCTGGGGGTGATCTGCACCGGGCTGGCCTATGTGCTCTATTTCCGCATTCTTGCCCGCGCCGGCGCCACCAACCTGTCGCTGGTCACCTTCCTCGTCCCGGTTTCGGCCATCCTGCTCGGTTGGTTATTCTTGAACGAATCATTGGGGGCGGCGCACTTTCTGGGCGTGTTGATGATTGCCGCCGGTCTGGCGCTGATCGACGGGCGGCTGACCCGCCGGCTGTTCGCCTGACACCGCCAAAGCAAAACGCCCGCACCTTTCGGCACGGGCGTTCGAAACCGGAAAGACCGGGCGCTTAGCGGCGGATGCCGAGGCGCTTGATCAGGTCCTGGTAACGGGCCTCGTCCTTGCCCTTCAGATAGTCCAGCAGCTTGCGGCGCTGCGCGACCATCATCAGCAGGCCACGGCGGCTGTGGTTGTCTTTCTTGTGGGTCTTGAAATGCTCGGTCAGCGTGGAAATGCGCGAGGTCAGGATCGCAACCTGAACTTCGGGCGAACCGGTATCGCCGGCTTTGGTGGCGAATTCGCTGATGACCTTGTTCTTCTCTTCAACCGTGATCGACATCGGGGTCTCCTTTTCGGATCAAAGGGTTATGGCGCAGGCCGGGATGTCGTCCAGCAAGGCCCATGGAGTGTGCCGCCAGAATCACCCAGCGGACTGGCGGTGGATAGGCAAAAACCGGTGGAAAGGAAAGTGTTTTCGGCCGTACCGCCGATCACGCTGCAGAAGGCCGAACGGTAGACCGGTCCATACGCAGAGCGTCAAGCCCGACGCCATCCGGCGCAACAATGCCACGCTTCGGATCCGGCGCTATATGCTTCACTGCGCAAACTGCTGGCAGCCAATCAAACCTCGCGCTGATGAACCTGAACCTGCAGGCCATCGACATGTACCGCACCTACAAGCCTGGCCACTGCGGTGCCATTCACCCGCAGCAACAACCCGCCATCATGCGCATCGGCTAGATCAACCACTGCCCGCTCCATCTCGTCGGGTAGTTGCAGCTCGAGCCGGTCGGCCCTGCCGTCAAGACCGGCGATCACCGGCAGCGGACCATCGCCCGGATGGACGATATAGACATCATCGCCCTCCTGCCCCTCGGCGAAATCACCTGCGCCGGCGGCCAATGTGTCATTGCCGGACCCACCGTGCAGCCAACTGGTCTCAACCCCGTCATTGCCGATTAGCAGGTCGTCACCGGCCCCGCCGGTCAGATCGTCCTCACCCGGTCCGGACACCAGACGGTCATTGCCGGCACCGCCGTCGACCCAGTCACGGCCTTCGCCACCTTCCAGCAGGTCATCGCCGTCGCCGCCCTGAATGCTGTCGGCGCCGGCGCCGCCCTGGATGGTGTCATCACCGCCCTGCCCGGCCAGAAGGTCATCGCCGGTCCCGCCCTCCAGCCGATCGTCTCCGCCGGGGCCGAAATCCGATTCGCCCTGGATCCAGTCATCGCCATCGCCGCCACGCAGCGTGTCATCGCCCTGGCCACCGCGAAGATCATCGGCGCCCTCGCGCCCCTCGAGCAGATCATCGGCTCCATCGCCCATCATCGCGTCGAAGAACTCGGTGCCGATCTGCAGTCCGTCGGGGGCAAACTCGAGAGCTTCCTCCCCCTCGCCCGGACCGGCCGGCAGCGCAGCCTGCGGATCATCGCCTTCGTCCTCGTCAGACGGCGACCCATTGGCCGCGATGCCGAGATCCACGGCCACACCGACCAGCATCAGGCCGATCAACCCGGCAATCATTAACATGATGATACCCAGAACAAGGCGCGGCATCCGGGCCGCACCTCCACCCTACCAAGGAATCGGATACCGGCTAAGTCGTTCCTTAAGAATGGGTTAACCGGTCCAAGCCTCGGGTGAGCGCGCATAGGCGACGTAAAGCGGATGACGGGGCGCGCCGCTCTTGGTCAGCCCCAGATGCAGCAACGGACGGCCCGATTGCCGCAGCAGCGACAGCAGCCTTGCGTCCTGTCCGCGATGACTGCCATGGGAACCCCAGGCGCAGAGCACCCCGTCGGCGCGGCGGAGGGCCAAGCGGATCGCCGCTTCGTTCAGCGGGCCGACCGGGTCCTCGGCACGCATCAGGTCTTCCGGACGCTTGGCGCGATAGGCGAACAGGTTGACCACGCCCAGCCCCGCATATCCCAGTGCCCTCGCCCGGCGCTCGCAGCGCTCGATGGTCGGGTCATTGGCAAACTCGGTCGCGGTCGAGGGGTTCAACATGACGTAAAGCAGTGCCGGCCCCGCCGCCCATCGCCGCGACAGGACATAGCGATAGGCCTCGCAGGGCGAATAGGCCGCGAAAGACCGAACGGGTCCGGTCCGATGGCGGCGGATCACGACGTCAGGCTGGGTCATGGCAAAGGTCAGCGCCAGTCATGAAAAAACCCGCCGGCAAGGGCGGGTCCATTCGTCGTCTGGCGCGATCCGCGGCTCAGCCCTGGCGGGCCTTGAAACGGCGGTTCGTCTTGTTGATCACGTAGATCCGGCCTTTGCGACGCACGACTTGGCAGTCGCGGTGCCGGTTCTTCAGCGACCGGAGCGAGTTGACAACCTTCATCGGTCTTCTCCTGCTGAGGGCGCCGCGACGGCGCCGTTAAAACAAATGCCCCCGGTCCTCCGGGGGCGCGAATATGGTGGGCGGTACTGGGATCGAACCAGTGGCCACTACGATGTCAACGTAGTGCTCTACCGCTGAGCTAACCGCCCCTACCTTGGTGATTCTGCCAGCCCCGCTTGGGTGATCCAGCCGAAATCGCGTCGGTCCGGATGCCTATATAGGGGTGATCCGGGGGTTTCAAGTGGTATTGGCGCGGATTTCCAAACCTCTATATAGAGAAGAAGGGCAGGCAAAGAAACGGATCTGAACCGGATGAGCGAAACCGGCACGGCCTTCACGGTGACCCGCCCGCGGCATTGGCAGAGCGGGGTGATCTTCGGGTCGCCGCATTCGGGGCGCATCTATCCCGACTGGTTCCTCGAATCGAGCCGGCTACCGCTGAACCTGCTGCGCTCCTCCGAGGATGCCTTTGTTGACCAGATCATCGCCTGCGCGCCCGAGATGGGGGCGGTCACGCTCAGCGCCGGTTATCCGCGCGCCATGGTCGATCTCAACCGCGGCGTCGAAGAGATCGACCCGCTGGTGGTCCGCGGTACCCCGCGCGCGCCGCTGAACCAGCGCACCATGGCCGGGCTGGGGGTGATTCCCCGCGTCGTCTCGCAGGGCCGCGCCATCCATCATGCACCAATCAGCCAGTCCGAAGCCGAACGCAGGCTGAACGCCTATTGGCGCCCCTATCACGCCGCGCTGCGGGCGCTGATCGATGAGGCGCGGACGCGCTTCGGGAAGGCGGTGCTGATCGACATGCATTCCATGCCGCATGACGCGCTGAACCACCTGACCGCGCCGCGCCCCGATATCGTGCTGGGCAACCGCCACGGCGCCTCGGCCTCGGCCCGCGTCACCGATGCCATCGCCAGCGCCTGCGAGGCCGAAGGCTGGCGGGTGCGGCGCAACTCGCCCTTCTCGGGCGCCTATATCGCCGCCACCTATGGCCAGCCGGCGCGCAATATCCATGTGGTGCAGCTGGAGATAGACCGCCGGCTTTACATGGACGAGGCGACGATCACCAAGCGCCCCGATTTCGACGATTTCGCCGCCCGCATCGCGCGGGTGATCCGCACCCTGTCATCGCTCGATGCCGGCGGTGCCGCGCGCCGTCCCTATGCCGCCGAGTAATCGCGGCCGTAACTTTACCAGTCACAGGATATCTTGATGGAAGAACAGCTCATCGGCCTTTTGACCCAGAACATCGCGCTGATCGTTCTGGCGATCGTCATCTTCGTTACCGTCAGCAAGGCCGTTCGCATCGTGCCGCAATCCGAGAAATACGTGGTCGAGCGCTTTGGCCGGCTGCGTGCGGTTCTGGGGCCGGGGATCAACTTCATCGTCCCCTATCTGGACCGGGTGGCGCACAAGATCTCGATCCTCGAGCGGCAATTGCCGACCACGCGGCAGGACGCGATCACCGCCGACAACGTGCTGGTGCAGGTCGAAACCTCGGTATTCTATCGCATCATCGAGCCGGAAAAGACCGTCTACCGCATCCGCGACGTGGACGCCGCCATCTCGACCACGGTCGCCGGCATCGTGCGCTCGGAAATCGGCACGATGGAGCTGGATCAGGTCCAGTCGAACCGCGCCCATCTGATCGAACGCATCCGCGAATCGCTGGCCAATATCGTCGATGACTGGGGCATCGAGGTCACCCGGGCCGAGATCCTCGACGTGAACTTGGACGAGGCCACCCGCGCCGCCATGCTGCAACAGCTGAACGCTGAGCGCGCCCGGCGCGCGCAGGTGACCGAGGCCGAGGGGCGCCGCCGCGCCACCGAACTGGCCGCGGACGGCGACCTCTATGCCGCCGAACAGCAGGCCAAGGCCAAGCGAATCCTGGCCGAGGCCGAGGCCTTTGCCACCACCGCTATCGCCGAGGCCATCGCCAAGGGCGGGCTAGAAGCTGCGCAATACCAGGTGGCGATGAAGCAAGTCGAGGCGCTGACCACCGTGGGGCAAGGCAGCGGCAAGCAGACGGTGATCCTGCCCGCCGCCGCGCTCGACAGCTTCACGGATGCCTTCCGCCTGCTGACAGGGGCGCGCAAATGAACTGGGAGAACGGCTGGCTCTGGCTGATTGCGGCGCTGGTTCTGGCGCTGCTGGAACTGCTGGTGCCGGCATGGGCGTTTCTGGGCGTCGCCATCGCCGTCGCGCTCATGGGGCTGGTGTTGCTGATCGGTCTCTGGTCCGGCGGTCTGCCGATGGCGCTGGTCGTGACCGCGATCCTCTCGGGGCTGATCTGGTATCTGCTGCGCCGCCTCGCCGGGGTGCGCAAGGATCAGGTCCGGGTCTGGGACCGCGACATCAACGACAATGACTGAAGCTGAGGACGACTTCGCCGCGACGAAGCTTCTGCTGACCCGTGACGGCGACATGCTGACCCATCTGCGCGACGAGATCGACAGCATCCCCTTTCCCGGTCACTGGGACCTGCCCGGCGGCGGTCGCGAGGCTAACGAGACGCCGATGGAATGCGGGCTACGCGAACTTTTCGAGGAATACGGCCTGACGCTACCGCCCGAGCGGCTGACAGCGCGGGCCTTTCCCTCGATGTCGCGCCCCGGCCTGTCCTCCTGGCTGTTGGTTGGCACCATCACCGAGGCCGAGATCGCCGCGATCCGCTTTGGCGACGAGGGGCAGGAATGGCGGATGATGCCGATTGCCGACTATCTGGCCCATCCGCTTTCGGTTCCGGCCTTCCGCGGCTGGATCAGATCGGCGCTCCACCTCGGCTGATCACCTGACCCCGGCGATCGCTCGCACCACGGTTTGCAGCCTGCGACCCTTGACCGACCAGCTTGTGGCAATGGCGGCACTGGCCAGCACTTCGAGCCAGAAGACCGGGTTCCATGATTCAAGATCAGACCCGAGCGGCGTGAACTGCACCAGCCCGATCAGCAGCAAGGCGGCGATGATGATCCAGCCGCAGGCGCGATAGATGCGATTCGCGCCGCGCTTCAGCGGTTCGCCGTCGTCACCGCGGGTGAAGAGGCAGACGAAGGTGACGGCCATTGCCCCGAAGAACAGCAGGGCCGCAGCGAAATGCACCACGCGGGTGAATTGCAGGCCGAAGACGCACTGGGTCAACGTGCAGACCACCTCCGGCGCGCCCGGCTCGGGTATGGTCGGCCAAAGCGCGATCCCGGCCGCACCAAGGGCCGCAGCCCGCGACAGATTGCGGTCGGTCAGCCAGTTAGCCTCGACGGGGCGATAGCCCTCGTAACTCCACAGAAACACCGCCTGCGCGCAGAGCGTGCCGACGAAGATCTCGCGCATGGGCGAGTAGTAATAGGACGAGAGGCTGCCCCGGATGCCCTCGCCGCTGAGGATGCCATATGCGATCAGCGCCAATGGCAGGAACAGCCCCAACAGGCCGATGGCCCGGCGCACGGCGAGGAAGGACAGGACCAGATCATTCTCGGCCCGCTGCCTGATGCCTGACAGATCCTGATCCATCGCCCGCCCTCCGCATGGTGTCGGGAAGGTGGCAGGCGGTGGCCGTGGCGGTCAACTGCGGATTGCCCGAAGGGCGTCAGCCGTTCGGATGGACGGCCTGCGGCGAGGCCATCTCGGCCAGGATCGCCTCGGCCGCCGCGCGCGGGTTCGGGGCTTTCCAGATCGGGCGACCGACGACGATGTGATCGACCCCCGCAGCGATGGCGCTGGCCGGGGTTTCGACCCGCTTCTGATCGCCCAGATCAGCCCCCGCGGGCCGCACGCCGGGGGTCACGATCAGCCCCGCATTGGGCAGGGCCCGGATTGCCGCCGCCTCGCGCGGTGAACAGATGATCCCGTCCGCGCCCGCGTCAAAGGCGCGCGCGGCCCGTTCCACGGTGATCTCGTGAATGTCACCCGGCAGGATCAGCCCGGCATCCAGATCGGCGCGATTGAGCGAAGTCAGGATGGTCACGCCCAGAATTCTCGTATTGCTGCCCGCCGCGCCCTCCTTGGCCGCGCGGACCACGTGCGGATCGCCATGGACGGTCAGGAAATCCAGATCGAACTGCGCCAGCCCGCGCACCGCCGCCTCGACCGTCGCGCCGATGTCATAGAGCTTCATGTCCAGGAAGATGCGCTTGCCATGCTCCTCCTTCAGCTCGTTGGCCAGCGCCAGCCCACCCCCGGTCAGCATCCCCAAACCGATCTTGTAGAAACTGACGGAATCGCCCAGCTTCCCTGCCAGTTCCAACCCCGCAATCGCATTCGGCACGTCCAGCGCCACGATCAGCCTGTCGTCCATCTCGACCTCCTGCAGATTGTGAAAACTTTGGGCTTATGCCATGATTTTTTCTGTCTTGAAAGGGTGTCGGGGCGTGACCAAATGGTCAGTGAAGACCCGCACCTGACCATGCCTTGATGGGTGGTCCGACAGCGGGGGCTAATCAGAAGGAGACTACTGCCGATGAACATGGAAAAGTTCACCGAGCGGTCTCGCGGCTTCATGCAGGCTGCGCAGACCATCGCGATCCGCGACGAGAACCAGCGGGTCATGCCCGAACACCTGCTGAAGGCCCTGATGGACGACGATCAGGGATTCGCAACGAACCTCATCACCAAATCCGGAGGCGATGCCCGCGCCGTGCGTCAGGCGGTTGATCAGGCCGTGGCCAAGCTGCCCAAGGTCTCGGGCGGCAATGGACAGGTCTATGTCGATCCCTCGATGGTCCGCGTGCTGGACGAGGCCGAGCAGCTGGCTAAGAAGGCCGGCGACAGCTTCGTGCCGGCCGAGCGCATCCTGACCGCGCTGGCGATCGTCAACACCAATGCCAAGGACGCGCTGACCGCCGGCCGCGTCACCGCGCAGAACCTGAACGCCGCCATCAACGAGATCCGCAAGGGCCGCACCGCCGACACGGCCAGCGCCGAGGAAGGCTATGAGGCGCTGTCGAAATACGCCCGCGACCTGACCGCCGCCGCCGAGGAAGGCAAGATCGACCCGATCATCGGCCGCGACGAGGAAATTCGCCGCGCCATGCAGGTGCTGTCGCGCCGCACCAAGAACAACCCGGTGCTGATCGGCGAGCCCGGCGTCGGCAAGACTGCCATCGCCGAGGGTCTGGCGCTGCGCATCGTCGATGGCGATGTGCCCGAGAGCCTGAAGAACAAGAAGCTGATGGCGCTGGACATGGGCGCGCTGATCGCCGGGGCGAAATATCGCGGCGAGTTCGAGGAGCGGCTGAAATCCATCCTGAAGGAGATCGAGTCCGCTGCCGGCGAGATCATCCTCTTCATCGACGAGCTGCACACGCTGGTCGGCGCCGGCAAGACCGATGGCGCCATGGATGCCGCCAACCTGATCAAGCCCGCGCTGGCCCGGGGCGAGCTGCATTGCGTCGGCGCCACCACGCTGGACGAATACCGCAAATATATCGAGAAGGACGCGGCCCTTGCCCGCCGCTTCCAGCCGGTGCTGGTCGAACAGCCGACGGTCGAGGACACCATCTCGATCCTGCGCGGCATCAAGGAGAAATACGAACTGCATCACGGCGTCCGCATCTCGGACGCGGCGCTGGTGGCTGCGGCGGAACTGTCGAACCGCTACATCACCGACCGCTTCCTGCCCGACAAGGCCATCGACCTCGTGGACGAGGCCGCCAGCCGGCTGCGCATGGAAGTGGACAGCAAGCCCGAGGAACTGGATGCGCTGGATAGACAGATCCTGCAGATGCAGATCGAGGCCGAGGCGCTGAAGAAAGAGGATGACGCTGCCAGCAAGGACCGGCTGGAGCGGCTGGAAAAGGATCTCTCGGACCTGCAGGAGCGCAGCAGCGAGATGACCGCCCGCTGGCAGGCCGAGCGGGACAAGCTTGAAGGCTCGCGCAACCTCAAGGAGCAGCTGGAAAAGGCCCGGGCCGAACTGGACCAGGCCAAGCGCGAGGGCAACCTGGCCCGCGCGGGCGAACTGTCCTATGGCATCATCCCCGGCCTCGAAAAGAAGCTGGCTGAAGCCGATGGCAGCAGCGGCGACGGCATGATGGTCGAGGAAAGCGTCCGCCCCGAGCAGATCGCCGAGGTGGTCGAGCGCTGGACCGGCATCCCGACGACCAAGATGCTGGAAGGCGAGCGTGACAAGCTGCTGAAGATGGAAGAAATCCTCGGCAAGCGCGTCATCGGCCAGTCCGAAGCCGTCACCGCCATCTCGAAATCCGTCCGCCGCGCCCGCGCCGGCCTGAATGACGAGAACCGGCCGCTGGGGTCCTTCCTGTTCCTCGGCCCGACCGGCGTCGGCAAGACCGAGCTGACCAAGGCGATGGCCGAATACATGTTCGACGACGAATCGGCGATGATCCGCATCGACATGTCCGAGTTCATGGAAAAGCACTCGGTCGCCCGCCTGATCGGCGCACCTCCGGGCTATGTCGGCTATGACGAAGGCGGCGTGCTGACCGAGGCCGTGCGGCGGCGTCCCTATGCGGTGATCCTGTTCGATGAGGTCGAGAAGGCGCATCCGGATGTCTTCAACGTGCTGTTGCAGGTGCTGGATGACGGGCAGCTGACCGATGGTCAGGGCCGGCGCGTGGACTTCAAGAACACGCTGATCGTGCTGACCTCGAACCTCGGTTCCCATGCGCTGTCGACCCTGCCCGACAATGCCGATTCCGGCGAGGCGCGGAAGGAAGTGATGGATGCGGTGCGGGCCCATTTCCGCCCCGAATTCCTGAACCGGCTGGACGAGATCATCATCTTCCGCCGCCTGACGCGTGAGAACATGGACGGGATCGTCCGCATTCAACTGTGGCTGCTGGAACAGCGCCTTGCGCAACGCAAGATCACACTGGACCTGGACGAGAAGGCGATGAAATGGCTGGCCGACGAGGGCTATGATCCGGTCTTCGGCGCCCGTCCGCTGAAGCGCGTCATCCAGCGCGCCCTGCAGGACCCGCTGGCCGAGATGCTGCTTTCGGGCGAGGTACTGGACGGCCAGACCGTCCAGGTCAGCGCCAACGAGAACGGCCTGCTGGTCGGCAACCATGTCGGCACCGCCGGGCACAAGCTGGGCGCGGTCGGCGAGGGCTCGCGCAGCAACACGGTTCACTGAACTGAAGAGAGAAGTGAAAAGGCCCCGGAGAGTCCGGGGCCTTTTTCATTGGAGCCAACTTGGATCAGGTCAGGCCATAGAACGCCCGCGCTGTGCCTTCGAACACCTGTTCCCTGTCTTCGGATGACAGCCCGGCGGTCAGGTCCATCGCGGCCTGATGCCAGCCCGCATAGTTGCCCGCGAGGTTCACCACCGGCCAGTCGCTGCCCCACATGACCCGGCCCGCACCGAAGCGGTCCAGCACATGCGCCGCATGGGCAGTCAGGTCAGCCATGGTCCAGTCCGGTCCGATCTCGGTGACCATGCCCGACAACTTGCACCAGACATTCGGCAGGGCCGCCAGCGCATCCATGCCGCTGAGCCAGACGGCCTCGGGCGCTTGCTCGCCCCCAATCCTCGGCTTCGCCATGTGATCGATGACGATGCGCAGATCGGGATGATGGGAAGCGAGGCGCGCGATCGCCTCCAGATGGCGCGGCTGGACCAGCGCATCAAAGCAGAGGCCGGTCGCCGCCATGTGGCGCAAGGCGGGCTCTGCTGCGGGCTGCAGGATCCAGTCCGTGTCCTCAATGCCCTGCAGCATGGGCCGCAATCCCTTCAGCGCCGGGTCAGCCTGCAGCCGTTCGATGGTCGCAACCGCATCCGGCGCGGTCAGTTCCACCCAGCCCACGACACCGGCGACGAACGGCGTGCGGGCGGCGATCTGCAGCAGGAACTCCGTCTCGGCCACCGTTGGTGTCGCCTGAACCAGAACGGTCTGGTCGATCCCTGCCGCCTCGATCAGCGGCGCAAGGTCCGACGGGCCGAAATCACGGAAGATCGGCTCCACATCCGCGTTGGGCCAGGCATAATCACCGCGACCCAATTGCCAGAAATGCTGATGTGCATCGATCATGCGAAGCCCCCTCCGTTCCGGACCGTTCGTCCATAATGATAAAAAACACTATCGAGACGGCAAATGCCCTGTCAATCGGTCTGGCGGTCACGCCAGCTGGTTCACCCGCAGCGAGGCGATCAGCGTTTCCTTCGAGGTCGCCAGGTGCGCCTGCATCGCGGCCTGCGCCGCAATCGGATCGCGGGACCGCATCGCCGCGATGATCCGCCGGTGCTCGCCGATGGCCGCCTTGTTCCGGTCGCGCTCCAGCTGCTTGTCCCATTGGTAATGGTAGTGGAAGATCAGCGAGATGACCTTCTGGAAATCGGTGATGAAGCGGTTCCTGACAACACCGTTCACCACCGCATGGAAGTCCTCGTCCAGCCGAGAAAATGCGTGGAAATCGCTGTCGATCCGGTCGAGCAGGTCCAGATGAGCGCGGTCGAGCCGGTCCAGTTCGGCCCAGACCGGATCGCCGTCGGGCAGTTGGGTTACACAGCGCGCCGCGTTCACTTCCAGCAGCAGCCGGAAGTCCGACAGCTCCACGGCATAATCGGCGGTGAAGCCCAGAAGCCGCCAGCCGCCGCGCGAGCGCCGCTCGACCAGTCCGAACTGACCGAGACCCGCGAGGAATTCCTGCAGAAGATGTGGCGGCACCGAGAAGCGCTTGGCCAGTCGCGCCACGTTCAAGGGCGTGCCGGCCGGTACGTCAAAGCGCAGGACCCATTCCAGAAAGCGGCGCTCCAATTCGCGCAGCGAGATATACTCCTCGCGCTCGGCCAGACGGTCCTTCTTGCGCGTCGCCCTGAGCAGCGGCTTGTGCCGCCCATCAAGCCCGATGATGCCGCTTTCCGCCAGCCGCTTCAGCACCGAACGCACGACCGTCCGGCTGACCTTCAACGTTTCGGCCAGTTTCATCTCGGACGGCAGGGCATCGCCGGGCGTCAGACCGCCTAGATGATCCAAGGCCTGATTGTATGCCGCACGAAATCGGCTGTCGGTCCGGGCCATGCTGTCCTGTACATTTGTACTGATCGATTAAAAACAGTTTACAGCGCCGAATTCCTTCGTCTAGTGTTCTTTATCATAAAAGCCCGAAAGCGACGGGAGGCGCTTGGAATGGCAAGGACGATGCTGTGCGGCACCTGCGTCACCCCGGGCCAGTTCGCCCTGACCGAGGTCGATCTGCCGGAAACCGCCCCCGAAGGCTGGGTGCTGGTCGACATCGCCGCCGTGGGGCTGTGCGGCACCGATTTCCACATCTTCGCGGGCAAGCATCCCTACCTGAATTATCCGCGCGTGATCGGCCACGAACTGTCCGGCCGCGTCGCAGCCGATGCGGCGGGCTGGGCCGCGGGCGATGCGGTGGTCATCAACCCCTATCTCGCCTGCGGGGATTGTCGGGCCTGCCAGCGTGGCAAGCCGAATTGCTGCGCCCGGATCGAGGTGCTGGGCGTGCATCGGGATGGCGGTCTTTGCGCAAGGATCGCGGTGCCAGCGGGGAACCTCTACCCGGCGGGCGACCTGCCATTGCACGCAGCGGCGATGGTCGAGTTTCTGGCCATCGGTGCCCATGCCGTGCGCCGGGGCGAGGTTGCGGCGGGCGACCGGGTGCTGGTCACCGGCGCCGGACCCATCGGGCTTGGCGCGGCGCTGTTCGCGCGGCTGAGGGGGGCGGAGGTGCATCTGCTGGACACCACGCCCGCGCGACTGGCGCAGGCGGAAGGGCTGGGGTTTCACCAGCTGCGCGGCAGCATCGACCCGGCAGCCTCTGATGGCTTCGACGTGGTCTTCGACGCCACCGGCCATGCAGGCGCGATCGAGGCTGGCTTTGCCCATGTGGCTCATGGTGGGAGTTATGTCCTGATCTCCATCGTGCAGGACCGCATCGGCTTCTCGGACCCCGAGTTCCACAAGCGCGAGATGCGGCTGATCGGTTCGCGCAATGCGACCGCCGAGGATTTTGAACTGGTGATGGAGGCGTTGCGTTCAGGCGCCATTCAGGCGGATGCGCTCATGTCGGAACAGATCGCACTGGCGGATCTGCCCCGGCGCCTGCCGGAACTCGCCGCCGACCGTGGCCGGCTGATCAAGGCCATCGTCACCATGGAGGCAGCAGGATGAGCGAAGTCATCCGCATGAGCGCCATCGAGAAACACTTTCCCGGCGTCCATGCCCTGCGCAATGCGCAGTTCGACCTGAGGGCCGGCGAGGTTCATGCGCTGATGGGCGAAAACGGGGCCGGCAAGTCCACGCTGATGAAGATTCTTGCGGGGATCTACAGCGCCGATAGCGGCAGCGTGCAGGTAAACGGCAGCGAGGTCCGCATCATCGGTCCCCGCGCGGCGCAGGATCTGGGGATCGGCATCATCCATCAGGAACTGGCGCTGATGCCGGACCTGACGGTGGCGCAGAACATCTTCATCGGCCGCGAACCCCGCAGCCGCTGGGGCGTGCTGGACGAGGAGCGGCTGAACCGCGACGCCGAGGCGATCTTTGCCGCGATGAAGGTGCCGCTGGACCCCACCGCCGAGGTGCGCCGGCTGACCATTGCCAAGCAGCAGATGGTCGAGATCGCCAAGGCGCTGTCCTTCCGTTCGCGCATCCTCATCATGGACGAGCCGACGGCGGCCCTGAACGAGACCGAGACGGAGGAGTTGTTCGCCATCATCCGCCGGCTGAAATCCGAGGGCGTGGCGATTGTCTATATCAGCCACAAGATGATCGAGATCCGCCGCATCTCGGACCGGGTGACGATCATGCGCGATGGCGCCTATGTCGGCACCGTCACCGCCGAGGATACGCCGATCGAGACGATCATCTCGATGATGGTCGGGCGCGAGCTGGAACAGACCAGCATCGCCATCCCCGATCTCGGCGATGCGCCCGTGGCGCTGGAGGTGCGGGGCCTGAGCGCCGGGCGGATGGTGCGCGATGTCAGCTTCACCCTGCGGCGTGGCGAGATCCTGGGTTTTGCCGGGCTGATGGGAGCAGGCCGGACCGAGGTGGCGCGGGTGATCTTTGGCGCCGATCCACGCGAGGGTGGCGAAATTCTGGTTCATGGCAGCGCCCGTCCGATCCGCAGCCCGCGCGACGCGGTGGGCGCGGGCATCGGCTACCTGTCCGAGGACCGCAAGCAGTTCGGGCTGGCCCTTGGCATCGATGTGCGCGGCAATATCGCGCTGACCTCGCTTGACCGTTTCTCGGACCGCTTCCTCAGGGTGAACGAGGCCGGGCTGGCCAAGGTCGCCACCAGCTATATCGCCAGCCTCGCCATCCGCACCCCTTCGGACCAGCAGGAGGTGCGGCTTCTCTCGGGCGGGAACCAGCAAAAGGTGGTCATCGCCAAGTGGCTGTTGCGCGACTGCGATATCCTGATCTTTGACGAGCCCACGCGCGGCATCGATGTCGGCGCCAAGGCCGAGATCTATCGGCTTCTGCAGAGCCTCGCCGAGGCCGGCAAGGCGATCATCGTGATCTCCTCGGAACTGCCAGAGGTGCTGCGCCTGTCCCATCGCATCGCCGTCATGTGCGAGGGGCGGCTGACCGGCATCCTGCCCGGCGGCCCAACCACCAGCCAGCACGAGATCATGCGCCTGGCCACCCAGCGCGACCACGCCGCAGAAGGAGCATCCGCATGACCGCAACCCCCATCGCCGCCAAGCCCCGGGCCATCGCCTCGGGCGCGCAGCAGAAGCTTCTGGCCTTCGCCAGCCTGATCGCGCTTCTGGTCTTCTTCTCGCTGGCCTCGCCGAACTTCCTGCAGACCGCCAATATCCTCGCCATCCTGCAGGCAACGAGCGTGAACGGGGTCCTGGCCATCGCCGCCACGCTGGTCATCATTACCGGCGGGATCGACCTGTCGGTCGGTACGCTGATGACCTTCACCGCCGTCATCGCCGGGGTGGTCTTGACCTTCTGGGGCCTGCCGCTGCCGCTTGGTGTCATCGCAGCCATCGCGGCGGGAACGGCCTGCGGCTTCATCTCGGGCTCCCTGGTCGCGCGGATGAAGATCCCGCCCTTCATCGCCACGCTGGGGATGATGCTGATCCTCAAGGGCCTGTCGCTGGTCATCTCGGGGACAAAGCCGATCTATTTCAACGACACCCCGTCCTTCCCGCTGATCTCGACCGGCTCGCTGATCGGGTCGATCTTTCCGGCGGTGCCGGTGCCGAATGGCGTGCTGATCCTGTTCCTTCTGGCGCTGGCGATCTCGTGGATGCTGAACCGCACCACGCTTGGCCGCTATTGCTTTGCGCTTGGCTCGAACGAAGAGGCGGTGCGGCTGTCGGGGGTGAATGCCGATGGCTGGAAGGTGGCGATCTATGCGCTGGCTGGCGGCATTTGCGGCATTGCCGGGTTGCTGATCGCCTCGCGCCTCAACTCGGCGCAGCCTGCGCTCGGTCAGGGCTACGAGCTGGACGCCATCGCCGCCGTGGTGATCGGCGGCACCTCGCTGGCGGGCGGGCGCGGCTCGATCCTTGGCACCATTATCGGCGCGCTCATCATGGGCGTGCTGCTGAACGGCCTGCGCATCATGTCCGTGGCGCAGGAATGGCAGACCGTCGTGACCGGCGCGATCATCATCTTCGCCGTTTACGCAGACATGCTGCGCCGGCGTCGTGCCGGATGACACAGAGAGAACGGACAACGTTCCAGACCCCGATACCCATCCCAACCCGGAGGAAACCAAGATGCTGAACAGACGATCCCTCATGGCCGCACTGGCCGCCGGCACGCTGCTGGCGACCAGCAGCCTCGCCATGGCGCAGGACAAGATGTACATCCCGCTGGTCTCGAAAGGCTTCCAGCACCAGTTCTGGCAGGCCGTGAAGGCAGGCGCGGACAAGGCCGCGACCGAGTTCGGCGTCGAAGTGACCTTCGAAGGGCCGGATACCGAGGCGCAGGTCGACAAGCAGATGGACATGCTGGCCGCCGCGCTGGCGAAAAAGCCCGCTGCTATCGGCTTTGCCGCACTGGACAGTCAGGCGGCCACGCCGCTGTTGAAGCAGGCGCAGGATGCGGGCATCCCGATCATCGCCTTCGACTCGGGCGTCGACAGCGACATTCCGGCGACGACCGTGACGACCGACAACCTCGCGGCGGCGGGGATGGCGGCGGACAAGATGGCCGAGCTGATCGGCGGTGCCGGCAAGGTAGCGCTGGTCGTGCATGACCAGACCTCGCGTACCGGCATCGACCGGCGCGATGGCTTCGTGAACCGGATGAAAGAGGGACATCCGGATATCGAGATCGTCGACATCCAGTATGGCGCCGGCGACCAGTTGCAATCGACCGAGATCACCAAGGCGATCCTGACCGCCAATCCCGACCTCAAGGGCATCTTCGGCGCCAATGAGGGCTCGGCCATCGGTGTGCTGAACGCGATCAAGGAGACCGGGACCACCGGCGTCACCGTCATCGGTTATGATTCCGGCACGGTGCAGAAAGAGGCCATCCGTTCCGGCGCCATGGCCGGTGCAATCACCCAGAACCCGGTCGGCATTGGTTACGAGACGGTCAAGGCTGCCATCGCCGCGACCAAGGGCGAGACGCTGGCCAAGACCATCGACTCGGGCTTCAAGTGGTATGACAAGACCAATATCGACGATCCCGAGGTTGCGGCGGTCCTCTACGACTGAGTCTCCGACCCTCATGCAAGACGCCGGTCCCGATTTCGGGGCCGGCCCTCTGACAAGGACTTTCGTGATGGATATGGGACTTGCCGGAAAACTCGTAATCGTGACCGGCGGCGGTGCCGGGATCGGCGGCGCCATTTCCGAGGCGCTGGCGGCCGAGGGCGCGGTGCCGGTGATCCTTGCCCGCCGGGCGCCCGATCCCGACTGGCTGGCCGGGCTGGGGCCGCGCGCCGGGTGGATCAAGGTCGATCTGGCGGAGGACGACCAGTGCCGGGCCGCCGTGGCCGAGGCGCGCGAGCGATACGGTGCGATCTACGGGCTGGTCAACAATGCTGGCGTGAATGACGGAGTGGGCATCGAGGCCGGGCCAGAGGCCTTTCGCGCCTCGCTGGACCAGAACCTGATCCACTACTACACGATGGTTCACCTGCTGGCCGAGGATATCAAGGCCAGCGCCGGCGCGATCGTGAACATCAGTTCCAAGACCGCCGTGACCGGACAGGGCAATACCTCGGCCTATGTCGCGGCCAAGGCGGCGCAGCTGGGCCTGACGCGGGAATGGGCGGCGGCCTTCGCACCCCATGGCGTGCGGGTGAATGCCGTCATCCCGGCCGAGGTGATGACACCGCTTTATGCCCGCTGGATTGCGACATTCGATAACCCGGACGCCAAGCTGGCCGAGATCACCGCCCGCATCCCGCTGGGGCAGCGGATGACCGAGGCCGGTGAGATTGCCGCGATGGCGGTCTTTGCCCTCTCGAACCGTGCCCGGCATCTGACCGGGCAATGGCTGTTCGTCGATGGCGGCTATACCCATCTGGACCGCGCCTTGGCCGGGGTGGGCGCGTGAGACCCGTTCGGATCACCGGCGCGAAGTTGAGGTAAGAGGGCAAGGTATCCTGATGCAACGCATGGGCATGATGATCGGGCTGAAGCCCGGGAAGGTGGCCGAGTACAAGGCGCTCCACGCGGCGGCCTGGCCCGCCGTCCTTGCGCGGATCTCGGCATCGAACATCCGCAACTACACCATCTTCCTGCGCGAGCCCGAGAATATCCTCTTTGGCACATGGGAATACCACGGCACCGATTTCGCCGCCGACATGGCCGCCATCGCCGCCGATCCGGTAACGCAGGACTGGTGGCGCCTGACCGATCCCTGCCAGGAGCCGCTGGCAAGCCGCACGGACGGCGAGTGGTGGGCGATGATGGACGAGGTGTTTCATCATGACTAGCGGATCGCGGATCCAGCGCGGAACCGATGGCTTCGTCAGCGACCTCCACTCACACGGCTAAAGCCGAAACAACGCTGATTTTAATATATGAGCTTCAATTTAAATAATTTCGCATATTTAAAATAAATCTCAATTTAAAAATAATTATGTTATTTATTAATTCGCGCAGATTCGCGCGAATATCTCTGGAGTAGGGATCGATTATGAAGGACATCTCCACCAACCCCGTCCGGGTCTCGCTGCCGGCCAGCGTCGCCTCGGATATCGACCGGCTGAAAAAGGCGGTCGGCAGCGTGCTGGGCCATCTGGGCTGCCAGGCCTGCTGCTCGGGTCACGACATCATGTTCGAACTGCAGCGCGACTTCATCTTTGAAAAGGATGTGAGCGAGCATCCGGTGTCCCTGCCGGGACGGCGCGGACTGGCGTCGGGCAAGACCCTGGATATCGGCCTCAACCCCGATGCGGCCGGCAATATCGACACGGTCTTTGCCGCCATCGACAAGCTGGCCGAACTGACCGGCCATGTCGCCTGTGCCACCGGCTGCGACTGGCGCTTCAACCTCGAACGTTCGCTGGTGCTCGACGCCCGGATGAACCTTCGCGAACAGGTGATGACCATTGGCTGACATGGCTGCATTCCAGGCCCCCAAGCTCGGAATCGGCATGATCTTCTCGACGGCGCTGAAGCCCTTCCTGCAGCGCCGTCCCACCGCACTGGATGTGCTGGAGATCGAGCCGCAGACGCTTTGGCTGGCCGATGACCCGTTCGACGGGCCCTTCTACGAATTCACCCCGGCCTTCGACATGCTTGCCGAACTGCCGCAGAAAAAGCTGGTCCATTCGGTCGGCATGCCGATCGGTGGCACCCGCCGCCCACATCCGGCGCAACTGTCTCTGCTGCGCCGCGTCGCCGAGCGACTGGACAGCCCCTGGGTCAGCGAGCACCTGTCGATCGCCGGCACCCCGCACAAGGCGGCGGGCTTCCTGCTGCCGCCGCTGCAGACCGATGAGGGCGTCCAGATCGCCGCCCGGAACATCCGCGCCTTTGCCGGAGGTGTGGGCCGCCCCGTCGCCATCGAAACCGGCGTCGCCTATTTCGCCCGCAAGGCGTTCGAGATGCCCGATGGTGAATTCGTCGCGCGCATCTGCGAGGAAACCGGCTGCGGCATCCTCTTGGACCTGCACAACCTCTACTGCAACGAGCGGAACGGCCGCATCCGGATGCAGGATTTTCTGGCGCAGATCCCGCTGGACCGGGTCTGGGAAATTCACCTGGCCGGCGGGCAGGAGATGGACGGCTACTGGCTGGACAGTCATTCCGGCGAGATGCCGGTCGACCTCGCTGCCTTCTCGCGCGAGGTGGTGCAAAGCCTGCCCAATCTCGGCGCGCTGAATTTCGAGATCTACGATACCTTCCTCGAGCGCATGGCGCCCGAGGAGCTGGACGATACGGTGAACGAGTTGCGCGAGATCTGGGACCGCGCCGGCATCAGCCGCTCGGACGCGCCGCCCGCCGCGCTTGTTCCCCGGCCAGCCACCCCCGGCCCCGCTTCCGCTGACTGGGAAGACGGCGCGACCCGCGCCGTCTGGCAGGCCGATCCCGAGCAGCATCCCTGGCCCGATGATGCCAAGGCGCTGCGGCTTTACGCCAAGCTCGCCCGCAGCTTTCGCGGCTCGATTCTGGTCCGTGCCATGCCGCGCACGCTGCGCTATCTGCTCTTGCGAGACGGCAACAGCACAGAGACGCTGCTGGGCCGCTTCCACACCGCCCGCGATCCGCGCCTTTTCACCCCGCTCGAGGCCGAGAGCTTTGCCGATTACCTGATCGGCGAGGGCGAGGATGATCCGTGGCTGCTGGCGCTTCTCGGCTATGATCTGGCCTTCCTCAGGATCGTGCGGCAGGGCAAGGCACAACTCGTCCGCTTTCCCGGTGACCCGACGACATTGTTCGAGGCGCTGGCGGTCGCGCGCCTGCCCGCGAACCTGCCTGACGGCCCGGAATGGGAGGTTGAACTCTTGCCCGATGGCTTCACTCTGGCCGACTTCACTTCCGACGCGGCGGCGCTGTAACGTCACTCTGAACAAGCACACGCAAGCCATTGACAGGACGGCACCCTGCGGCGACACCCGCGCTGTTTCACCAGCCCGAAAGCTCCCCCGATGCGCCTCTTTGCCGCCCTGCCCTGCCTCACCCTCCTCGCCACGCTGGCCGCCTGTACCGGCGATGCCCCCGCCTCGAACGAATTGCAGCTTGAAAATGACGGCGGCGGCAAGTTTAGCGGCAAGGCCGGACCGGAATGGACCGGCGCCGAGCTGAAGCAGGAGGCCGCAACCTCGGTCTGCGGCGGGGCGGAACCGGCGACGTTCAAACTGAGCCGCAAGAAGGATGTGTGGAGTTTCAAGGGTAAGTGTTGAGCACTAAGTGACGTGGCGGCGGGGCAGGCATTGCCCTCGCGTCACGCTTGCCGAAACAGGGCGTCCTCCGCATATTGACGCGAACGTCAAGGAGGACTCCATGCTGCCGCCGATCCTGCAGAACCTGCGCATTCCCGTCGTCGCCTCGCCCATGTTCATCGTTTCTGGCCCGGACCTGGTGATCGCCCAATGCAAGGCCGGCATCGTCGGCAGCTTTCCGGCGCTCAATGCCCGCGAAAAGGACGGCGATCCGATCCAGCTGGAAGCCTGGCTCACGCGCATCACCGAGGAGTTGGATCGCCACAACCAGGCCAATCCCGACCGCCCGGCCGCACCCTTTGCCGTCAACCAGATCGTCCATCGCAGCAATGCCCGGCTGGAACGCGATATCGAGATCTGCCACCGCCACCGGGTACCGATCTGGATCACCTCGCTTGGCGCCCGGACCGAGGTGAACGCCGCCGCCCATGACTGCGGCGCCATCGCGCTGCATGACATCATCAACAATGTCTTTGCCAAGAAGGCCATCGAGAAGGGCGCCGACGGGCTGATCGCCGTGGCCGCGGGTGCCGGTGGCCATGCCGGCCCGCAATCACCCTTCGCGCTGATCCAGGAGATTCGCGACTGGTTCAATGGACCGCTGCTGCTGTCGGGCGCCATCGCCACCGGTCGCGCCATTCTGGCGGCCCGCGCCATGGGGGCCGATCTGGCCTATATCGGCAGCCCCTTCATCGCCACAGAGGAAGCCAACGCGCCCGCCGAATACAAGGACATGATCGTCGAATCGGACGCGATGGATATCGTCACCTCCTCGCTTTTCACCGGGGTGTCGGGCAATTACCTCGCGCCCTCGATCCGAAATGCCGGCCTCGACCCCGAGGCGCTGGCCCATGCCGATGCGAGCAGCATGGATTTCGGCCAAGGTTCGTCGAAGCCCAAGGCGTGGAGCACGATCTGGGGCTCGGGTCAGGGCATCGGCGCGGTGCGCGAGATCCAGCCGGCGGGGCAGCTGGTCGACCGTCTGGCGGGCGAATATGCCGCCGCCAAGGCCGAACTCTCCTCGATGTAAGCTCAACGCCCTTCCAAAAAACCAAAGGCCCGCCATACGATTGGCGGGCCTACTGCTGTCGGAATGGTGGATCGGATCAGCTGTTATTCGCCGCCGAGAAAGTCGCCGGCTCGCCAGTGACGGTCACGATGCTGCCCACGCGCTCGAAATTGTACAGCGTTTCCTCGTGGCCGGGCAGCGAAAAGCTGACATCATCACCATCGCTCAGTGCCATCACCAGCCGCTGCGGCTGGTCGGGGGCGGCGTCGCTGACATAGGTGGCGACCAGCTCGTAGGCGCCGGCCTCGCCATCGGTGAAATAGAGGCTCATGTCGACGCTCTCGCCTTGCAGGGTCACGCCGTTCTGCGGCGCGGTCAGGGTGACGCTTTCGGCCAGAACGGCGGCGGGGGCGAGGGTTGCCAGCAGGGCGGCGGCGGCAAGTTTCAGGGTCATGTCGGATCTCCCATTGAGATGCGGTGTTTCGATGACTGGACAAATGGGGCCTGCGACAGAATAATAAAAATCGATCCACGATATGATTGGCATAACCCACATGGATTTACGCCGAAGCGATCTCGGCCTGCTGGTCTCGCTCGACGCGCTGCTGACCGAGCGAAGCGTGACCGCCGCCGCCCGCCGTCTTGGCATCAGCCAGCCAGCCCTCTCGGCGCAACTCGCGCGGCTGCGCGACCTGATGGGGGATGAAATTCTGGTCGGCAATGCCCATGGCATGGTCGCGACGCCGCGCGCGCAGGCGCTGCAGGCGCCGCTGCACGCGCTGCTCGCGGACATGTCTGACCTGATCTTTGCCGAGACCGATTTCGACCCCGCCACCGGCAACCGGCATTTCCACATCGCTGCCACCGACGTGTCGCTGGCGGTGATCCTTCCCTCGGTGCTGAACACGATCTGCGCCGAGGCGCCGGGCATCCGCATCACCACAGGCTCGCTCGATCATGACGACATGGTGACGGCTGCCGAGACCGGGAAGCTCGATCTGGTTATCACGGCGGCCACGCGGATGCCGCAAGGCTTCCAGACCACCCGCCTGCTGACTGCGCCCAATTGCGTGATCTGGCGACAGGGCCATCCGCGCCTGACGGGTGCCATCACGCTTGATCAGTTCTGCGACCTGTCGCAGCTGAATGTCACCCCGGTCGAGGGCAGCTTTCAGGGTCCGATCGACCAGATCCTGACTGCGATGGGCCGCAAGCGCCGGATCAGCGCCTCGATCTCCAGCTATGTGCTCGCGCCGGCGCTGGTTCGGGCGACGGATTTTGTCGCTGTGCTGCCGGAGATCATCCTCCGTTTCGACGGCACGGGGCTGGTCTCATCTCCCCTTCCCTTCGCGCAAGACCCGCCGGCCATCAGCCTTGGCTGGCATCCGCGCTTTCGCAATGACCGCGCCCATCACTGGCTGCGACAGTTGATCATCGACACCTGCCGCCGGCTTGAGCGCCAGGCGGGCGGATCCCCGAGCTAGGGCCGCGCGACCACCGTCAACCACTCTGTCGGCTCGCCGCGATAACCGCCGCCATGCCTCTGATCGATGGACAGATCGTCAAAGCCGGCGCTGCGGAAGGCGGTCTCCAGCGCCTCGCGCGTGGGTCGGTTGAAATAGCGCCCGGCAGCATCCCGGCCTGCCGCGCCGCCGGTCTTGAAGGTTGCGACCAGAACACCGCCCGGACGCAGGGCCCGGCGTACCCGGACGAGGATTTCGGGCAGGCCTGCAAACGGGACATGCAACAGGCTGGCATTGGCCAGAACGGCATCATAGCGCGCCACGACCGCCAGTTCATCGAAGCGCATCTGGCGCACAGTCATCCCGGTCCGCGCCCGCGCCTCGGCCACCATCTCGGCCGAGCCATCGGTCGCGTCGACCCGGAACCCCGCGGCCAGCAAGGCCGCCGCTTCGCGCCCGGCACCGCAACCCAGTTCCAGTACCTCGGCCCCCTCGGGCAGCAGGGCGATGAAATCGGAAAGGCCGGCCCAGATCCGGCCGGCCCCCTCGTTCGCATAGTCGGAGGACGACTGCGCATAAAAGCGCAGGGTCTCGTCATCCGAGAAGCGGCTCACGCGTGCTCCAGCAGCGCCTCGCCCGCCGTGACGGTGCAGACGCCGGGCGAGTCCTCGATCTGGATCACCTGGACCGACCCGTCCGAGGTCAGCATGGCGCAGCGCTTGCAGCGACCGAAAAGGCCGGCCGGCGGGGCGTCGAAATCCAGACCCATGGCGCGGGTGACGCTGCCATCGGCATCGGCCAGAACCTCGATCCCGGCGGCTTCGGCGCCGGTTTCCTTGCCCCAGGCGGTGGCCACGAAGGCATCGTTCACGGTCAGGCAGATGATCCGGTCCACGCCCTTGGCGCGGAACTGGTCGGCGGTGCGGATGAAGCTGGGCATATGCGCGGTGGTGCAGGTGCCGGTATAGGCACCGGGCAGACCAAAGATCGCCACGCGGCCCGAGGCCAGCTCGGCCATGTCCACCGGCTCGGGCCGGCCACTCTCGTTCAGCCGCATCAGATTGCCCTCGGGCAGCGTGTCACCAACCTTGATCGTCATGCGCTCTCTCCATCAATTGCAACAGATTCGCGGCGAATATAGGGTGCAGGCCGAACACAGACCAGCAGGGGCCTCCATGCGCATTCTCATCATCGGCGCCGGTCAGGCGGCAGCCTCGCTGGCCGCGCGGCTGCGCGCCAAGGGCCATGACGGTCCACTGAGCGTGATCGGCGCCGAGCCGGTCGCCCCCTATCAACGCCCGCCGCTGTCCAAGGCCTATCTCCTGGGCGAGATGGGGCTGGACCGGCTGATGCTGCGCGGGGCCGACTGGTGGGCCGAGAACAACATCGACCTGCATCTGGGTGAGCGTGCCCTAGCCATCGATCCCGCCGCCCGCATCGTCACCACCGACAAGGGCAGCCACGGCTATGACGCGCTGGCACTGACGCTTGGCGCAACGCCGCGCCGCCTGCCGGCGTCCATGGGCGGCCATCTGCCCGGCACCTTCACCATCCGCGACCTCGCCGATATCGCCGCCATCGCGCCCTTGATGCAGGCCGGACGCAAGCTGATCGTCATCGGTGGCGGCTATATCGGGCTCGAGGCCGCTGCGGTCGCCCGCAAGCTGGGTCTCGAGGTGACGCTAGTTGAGGCTGCGCCGCGCATTCTTGGCCGGGTCGCCGCACCCGAGACCGCCGACATGATCCGCGCCCTGCACCGCGCCCATGGCACCGAGATCCTGGAAGCCACAGCGCTCGCCCGGATCACCGGAAAGGATCGCGCCGATGGCGTCGAACTGGCCGATGGCCGCCACCTGCCGGCCGATCTGGTCATCATGGGCATCGGCATCGATCCCGATACCGCGCTGGCCGCCTCTGCCGGGCTGACGCTCGACAACGGCATCGCCACCGACGCCTTCGGCCGGACCTCCGATCCCGCCATCTGGGCGGCGGGCGATTGCGCCAGCTTCCCCCAGCACGGCCAGCGCATCCGGCTGGAAAGCGTCGGCAATGCCATCGACATGGCCGAGGCGGTGGCCGACAACCTGCTGGGCGCCCAAACGCCCTATGCCGCGAAACCGTGGTTCTGGTCTGACCAGTTCGACGCCAAGCTGCAGATCGCCGGGCTGAATGCCGGCTATGACCGCACGGTCAGCCGCCCCGGCGAGGGCGACCATGGCGGCAGCACCTGGTATTTCCGCGAGGGCCAGTTGATCGCCGTCGACGCGCTGAACGATGCCCGCGCCTACATGGTCGGCAAGCGGCTGATCGATGCCGGCCGCTCGGTTGAGCCCGACACCCTTGCCGCCGCCACCGACCTCAAGGCCCTGCTGAAATGAGGATCGTCGGCGGCAACCTGCGCGGGCTGAAGCTTGCCGATGTCGGCGATGGCGATGCCGCCGCCCATCTGCGCCCGACCACCGACCGGGTGCGCGAGGCGATCTTCAACCTCCTGATCAACGGCACCCATGGCAACCCGGTCCCCGGCGCGCGGGTCTTGGACCTCTTCGCCGGCACCGGCGCGCTGGGGCTCGAGGCGCTGTCGCGCGGTGCGACACGGGTGGCCTTTGTCGATGACGGGGTGAAGGCCCGGGCCCTGATCCGCAGCAATGTCGAAAAGGCCCGCGCCATGGGCGTCACCGACCTCTGGCGGCGCGATGCGACCGCATTGGGCGAAAACCGTGGTGCCGCCTATGACCTGATTTTCCTCGATCCACCCTATGGGCAGGGGCTGGGCGAGCGCGCCATTGCCTCGGCCCTCAGCGGCGGCTGGATCGCGCCCGGCGCAATGATCGTGTGGGAGGAATCGCGCGCCCCCGTCATCCCCGCCCCGCTCGGCCAGATCGACCAGCGCCGCTATGGCGACAGCATCGTCACGCTGGCCCGGATGCCATCCATGTGATCCCCGGTGAGCGGGGTTTGTTTTGCCTTGCCGCGCCGTCACAGGCTCAGTTGCGCCACGAGCACAACGAACGAGGCCAATCATGACCCGCAAGACCGCCGCCGTCGCCGCCCTCAGCCCCATTCTCTTCGCGCTGGCCTTTGGCGCCTATGCGCAGGAGGCCGGCCCGACCGGCAATGCCGATATTGATTTCGTCCGCAGCCTGATCCCGCATCATCAGGACACGCTGGCCATGGCGCGGACCGTGCTGGAACAGGGCCGCGACCCTGAAATCCTTGCCCTCGCCCGCGAGGTCATCGCCGCGCAGGAACAGGACCTGGCGCTGATGCGGCAATGGCTGGATGATCGCGGCCAGGCATCGGTCTAGGTATTTCCGCCGCGTTTAGCCAAGCCCGGCGATCACCCGCGCCGCCGCCTCGACCGCGCCGGTGCCATGCGGAATGTCCAGAGCGATCATCCCCGCCTCCATCGCCGCCAGCGTGCCGAGCAGCATGGCGGCGTTGCAATAGCCCATATGGGCCACGCGCAGCCCGGTCGCCGGATCCTCGGCCCCGAGGCCCACACCAAGCGTCACGCCCAGATTGTCGCTCAGCCATGCCCTGAGCGCATCGGCCTGCGGCACCGTCGCCGCCGTCACCGATTGCGCCCGGAGGGCGGGTTCGGCAACCACCAGCCTGATCTCCGGATGGCCCGCGCCCCAGGCATCGAAAGCTGCCCAGCAAGCTTCGGCCAGACGCTGATGCCGCGCCCAGGCCGCCTCCAGCCCCTCATCCTCCAGCAGCATCCGCAGCGCCTCGTCCAACGCGTAGACAAGCTGCACCGGCGGTGTACCGCCCCAGTATTGCCAGGCGGCTTCGGCAGCGGCGCGGGGATGCCAGTCCCAATAGGGCGTGGTCAGATCGGTCGGACCGCGCCCGGCCACCCGGTCCGAGAACCACGCGAAGGCCAGACCCGGCGGGCACATCAGGCCCTTCTGGCTCGCGGCGATCAGCACATCGACGCCCCAGTCGTCCATCTTCATCGGCGCGCAACCCAGCGAGGCGATGGCGTCCACGACCAGCAGTGCCGGGTGATCGCCCATCGCCGCTTTCAGCGCCTGAATATCCGCCCGCGCCGAGCTGGCCGTGTCGGTCTGGCAGACACAGACGGCGACGATCCCCTCTGCATCAGCCGCCGCCAGCCGCTCGGCCAGCCGTGCCGGATCGGGCGGGGCGAGGCCGAAATCCATCGCCTCGACCGCCACGCCCTGCCGCGCCATCACCTCGGCCCAGCTACGGCCAAAATGCCCGGACTGGATCACCAGCACCCGGTCGCCGCGCTTGAACAGGTTCGCGGTCACCGCCTCCCACCCGGCATGGCCATTGCCGATATAGCAGGCGAGATGGGCCTTGGTCCCGGCGACCTGCTTCAGCCGCGCCACCACGCTTTCGATCGCGGCCTGCATCCCCTCGCCATAGATGTCGGGCGAGGCGCGGTGCATCGCCCTGAGCACCCGGTCGGGCGTCGGCGAGGGGCCGGGAATGGCGATGACGGGATGTCCGGTGGCAAGGCGCATGGGGGACCTGTTTTATGTTCCGCGCCAATCGCTAAGCCGCGCATCGGCCATCGTCAACGCCCCTCGGCTGCGGCGCGCCTTGCCGCCCCGCGCCCTGCTGGGCTAACAGGGGGAATGCAAGACCCGGACCCACAGGCATGAGCACGAGACCCAAGAGAACGCCCGGCCTGTTCGCCCGGATGTGGAAGGACTACCTGCGCCCGCACTGGCCGTCGATGACGCTGGCCTTCATCCTGATGACCATCGAGGGCTCGACCCTCGCGGTGCTCTCCTGGATGCTGAAGCCGCTCTTTGACCGGGTCTTCGTCGGCGGCGATACCGGCGCGATCTGGTGGGTGGGCGGCGTCATCTTCAGCCTGTTCCTGATCCGCGCCATCACCCTGATCTTCAACCGCACAATCCTGACGCGGGTCTCGCTGTCGGTCGCAACCGCGATGCAGACCGACATGCTGCGCCATATCCTGACGCTCGACTCGCGCTTCTTCCAGGTCAACCCGCCGGGCGCGCTGATCGAGCGCGTGCAGGGCGACACCAGCGCCGTGCAGGGCATCTGGTCCACGCTGATCACCGGGGCGGGGCGCGATGTGGTGGCGCTGGTCTCGCTGTTCTCGGTGGCCATCATCATCGACCCGTGGTGGACGCTGGCCGCGCTGATCGGGGCGCCTGTGCTGATCCTGCCGATGCTGCTGGTGCAGCGCTATATCCGCCGCAAGATGCGCCAGACTCGCGAACAGGCCAGCGCCCGCGCCACGCGGCTGGACGAGGTGCTGCATGGCATCCGCGCCGTGCGGCTGAACCGGATGGAAGAGGCGCAGACCACCCGCTATGGCCAGATCGTCGAGCGCATCAAGGAGGCGCAGGTCAAGGTCGCCACCATCGGCGCCACGATCCCCGCACTGATCGACATCGTGACCGGGCTCGGCTTCGTCGGCGTGCTGGCCCTTGGCGGGGCCGAGGTCACGCGGGGCGAGCGGACGGTGGGCGATTTCATGTCCTTCTTCACCGCCATGTCGCTGGCCTTCCAGCCGCTGCGCCGCCTGGGCCTGCTGGCCGGTAGCTGGCAGACCGCCGCAGCCAGCCTCGAACGGATCTACCAGATCCTCGACACCCGCCCGACGGTGTTCTCTGGCCCGCGCAGCGAGCCGCCGACCGACACCACCATCAAGATCGAGGATGTCTGGCTGGGCTTTGACGGTCATCCGGTGCTGCAGGGCCTCAGCTTCACCGCCGAGGCCGGCCAGACCACCGCGCTGGTCGGCCCCTCGGGCGCGGGCAAGTCCACGGTCTTCAACCTGATCACCCGGATGATCGACCCGGACCGCGGCCAGATCACCCTCGGCGGCGTGCCGGTGCGCGACTTCACGCTGGAAACGCTGCGCGACCAGTTCTCGACCGTGGCGCAGGAATCGGCTCTGTTCGACGAGACCCTGCGCGACAACATCATCATGGGCCGCCCCGGCGCCGATGCCGAGGACCTGTCGCGCGCCGTCACCGCCGCCCATGTGGCCGAGTTCACCGAGGGCCTGCCTGCCGGGCTCGACAGCCCCGCCGGTCCGCGCGGCTCGAACCTTTCCGGCGGGCAGCGGCAGCGCGTCGCCATCGCCCGCGCCGTGCTGCGCGATGCCCCGATCCTGCTTCTGGACGAGGCGACCAGCGCGCTCGACACCGCCAGCGAGCGCATGGTGCAGGAGGCGCTGGATACGCTGTCCCAGGGCCGCACCACGCTGGTCATCGCCCATCGCCTTTCGACCATCCGCCAAGCCGACAAGATCGTGGTGCTCGAGGCCGGACGGGTTGTCGAAGAGGGCACGCATGACCAGTTGATGGACAGGGGCGGCACCTATGCCCGCCTTGTCCGCCTTCAATTCGGGGAAGAGTGAACCATGTCCCTCAACACTGATCGCCGCATCTTCCGCGTCACCGGCGAGGACCGGGTTCCGTTCCTGCAGAACCTCGTCACCAATGACATTTCGCACGGCGCGGCCTGGTCGGCGCTCTTGACGCCGCAGGGAAAGTACCTGGCCGATTTCCTGACCATTCCCGATGGCGACAGCCTGCTTCTCGACGTGGATGCGCGACTGGCCGAGGATCTCATGCGCCGCCTGACCATGTACCGGCTCCGCGCCAAGGTCGGGCTGAAGCCGACCGAGCTGACCGTCGCCCGTGGCACCGGCCCCGCGCCGGATGGCGCCATCATCGACCCGCGCCACCCGGCGCTTGGCTGGCGGCTTTATGGCGGGACCGGCGATGACGGCAGCAACTGGGACGCCATCCGCGTCGAGCACACCATCCCCGAGACGCTGGCCGAGCTGATCCCCAACGATACCTACCCGCTGGAAGCCGGGTTCGAGCGCCTTCACGGCGTCGATTTCCGCAAGGGCTGCTATGTCGGGCAGGAGGTGACGGCGCGGATGAAGCACAAGACCGAGCTGCGGAAAGGCTTGCGGACGCTGCGCATCAAGGGTGAGGCGCCGATCGGCACGCCGATCCTGACCGCTGACGGGAAAGAGGTCGGCACCCTCTTTACCCAATCCGGCGGGCGGGGAATCGCCCATGTCCGCTTCGACCGCTTGGGCGAGGGGATGCAGGCCGGCGAGGCACGGGTCTTTCCCGAATGAGCCCCGGGGCGGAACGCCCCCCCGGCGCGCCACCCATTCCGGTCACGCGCAAGATCATCCATATCGACATGGATGCCTTCTTTGCCTCGGTCGAGCAGCGTGACCATCCCGAATTGCGCGGCAAGCCCGTCGCCGTCGGCGGCTCGTCCCTGCGCGGCGTGGTGGCGGCGGCGAGTTACGAGGCGCGGGTCTATGGCGTGCGCTCGGCCATGCCCTCGGTCACGGCCAAGCGGCTCTGTCCCGACCTGATCTTTGTCAAGCACCGTTTCGATGTCTACCAGGCGGTCAGCGCCCAGATCCGCGACATCTTCAAGGATTACACCCCGCTGGTCGAGCCGCTGTCGCTGGACGAGGCCTATCTGGACGTGACCGATCATCTCTGGCCCGGCCAGACCGCCACCGAGGTCGCCCGCGAGATCCGCGCCCGCATCCGCGAGACCACCCGGCTGACGGCCAGCGCCGGGGTCAGCTATAACAAGTTTCTGGCGAAGCTCGCCTCGGACCAGAACAAGCCGGACGGGCTTTGCGTCATCCCGCCCGAGAAGGGGCCGGATTTCGTCCTGTCGCTACCGGTCGGCAAGTTCCACGGCGTCGGCCCGGCCACGGCGAAGAAGATGCAGGCCATGGGCATTGCCACCGGCGCCGACCTGCGGGCGCAGCCGCTGGATTTCCTGCAGAAGCGCTTTGGCAAGTCCGGGCAATATTACTGGAACATCTCGCGCGGCATCGACCATCGGCAGGTCCGGCCCGACCGCATCCGCAAATCCGTGGGGGCCGAGAACACCTATTTCACCGACCTGATGACGCTTCATGAGATCACCGAGGCGCTGGCGCCGCTGGCCGGCAAGGTGTGGCGGCATCTTGACCAGCGTGAACTCCATGGCCGAACGGTGACGCTGAAGGTGAAGTTCGCCGATTTCCAGCAGATCACCCGCGCCCGCAGCCTGCCCCGGCCGGTCACCACCGAGGCCGAGATGCTGGCCATCGCCTGCGAGCTGGCGGTGACGGTGCTGCCCGATCCCCGTGGTGCGCGGCTGTTGGGGATCACCCTTTCGGGCTTCGATCATCCCGATCCCGAGGCCGACATGACCCAGCTTGACCTCTTCGACTGAACGGCCCCGCCCGGGTCCGGACGGGGCCAGTTCACAGGGCGGTTCAGCCGCGCATCTTCTTCAGCACCATCCCGACGACGATCTGCAGGATCATCCCGGTGACGCCGCCGCCAACGAGGTTCGAGGCCAGCGCCCCGATATCCATGCCGCCCGCCGCCGCAGCATCCGCCGCGCCCGCATTCAGCAGCCCGCCGAGGATCTGGCCACCGCCCAGCCCGCCAAGCGCCCCGGCAATCATGTTGCCGAGACCGCCCATGTCCGAGCCCTTGACGATCTTGCCACCCCCGGCGCCGCCGGCAATGCCGCCGATCAGCTGCCCCAATATCTGTTCCATCTCATCCTCCCTTTGATGCCCCTCCTTTTCGCGGAGTGTGGCTGGCGGGATTGGATCATTAACAAAGATTAACGCAAGAGATTTCAGGGGCGTGACGCAAGGTCAGGTGCCGCGCGGCTTGGCCCGCGTGGTCGGGTCGGCCTCGGTCGGGTCTTCGGGCCAGGGGTGGCGCGGATAGCGCCCGCGCATGTCCTTCCGGACATCGGCATAGGACGAGGCCCAGAAGCCCGGCAGGTCCATCGTCACCTGCACCGGCTTGCCGCCGGGTGACAGCAGCGAGATCCGCAGCGGCCGCCCGCCAACGTTCGGGTGGCGGGTGACGCCGAACAGTTCCTGCAGCCGCAGTTCGATCGAGGGAGTCTCGTGGTCGTAGTCGATCGGGACCTTGCGCCCCAGCGGGGTGGTGAAATGCGGCGGTGCCTCGCGGTCCAGACGCTGCTGGCCGTCCCAACCGATCAGCGCCAGCAAGGGCCGGGTCAGGTCCAGCGCCCTGAGATCGGCCAAGGTCCGCGCCTTGCCGAGCCAGGGCAGAAGCCAGTCACCCTCGGCCAGCAGGCTGGCGTCATCCACGGCGGGCATGTCTGGCACCAGCGCGATCCGCGCCCTGAGACGTGCCGCCGCCGGCTTCCAGCTCAACCCGTCGAGCCGCAGCCCCTCCAGCGCCGCCCGCGCCACCGCCTCTTCGGGCGCATCCGGCCAGACCTGATCCGACAGGACCAGCGCCCCCAGCCGTTCCTGCCGGCGGGTGCGCACCCGGCCCTCGCGCCGCGACCAGTCGCAAAGCTCCACCGCCTCGATCCGCTCGCCGCAAAGGTCGCGCAGCTCATCCTCGCGCATCGGCGCGGCCAGCCGCACCCGCGCCTCGCGGGCATAACCGTCAAGATCGACCGCCACGATCAGCCTCTGCCCGGCCAATGGATCGCCTGCATCCAGAACCGCGCCCTTGCCACCCGACAGCACGAAACGCGGCTCGTCGCCCTTGCGCCGGAGGCCGATCCGGTCGGGATAGGCCAAAGCCGCCATCGCCCCCGGCGACAGCTTTCCCCGTTCTTCTTCACCCAAATATCCCCGGGGGTGCGGGGGGCTGGCCCCCCGTCCGTCTCGGGACGGGACGAGCCGCCGCAACCGCTTCGCCTCGTCCCGGATCCGGTGCAGCGCCGGCAGCGAGGCTTCGTGCGCCAGCCGCGCCTTGGGATCGCGGATCGCGGTCAACCGCAGCGACAGGTCCGAGGGCGCGCCGCGCAGAGGGTCACGATCGCCGATCAGCGCCGCCAAGTCCGCCGCCTCCGGGCCAGCGACCATCAGCATATGCGCCAGACGCGGATGCAGTGGCAGGCGCGCCAGCGCCTTGCCGTGATCGGTGATCCGACCTGCGGCATCCAGCGCCCCGAGCCCCGCCAGCAGCGCCCGCGCCTCGGCCAGCGCGCCCTCGGGCGGCGGGGTCAGGAAGGCCAGATCGCCCGGTTCCGCGCCCCAGGCCGCGAGTTCCAGCGCCAGCCCGGCCAGATCGGCCACGGCGATCTCGGGCGGGGCGAAGGCGGGCAGGCCGCCCTCCTCGGCCCGCGCCCACATCCGGTAACAGACCCCCGGTGCCACCCGGCCCGCGCGGCCGCGCCGCTGGTCGGCCTCGGCCCGGCTCACCCGCTCGGTCACCAGCCGCGACATGCCGCTGCCCGGGTCAAAGCGCGCCCGCCGCGCCCGGCCGGCATCGACCACCACCCGCACCTCGGGAATGGTCAGCGAGGTCTCGGCAATCGAGGTCGCCAGCACGATACGCCGCTGCGCCCCCGGCACCGACAGCGCCGCCCGCTGCGCCTTGGCATCAAGCGCGCCGTAAAGCGGCAGCACCTCGCAGCCGGTGCCGCCTAGCAGGCTCGAGACCCGGCGGATCTCGCCCTCCCCCGGCAGGAAGGCCAGAACCGTGCCACCCGTCTCGCGCGTCTCGGCCTCGGCATCGGCAATCAGACGCGCCGCCGCATCGATGAAGCGCGCCCCAGCGGGTAGCGGGCGGTCCAGCCAGCGGGTCTCGACCGGGAAGGCCCGGCCTTCGGAGCGTACCACCGGAGCATCTTCCAACAGCGCCGCCACCGGCTCGGCCTCCAGCGTCGCCGACATGACCAGCAATTGCAGATCGGGGCGCAACGCCCCGCGCGCCTCCCAGACCAGCGCCAGGCCCAGATCGGCATTCAGGCTGCGCTCGTGGAACTCGTCGAAGATGACGCAGCCGATGCCGTCGAGACCCGGATCGGACTGGATCATCCGCGTCAGGATGCCCTCGGTCACCACCTCGATGCGGTTGCCTGCCACCGCCTCGCCGCGGATGCGATAGCCGACGCGCTGTCCCACCGGCTCGCCCAGGGTCGAGGTCATGCGTTCTGCCGCTGCCCGCGCCGCCAGCCGGCGCGGTTCCAGCATGATGATCTTGCCCTGCACCTGATCCATCAGCGCCAGCGGCACACGCGTCGTCTTGCCGGCACCCGGCGGCGCCACCAGCACCGCCCGGCCATGCGCCGCCAGCGCCGCGCGCAGCGGCGGCAGGGCATCGTCGATGGGGAGTGCCTCACTCATGCCGGTGCTTATCGCAAAGAGGCTCGGCACGCGGAAGCCGGGTTTTTCCGAATCGCCAATTCTGCTAATATTCTCCCCATATTCACATGTTTTATCAGGGAGTTAGTCATGCTGAAATTATGCCTTTTTGCACTATCCCTCGCCGCCATGGCGCTGCCCGCCGCCGCTGACTGGGTGTATCGCGCGCCCGAAGCCTCTGACGATCTGGGCAGTGCCTATGTCGAGAACGCCGCCGGCTTTCGCCTTGATGTCGGCTGCGGCAATGGGGGCTCCGTTTCATTGGGGATGTCGCCCAATCCGGGGGTGCAGACCCTGCAGGGCCAAGTCGCTATGTTTGGCTTCAGCGTCGATGGAGGTCGCCCGCATCTGATGCCGACACAATGCAGCCAGAGTGGTTGCGGGCAATCCCTTACCGCCGACATTAAGCCTTGGCCGACGGCCGAAGCGGCGGCCCTGACCTCTGCCTTGCGTGGTGGCAGTTCGGTCGAGATCCTGCTCGGCTCCACCAAACTCACCCAATTCACCCTCGCCGGCTCCGGTGCCGCGCTTGGGCGACTGAAGGCGACGACGCCGCTCTGCGACGGCCTCTGACCCCGCCCCCTACCAATCGCCGGGATGGGAACCTATCTTGCGCGAGCCGCTTTGGTTTGACGGCAATGGGTTTTGGGGGCGTGAATGGGTATCGGCAGCGATCTGATGCAGGGCTTGGGTCTGTCGGACCCGGTGATCCGGCTTGGCGTCACCGGGCTCAGCCGCGCCGGCAAGACCGTGTTCATCACCAGCCTCGTTGCCAATCTGATGGATCGCGGGCGGATGCACGCCCTGCGCGCAGCCGCCGATGGCAGTATCAAATCCGCATGGTTGCAGCCCCAGCCCGACGATACCGTGCCGCGTTTCGACTATGAACGCCACCTTGCCGCGCTTACCGGCCCCGACCCGCACTGGCCCGAGGGCACGCGCCATGTCAGCCAGCTGCGCCTGTCGCTGAGGGTTCAGCCGCAGGGCTTGTTTGCCGGGCTGAAGGGGATGCAGACCATCCATCTCGATATCGTCGATTACCCCGGCGAATGGCTGCTGGACCTGCGGCTGATGGAGCGTGATTTTGCCGAATGGTCGGCCGAGACGCTGGACCGGATGCAGGGCCGCCCCGGAACCGAGGCCTATGAAGCCGCGCTGGCGGCGATCGACCCCGAGGCGCGCTTTGACGAACCCACCGCGCAGCGGCTGGCCGAGGTCTATACCGCGCATCTGCGCGAGGCGCGCGAGGCCGGGTTTTCCGATTGCACGCCGGGCCGCTTCCTTCTGCCGGGCGAAATGGCCGGCTCGCCGGCGCTGACCTTTGCGCCGCTGCCGGCGATCCTGTCGGGCAGCCCGCTTTACCGCGAATTCCGTCGCCGCTTCGATGCCTACAAGTCGCGGGTGGTGAAGCCCTTCTTCCGCGATCATTTCGCCCGGATCGACCGGCAGGTGGTGCTGGTCGATGTTCTGGGCGCGATCCATCAGGGGCCGCAGGCGGTCGAGGACATGCGCCGGGCGATGGCCGATATCCTGACCGCCTTCCGCCCCGGCCGCGCCGGCTGGCTGTCGCAGCTTCTGGGCACGCGGCGGGTCGAGCGCATCCTGTTCGCGGCGACCAAGGCCGATCACCTGAACCATGTGCAGCATCCGCGCCTGACCAATATCCTGACCGCCATGCTGCGCGAGGCCCGCGACCGCGCCGATTTCTCGGGCGCGCGGACCGAGGCCATGTCGATCGCCGCGCTGCGCACCACCACCGAGGACGTGATCCGGCAGGGCGACGAGGATCTGCCCGCCGTGCGCGGCACGCTGATGGACGGGCGGCAGGCGGCCTTCTATCCCGGCGAATTGCCGGCCGATCCGGCGGTGCTCTTGCATCCCGCCCGCGAGGGGGCCGAGCACTGGCTGGATGCGGATTATGCCATCATGAACTTTGCCCCCGCCGCCCAGACCGCGCGGCAAGGCGACGGCCCGCCGCATATAAGGCTGGACCGCGCCGCTGAATTCCTGATCGGGGACCGGATATGAGCGACGAAACACCCAAGAAACGCGGCCCGGTGCTGATCGAACTGGGCGAGCCGTCGCGCGCCCCGCGCCCGGACCCCCGCCCCTTTGCCGGCGACGAGCCGGAACCCGCGCCGCAGGCCCGCCCTGCCGCCCCGCGCATCGAGGCCCGGACCGAGAGCCGAGACAGCACGCCGAACCCGGCCGATGCCGCGCCGATCGATGATGGCATCGGTGCGCTGCCGCGTCCCCGGACGATGGAGATGGTGACGCGACTGGTGGGCAGCGGCCCTTCGCCACTGACCCGCTTCTTCATCAACAGTGGGGTGGCGCTGTTCACCTTCCTTCTGTCCATCGCGGCGCTGAACTTCATCAACCGGCTGATGAACGCCTATCCGCTGCTGGGCTGGATCGGGGTGGCGCTGTTCGCGCTGTTCACCTTTGCCGCACTGCTGATGGCCTTCCGCGAATACCGGGCCTGGGCACGGTTCGCGCGGATCGACCAGATCCACCGCGCGGCGGGAACGGCGCTGGCCAATGGCGATCTGGCGGCGGCGCGGCAGGTCACCGGTCAGTTGCAATCGCTTTATGGCAAGCGCCCGGAACTGGACTGGGCGCGGCAGAACCTGAAGGACCGCGAGGGCGATGCCTTCGATGCCGCGACCCTGCTCGGCATGGCCGAGACCAACCTGCTCGCGCCGCTGGACCAACAGGCCCGGCGCGAGATCGAGGCCGCCGCCCGCACCGTCGCCGCTGCCACCGCGCTCATCCCACTGGCGCTCGCGGATGTGCTGGCGGCGCTGGCGGCCAATCTGCGGATGATCCGGCGGATGGCGGAAATCTATGGCGGCCGGGCCGGGGCGGTCGGCGGCTGGCGGCTGGCGCGGACGGTGATGACCCATCTGGTCGCGACCGGCGCGGTGGCGGCGGGCGATGACCTGATCCATACCATGGCCGGCGGCGGGGTTCTGGCCAAGGTCAGCCGCCGCTTTGGCGAGGGCGTGGTCAATGGTGCGCTGACCGCCCGGGTCGGTATTGCCGCGATGGAGGTCTGCCGCCCGTTGCCCTTCATCCACCAGCCCCGCCCCAAGGTCGGCAACCTGGTGGCGCGAGGGTTGCGCGGACTCTTCGGCAATGACGACACCCCGGCGCAGCAGCAGCTCAGGCCCGAGAACGACGCCTGAGCCGGTCGCGGCTCAGCGCGCCAGTTGCGGCAGGGGAATGCTGATCCGGTGACTGAGGCCGGCCTCGCTGCGGCTGGTCTCGAACTGCCCCTGCAACTGACCCTCGATGGTCATTTCCAGCAGCTGCGAACCAAAACCCGAGCCGTTCGCCGGCCCCTCGGTGCCAGGCTGGGCCGGGGCGACGCCCTGCTCGACCCAGTCGAGTTGCAGATGATCCGCGCCAAGGACCCAGCCAAGACGAAGCTGCCCGCCGGGTAGGCAAAGCGCCCCGTACTTCACCGAATTCGTCGCCAGTTCGTGCAGTGCCAGTGCCAGATGGGTGGTGGCCTTGGGACCAAGCGGCACGTCCGGGCCGATCGCTTCGATCCGGTGCGCATCGCTCTCTTGGTCATAGGGCGCGAGAAGCGAGGCCAGCAACTCGTCCAGCGGCACGCCGGCATCCGCACCGGGGTCCAGCGCCGAGGTCGGCACGATCAGCTGGTGCGCACGCGCCAGCGCGTTCACCCGCGCCTCGAGGTCAGCGGCCAGCGCCTCGACATCCTGATGCTCGCGCCGGGCCAGCCGGACCATGCCGCCGACCATGGCGAAGAGGTTCTTCACCCGATGGTTCAGCTCGGTCAGGATCATTGCCCGTTCGGCCATGCTGTGACGCAGGGCCAGTTCGGTCTCGACCACCGCCGCCAGATCGCGCAGCGCCGCAGCCTGATCCTCGGTCCAGTCCTGCGGCACGTCATTGATGGCACAGAGCGAACCGATCACCTGCCCGCCCGGTGCATGGATCGGCACGCCCAGATAGGCGATAACCCCCAGCCCCGCCACCGCGCCGTTCTGCGACAGCAGCGGATGGGTGCGGGCATCACTGACCGCCAGCGGCTGATCCGAGGTCACGACATATTGGCAGAACGAACTGGACAGCGGCGTCTCGGTGACGGCGGCATTCTCGCCCACCAGACCCTCGCGCGCCTTGAAGGCCTGATGCCGGTCATCGACAAGCGTGAACAGCCCCACCGGCACACCGGTTACCTTGGTCGCCAGCCGAACCACCCGATCGAAGGCCTCTTCCGGCAGGCTGTCGATCAGCCCGGTGGCCGTCACCGCAGCCAGCCGGTCAGGGCTGGCAAGATCCCGTCGATGGGCATCGGTCTCGGTATCGGGAAAGGGATGTATCACGTTGGGGGAGTCGCCAGATCAGATGCGCGAGGTTCTGTCATAAAGACATTCGTGCGCCCGTCCACCGATTATTGCGGCATTCGGTCGCAGCGCCGGGCGACGCAACGTAACTTGTCGGACCGCCCACAGGCTGCGGTCAGTTGCCCGCCGCCTCGCCGACCTGCGCATCGGTTGCCTCGTCCTCAGGCGTGGCCGGTGCAGTAGCGGGCGCTTCGGGCGCGCCTTCCGCGTCGCTGCCCTCGGTAGACTGACCCTCGCCCTCGGGGACAGCCTCACGGGTCAGCCGGTCATCTTCCCATTCGCCCGCCGCGACCTCGCCCGAGGCATAGCGCAAAACGCCCTCGCCCTGACGCTTCCCGGCCTCGAAATGGCCGGTATAGCTGTCGCCATTGGCATAGGTCGCCACGCCCTCGCCGTCGATCTGGCCCTCGCGCCAGCCGCCCTCGTAGGTGAAGCCGTCGGGCGAGGTCAGCTTGCCCTTGCCCTCGCGCAGCCCGCCGACGAAATCGCCGGTATAGACCGTGCCATCTGGATAGGTCGCCTGTCCCGCGCCCTCGCGTTTCCCGTCGGCCCAGGCCCCGTTATAGACATAGCCGTTGGGATAGGTGATCCGCCCCTGCCCCTGATAGCGCGCATCGCGGAAGCTGCCCTCGTAGACCATGCCATTGGCATAGCTGGCCTTGCCCTCGCCGGTGATCAGCCCGTTGAGCCAGGCCCCTTCATAGGTCGAGCCATCGGCATAGGTGATCCTGCCGCTGCCATCGGGCAGGTCGTTCTTCATCTGGCCCTGGTAGACCGAGCCATCGGCATAGGTCAGTGTGCCCTGCCCCTCCATCCGGCCCTCGACCCAGGCGCCGGTATAGACATAGCCGCCCTTGCCGGTGAAGGTGCCGGTGCCGTGGCGCTGGTCGGCCTTGAACTGGCCGTCATAGACATCGCCATTGGCATAGGTCTCGATCCCCTGCCCCTCGCGCTTGCCATCGGCCATCTGGCCCTCATAGGCATAGCCGGTGCCGTCCTGCGTCAGCCGGCCGGTGCCTGCCATCTGCCCGGCGGCCCAGATGCCGTCATAGACGGTGCCGTCCTGCATGGTCAGCTTGCCCCGGCCAGCACGTTGCCCGGCCAGCATCCCGCCCTCGTAGATCGAGCCATCGGGATAGGTGATCTTGCCCTGCCCCTCCTTCACGCCGCTGGCCCAGTCGCCGTCATACTTGAAGCCGTTGGGCTGGCTCATCACGCCCTTGCCCTGATGCAGCCCCTTGACGAATTGCCCGGTATAGCTGCTGCCATTGGCATAGGTGGCGACGCCCGCGCCGGTGATGTCGCCCGCCAGCCAGTCGCCCTCGTAGGTCGAGCCATCGGCATAGGTGATCTTGCCCTTGCCATCGGGCAGCCCGCCGGCAAAGCGCCCCTCGTAGACCGAGCCATTGGGATATTTCGCCAGACCCTGCCCCTTGATCTCGCCATCGACCCAGTCGCCCTCGTAGCGATAGCCGCTTGGCAGGGTATAGATGCCGCGCCCGTGCTGGCGGCCATTGCGGAAGGTGCCCTCGTAGATGGCGCCATCCTCGTATTGCCGGGTCACGATGTCCTGCGCGAAGGCCGCATTGCCCCCCGCACCCATCCCTGTCCCGGCAATGGCGATCAGAAGCGCCAGCCCGCCCATGCCTGCCTTCATTCCGCCCGCCTTCCGTTCTGGCCAAGGTTCTCGATGATCGGCCCATGGTGTAGCGCAGCCGGCGCGCGCGCGCAAAGCCCGACTTTCCCTTTGCGCGGCCTTCCCCTATCACGGGGCCGAGAGGCAAATGAGGCGACCATGACCGATAAATTCCGCCTGACCCTTGGCCAGTTGAACGCCACCGTCGGCGATCTGGCCGGCAATGCCGCGAAGGCGCGCGAGGCCTGGGCCGAGGCCAAGGCCGCCGGCGCCGACATGCTGGCGCTGCCCGAGATGTTCATCACCGGCTACCAGACACAGGACCTGGTGCTGAAGCCCGCCTTCGTCGAGGACGCGATGGCGGCGGTCAAGGCGCTTGGCGAGGAACTGGTCGACGGACCCGCGATCGGCATCGGCGGCCCCTATGTCGAGGGCGGCAACCGCTACAACGCCTATTACGTCTATCAGCACGGCAAGCTGGTCGCGCGGGTGCTGAAGCATCACCTGCCTTACAAACAACTGTTCGACGAACTGCGCCTGTTCGATTCCGGCCCGGTCAGCGGTCCCTATCGCATCGGCCCGATCCGCATCGGCTCGCCCATCTGCGAGGACAGCTGGTATCCCGACGTGGCCGAGACGCTGGCCGAGACCGGGGCCGAGATCCTGCTGGTCCCGAACGGCTCGCCCTATCACCGCAACAAGTTGGACCTGCGCATGGGTCACATGGTCGGCCGCTGTGTCGAAACCGGCTTGCCGCTGGTCTATCTGAATCTTGTCGGCGGGCAGGACGACCAGCTGTATGACGGCGCAAGCTTCGTCCTGAACCCGGGCGCGAAGAAGGTGGTGCAGCTGGCCCCGTTCCAGGAGCGCGTGGTGCATGTGGACTTCACCCGTGGCCCCGATGGCTGGCAGGCCGAGCCGGGTGTGATGGAGACCCAGCCCGACGAGTGGGAACAGGATTACAACGCCATGATGCTGGGCCTGCGCGAATATGCGCGCAAGTCGGGCTTCAGGAAGGTGCTGCTGGGCCTCTCGGGCGGCATCGATTCCGCGCTGGTCGCCACCATCGCCGCCGATGCCATCGGCCCCGAGAATGTGCGCTGCGTCATGCTGCCCTCGGAATACACCTCGCAGGCCTCGCTGGACGATGCCGCCGATTGCGCCACCCGTTTGGGGGTGCGGCTGGACACGGTGAAGATCGACGGGGCCCGGGATGCGGTCGAGGACGCGCTGGCGCATCTGATGGAAGGCACCAAGCCCGACACCACCGAGGAAAACATCCAGTCGCGCCTGCGCGGGTTGATGCTGATGGCGATCTCGAACAAGTTCGGCGAGATGCTGCTGACCACGGGCAACAAGTCCGAGGTCGGCGTCGGCTATGCCACCATCTATGGCGACATGGCCGGCGGCTATAACCCGATCAAGGATCTCTACAAGACCCGGGTGTTCGAGACCTGCCGCTGGCGCAATGCCAATCACCGCGACTGGATGATGGGTCCTGCGGGCGAGGTGATCCCGCCGCAGATCATCAGCAAGCCGCCCTCGGCCGAGCTGCGTCCGAACCAGAAGGATCAGGACAGCCTGCCGCCCTATGAGGTGCTGGACGCGATCCTCGAAGGGCTGGTCGAGAAGGATCTGGCCCGCAAGGACCTGGTGGCGCAGGGCTTTGACCCCGAGGTGGTGAAGCAGGTCGAGAGGCTGCTCTATGGCAGCGAGTGGAAACGCTATCAGGCCGCCCCCGGTCCGCGCATCTCGACCAAGGCCTTCTGGCTCGACCGACGCTATCCGCTGGTCAATCGCTGGCGCGACGACAGCTGAACCCGCAGAAAAGCGGCGAAAATGCGATCGCGTTAGGGAATTATTAACCTTTGCCCCGTTAGGTTGAGTCCACGGAACAGGCGAAACGCCGATCACCGTGACCGAAGCGGGCGCCCTGCCTGCCCAAGCCAGACAGGGCGTTCGACGGACATTACCCCATACTGCCCCGATCCCCGACAAGACGTGTCGCGGATCGGGGATATGTCCTTCCGCGCTGACCAGAACAGCCGCCGCTTGCAGAGCCGATGTCTGCCGGTCTAGCGTCGCCCCATGTTGCGCTATGTCATCCGCCGTCTGATCGTGCTGGGGGTCAGCCTCGCGGTTGCCTCGGCGCTGATCTTTTCGGTGGTCGAGCTGGTGCCGGGCGATCCGGCCAGCTTCATGCTGGGAACCGGGGCGCAGCCCGAAACCGTCGCCGCGCTGCGCCAGCAGATGGGCCTCGATCAGCCGCTGCCGCTGCGCTATGCCCACTGGATCGCCGGCATCCTGCAGGGCGATTTCGGCCAGAGCTTCACCTACAAGACCCCGATTGCCGGGATGATCGCTGACCGGATGCAGGTGTCGCTGCCGCTGGCGCTGATGGCGCTGGCGCTGTCGACCCTGATCGCCTTTCCCGTCGGCCTCTATGCCGCCGCGCGGCGGGGCCGGACCGGGGATGCGACGGTGATGGGGGCCACGCAGATCGGCATCGCGCTGCCGAATTTCTGGTTCGCGATGCTGCTGGTTCTTCTCTTCGCGGTAAAACTGCAATGGCTGCCGGCGGGCGGGTTCCCGGGCTGGGGCGATCCGCTGGCGGCGCTGAGGTCGCTGCTGCTGCCGGCTATCGCGCTGGCCCTGCCACAAGCCGCCATCCTCGCGCGCGTGCTGCGCTCGGCGCTGATCGAGACGCAGGAGCAGGATTACATCCGCACCGCCCGCGCCAAGGGCCTGACCCGGGGCCAGACCCTGCGCCGCCATGCGCTCAGGAACGCGCTGATCCCGGTGCTGACCATCATGGGGATGCAGTTCTCCTTCCTGCTGGCCGGCGCGATCATCATCGAGAATGTCTTCTACCTGCCGGGGCTCGGCCGGATGATCTTTCAGGCCATCACCCAGCGCGACCTGATCGTGGTGCAATCGGCGGTGCTGGTCCTGGTCTTCGCTGTCATCGCCGTGACCTTCCTCGTCGATCTGGCCTATGCCGCCGTCGATCCGAGGCTGCGCAAGCGATGAGATGGGGGCTGATCCTTGGCGGGCTGCTGTCCGGGCTGGCGCTGCTGGCGGCGCTGCTGTCGCTGGTCTGGACACCCTATGACGTGACCACCATGGCCATCGCAAACAAGCTGCAGGTGCCAAGCATGGCGCATTGGCTGGGCACAGACCATTTCGGTCGCGACATCCTGTCAATGGTCATGGTCGGCGCGCGCACCTCGATCGCGGTCGCACTGGTCGCGGTGGGCATCGGCATGGGCTTCGGCGTGCCGCTTGGCCTGCTGGCTGCCGCCAGCCGGGGCGGTTGGCTGGACGAGATCATCATGCGCGGCAATGACCTGATCTTCGCCTTCCCCAGCCTTGTCATCGCCATCCTGATCACCGCCGTCTTCGGTCCCTCGGCGGTGAATGCCATCATCGCCATCGGCATCTTCAACATCCCGGTTTTCGCCCGGGTCACACGCGGCGGCGCGCTGCCGCTCTGGACGCTCGATTATATCCGCGCGGCGGAAGTCGCCGGCAAGTCGCGCGGCCGGATCAGCCTTGAACATGTGCTGCCGAATATCGCCAATCTCTTGATCGTTCAGGGCACCATCCAGTTCTCGCTTGGCATTCTGGCCGAGGCCGGCCTGTCCTATGTCGGCCTAGGTGCGCAGCCGCCGACGCCAAGCTGGGGCCGGATGCTGGCCGAGGCGCAAACGATGGTCACGATCGCGCCGCATGTGGCGGTCATTCCCGGCCTCTGCATCCTTCTGACCGTGCTGGGCCTGAACCTGCTGGGCGACGGGCTGCGCGATGCGCTGGACCCAAGGCTGAGGGTGATGCGGTGATCGAGATCCGCGATCTGGCCGTCAGTATCGGCGCGGCGCGGCTGCTGCGCGATGTCGATCTGCGGCTGATGCCGGGGACGATCACCGGGCTGGTAGGGGAATCTGGCTCGGGCAAGTCGATGACCGCGCTGGCGGTGATGGGGCTTTTGCCGGGGCAGGCCGCCGCGTCGGGCCAAGTGCTGCTCGACAGGCAGAACCTTCTGGACCTGCCCGAACCGGCGCTGTGCGGCATCCGAGGCCGGCGCATCGGAATGATTTTCCAGGAACCGATGACGGCGCTGAACCCGTTGATGACCATCGGCGATCAGGTGGCCGAGACGCTGCTGATCCATCAGGACATGGCCCGCGCCGAGGCGCTGGCCCGCGCGCGCGAGCGGCTGGATCGCGTCGGCCTGACCGCGCCGCGCTTTCCGCTGAGCCTCTACCCGCACGAACTCTCGGGCGGCCAGCGCCAGCGGGTCGCCATCGCGCTGGCCATCGCGCTGCGCCCGGACCTGCTGATCGCCGACGAGCCGACCACGGCACTGGATGTCACCACGCAGGCGCAGATCCTCGACCTCCTGCGCGAACTGGTCCGGGACGAGGGAATGGCACTCTTGCTCATCACCCATGACCTCGCGGTGGTGGCCGGCATGGCCGACCGGGTGGCGGTGATGAAGGCGGGCGAGATCGTCGAGGAGGACGCGACCGAGACGCTGTTCCGCGCCCAGTCACATCCCTATACCCGCCAGTTGTTCGCCGCCTCGCGCCATGTGCCCGATCGGGTGACGGTCGCGCCCGACGAGACGCCGATCCTGCGGGTCGAGGAGGCGCGGCGGGAATACGCCCTGCCCCGCACATCGGCCTTTGCGACGCCTGCGGTGCTGCGCGCGGTCGATGGCGTCAGCCTTACGATTGCCGATGGCGAAAGCGTCGGGCTGGTGGGGGAGTCCGGTTCGGGAAAATCCACCCTGACCCGCGCTATCCTTGGGCTCGATCCGCTGCAGGGCGGGCGCATCTGGCTTGACGGGCAGGCGGTGACGGCGGGGCGGTCGATGCCGCTCGATCTGCGCGCGGAAATGCAGGTGGTGTTCCAGGACCCCTTCGGCAGCTTCAACCCGCGCTGGCGGGTCGAGCATCTGGTGGCCGAACCCTTCCACCTGACCGGTCGCCCGCGTGATTGGCGGGCGCGGGTCGGGGCGGCGCTGGAAGAGGTCGGGCTGGCCGCGAACGACGCGCGCAAATACATCCACGAATTCTCCGGCGGCCAGCGCCAGCGCATCGCCATCGCCCGCGCCCTGATCATCCGTCCGCGCCTGATCGTGCTGGACGAGGCGGTCAGTGCGCTGGATGTCCGCGTCCGCGCGCAGGTGCTGGACCTGCTCACCGACCTGCGCCGCAGCCATGGGCTGGCCTATCTGTTCATCAGCCACGACCTGTCGGTGGTGCGCGGCGTGACCGACAGGGTGCTGGTCATGCAGAACGGCCGGATCGTGGAGCAGGGTCCGACGGCCAAGGTCATGGACGCGCCGACCCATCCCTATACGCGGCAGCTTATCGCCGCCGCGCCCGAGATTCCTGCTGACTGGGTGTGAGGCCGCGCCCTACCCCGCCAGTGCCGCCGCCACCGCCTCGCGCAGCGGCGTCGTTGGCCGGCCGATCAGTCGCGACAGCGCGCGGCCGTCCTCCTGCAGCGCGCCCTGCGCCGCATCGCCGTCCCAACCGGCAATGGCTTCGGCCAGCGGCGCGGGCAAACCGGCACCCTGCAGGATCGCTGCATATTCCGCCTCGGGCAGGTTGCGATAAGGGATATCCCGCCCGGTCTGGCGCGACAGTTCGGCAGCCAGATCGGCCAGCGTGAAGCCCTCATCCCCGGCAAGCTCATAGGTCTTGCCCTCATGCCCCTCGCCGGTCAGCACCACCGCGGCCGCCTCGGCGAAATCCTCGCGGGTGGCGGCGGAAATGCGCCCCTCGCCCGCGCTGCCCAGAAACGCGCCGCCGGCCAGCGCCGCCGGGATCGAACCCAGATGGTTCTCGGCGTACCAGCCATTGCGCAGGATGCTGTGGGCAAGGCCCGAGGATTTCAGCGCCGCCTCGGTCTCGCGATGCTCGCCCGCAAGGCTCAGGGGCGAGCGGTCGGCATGCAACAGGCTGGTATAGACGATGCGCCCCACCCCCGCCGCCTTCGCAGCGGCGATGACATTGGCGTGCTGCACCGCCCGCTGGCCGATCTCGTTCGACGAGATCAAGAGCAGCGTTTCGACCCCTTGCAGCGCCTGCTCCAGCGCCTCGGGCGCGGTGTAATCGGCTGCGCGCGCCGACACCCCCAAGTCGGCGGCCTTTTCCGGGCTGCGCGCGAGCGCAACGATCTCGGATGCAGGCACTTTGGTCTTCAGCGCCTCAATCACCAGCCGGCCCAATTGGCCGGTCGCGCCTGTCACGGCAATGGTCATGTCTGTCTCCTTTTCGGTTCTGGTAAATCCGATCTGGAGTTGCCACTTACGAAAAGTAAGAACGCACATTTCTGTAAGTATGAAAAAATGTCCCTGTCGGAAAAACTGCAACGCGGCGATCTGATGTCCGCCGACTGCCCCTCCCGCGACGTGCTGAAACATGTGACCAGCCGCTGGGGCGTGCTGGTGCTGATGGCGCTGGAAAGCGAGACCCGGCGCTTTGGCGAATTGCGCCGGATGATCGGCGGGGTCAGCGAGCGGATGCTGGCGCAGACGCTGCAATGGCTCGAGGCCGACGGGCTGGTGCAGCGCACCGCCTATTCGGTGGTGCCGCCCCATGTCGATTACCGACTGACGCCGCTGGGTCTGCAGGCAGCAGAACGGGTCAGGGGGCTGGCCGACTGGATCGAGACCAGCCTGCCCGAGATCATCGCGGCGCGGGACGGCGGACCGGGACCGAACTAAGCCGCATCACCCGCTCAGGGCACCTCGATCTTGCCGACCAGCGGCACGTCGTCGCTGGGGCTGACGGTGTGGCGCTCGATCATCCGGTGGACCAGTGGATCCGCCTCGCCCCGGTGCAGTTGGCGCAATGCCTGCGTGACCTCGTTATCGGTCTTGGTGCGGCGCAGGTTGTGGCGGACATAGTCGTCCCAGGTGGCGATCTGATAGCTTTCCGACCAGATCTCGGGATGTTCGAGATCGCGCAACAGGCTCCAGGCCCGCGCCCCGTCACGGCGGCGGATCACGCGGCGCTGGCGCATCAGGCGCAGGAATTCCGGCACATCCTTCAGCGCGATCTGATAGTCGACCATGATCTTGATCGGCCCCGAGCGTCCGCGCAGATCCAGCGCCAAGGGCGGCTCGCGGAAGCGGTCGGCGGGGTCGAGGTCGAGATTGCCGAATTCCGGCGCCTTGAAGACAAAGCCGATCAGCAGACCAAGACCCAGCACCGCCGAGGCGCAGACAAAGGCGGTGCCGACGCCATGCGCCCCGGCCACCCCGCCCCAGACCCATGACCCCGCCGCCATGCCGCCAAAGGTCGCCGTCTGGTACAGCGCCAGCCCCCGCGCCACCACCCAACGCGGCGTCGACAGCTGCACCGTCACGTTGAAAAGCGACAGCGCCAGCACCCATGAGGCGCCGGCCGGCAGCATTGCCAGCGCGTGCAGCCAGATCGTGTCGGTCAGCCCCAGCGCCAGCGTGGCCAGCGCAAAGCCGAGGAAGGCCAGGCGGATGACATGCTCGTTATCCATTCGCGCGCGGATGCGCGGGTTCAGGATCGCCCCGCTGATCGCGCCGAGGCCGAAACAGCCCAGGAGTCCGCCGAACAGCATCGATCCGCCCTGCGGATGGGCCTTGGCGACCAGCGGCAGCAGCGCCAGCACCGAGACCGCGCCAAAGCCGAACAGCGCCGCCCGTCCGATGACCCGCAGCAGGTTCGGCGACAGCGCGACATAGCGCAGCCCGGTGCCGACGGCGCTGATGAAGGGCTCGCGGGTATGGGTCGCCGGGCGTTTCGGCGGTGACCAGCGCAGCAGCGCGGCAAGCAGCGGGATATAGCTCAGTGCATTGACGAAAAATGCTGCCGCCGCGCCGAAGACGGCGACGATCAACCCGCCCGCCGCCGGCCCGACACTGCGCATCAGGTTGAAGCCGACCGAGTTCAACGTCACCGCCGCCGGCAGATCCTCGCGCGGGACCAGATCGCCCATGCTGGCCTGCCAGGGCGGGTTGTAAAGCGCCTGCCCCGCGCCGATCAGGAAGGTGAAGCCCAAGAGCAGCCAGGGCGTCAGGATTCCTTGCCAGGCGGCAAGGGCCAGCAGCGCCGAGAAGCTTGCCATCAGCACCTGCGCCGTCAGCAGCAGCGTCTTGCGGTCGAACATGTCGGCCAGCGCCCCCGACATCAGCGCCAGCAGCATGATCGGCAGGGTGTTCGAGGCCGCCACCAGCGCAATCAGCGTGGCGCTGTCGGTCAGTTGGGTCATCATCCAGGCCGCGCCCACCTGCTGCACCAACCCGCCGAAATTCGACACCAGCGTCGCCGCCCAGAGTGTGCGGAAATCGACATGGCGGAACGGGGCAAGGGCAGAGGGCTGACTAGGCAAGACGGCTACCGGGCTACGGGTCTGGGGTCAGACTAGGCGGATGTTCCGGGCGGGGCAATGCGCGAGCGCGCGGGGCGAGCGGCATGGAAGGCGGCATCGAAAAAGGCCCCGCCCTTGGGGAAGGCGGGGCCGCAACACTCGTTGAACAATCGGGTCGGGTCGTCAGGCTCGTTTGACCAGCCCGACGATCACCAGCAGGATCACCGCGCCAAGCGTGGCATAGATGATCGAGCCAAGGATCGAACCGGCGCCGCCGATGGCAAGACCGACAGCCGGGAACAGGAAGGACGCGATCACCGCGCCGAGGATGCCGATGACGATGTTCATCACCAGCCCCTGTCCGTGCCCTTTCACAATCTCGCCAGCCAGCCAGCCCGCGATCGCACCGATCAGCAGGGTAATGAGAAGTCCGGTAACAGTCATGGTTGCGCTCCTGTGCAGGTCATCCGGCGCAAGCACCGGAAATCATGCAATTTAACCATTATGTCTGCGAAAAGTTCCGCGCCGGGGGCCGTCCTTGCCGAATGGCAACAGTCCCGCGGCTAAATCGACGCGCATTGCCTGCAAGGGTTGACGCCACACGGCACCGACAGGCTGATAAAGATTGGCTCGAATCACGCTGGCTCTGCCGTCGGCGCGGTTCCGAACTTGGTATCCGCTGTCACAGGCGCGCTTGAGGCGCCTGCCGTTACGAAGGAAATCGCTATGCGTCTCGCTGTCACCGCCGCCGTGCTGGCCCTTGGGCTGGCCGGTTGTGCCCCTGAAACCGCTGTCCAACAGTCCGATCCGAACGATCCCCGCGAGTTGGCCACGCTGCCCGTCGGCGCAACCCCGGCCAACGAGGCGCAGATCTATGCCGCACGCAACGACGTGCTGCCCGGTGGCAAGCCCTTCGTCATCCCGGCCGTGCGCCCTGCCTATCTGACCGAGCGCAACCGCCGCCAGCGCGTGCCCTATAATGGCCCCGAAGCGCCCGGCACGCTGGTCGTCGATCCCTATGCGCGCGTCCTCTACGACGTGCTGCCGGGTGGCGAGGCCATGCGCTTTGGCATCGCGGTCGGTCGCGAGGGCAAGGGCTTCGCCGGCAATGCCACGATCCAGCGCAAGCAGGCCTGGCCCAGCTGGACGCCGACCGCCAACATGGTCCGCACCGAGCCGCAGCTTTACGCGCAATTCGCCGGTGGCGTTGCCGGTGGCCCGGAGAACCCGCTGGGGTCGCGCGCGCTGTACCTCTATCGCGGCGGCAAGGACACCTATTACCGCATCCATGGCACGATGGACCCCTCGTCCATCGGCAAGGCGACCTCGGCCGGCTGTATCCGCCTGTTCAACCAGGACATCATGGACCTGTTCGACGAATCGCAGCTGGGTGACGCGGTGAAGGTCCGCTCGCAGGCCGAAAGCCTGCGGCTGGAAGGCCCGATGGTCAACACGCCCGAGGGCTACGTGGTCCCGGCGCGCGAGATGCAGGCCGCGACCGGCACCGCCGCTCCGGCAGCTGCCACCGCCGCACCGGCTGCGCAGACCGTGTCCTTCGTCTCGCCGGTCGAAAGCGCCGTTCCCGGGAACTGATCCCGGCGCAGAGAGCGTTGACATGATCCAAGGCCCCGGCAATCTGCCGGGGCCTAATCATTTGCGTGCGCGGCTTTTCTGCGGCAAAGATGCGCCATGACCTCACCCTGCATCGCGAGGACCCGATGCCGAACTTTGCCAAACTGGCCAAGGAATTGCTGTCCGAGGAAGAACTTGCGCTGACCGACCGCGCCAGCAAGCCCGCCATCATCGCACTGGACGATGCCAGCCTGATGGCGCTGATCGCCGATCTGACCACGCGTCTGGCCGGGGCGGAAACCGCTGCTGCGACCGCCGGCGCGACCCCCGAGGGGCCGTCGAAAGCCGACATCCTGAACGCCGCCCTCAGGCGCGCCCATGCCGACCGCCGTCGCCGGGGTCTGACGACCGATGGTGGGGCGCGATCCGCCGGCAAAGCGCCCGCCAGCGCGCCGCGCGCGGCCACCGCAGCGCCGAAGAAGCCGGCGACCAAGGCCACGGCAGGTCCCGGCAAGCGCCGCCCGGCGGGTCGCAAACCGGCCTCGAGCAAGCCCGACACCCGCACCACGCCACGCCGCGTGGTCAAGGCGCGGCCGAAGCCCGAGACTGCCACGAGCGCAGCCACCACCGCCGAAACGCCCGCAGCGGCAAACCCCACCCGTGCGCGCCCGGCGCAGCCGCGCAAGCCGAAGGCCGCGACGACGACCGCCAAGCCCGCCAAGGTGACGCCGACCGCCGCCGAACTCGAGCAAGCCGCTGCCGCCAAGGAGGCGGCGAAGGCCGCGCGCAAGGCAGTGAAGAAGGCCGAGAAGCAGGCGGAGAAGGCGGCCCGCAAAGCCGAGAAAGAGGCCGAGAAGGCCAAGCTGAAAGCCGAGCGCAAGGCCGTCCGGAAGGCCGCGAAAAAAGCCGAGCGGCAGGCTGAAAAGGCCAAGGCCGGGAAAGCGAAATCAGACGCGGTCAAGTCGGGCGACAAGAAGAAAAAGAAGAAGGCCAAGGACAAGGCCTGACCCCGCGTTCCGCGCGCCGATCGGCAATCCGGGCGTTTTCAACGACGACCGGCGGTGCTAATCAGGCAAGGGGTTTTCTGTCAGGGGTCTGATGCGTCAGTTTGCGTTGATCTGTGCTGTGCTGCTGCTTGCGGTGACGACTGCGGCGGCGCGGCCGGCGGTGGATGCCATCGTGGGCTATCTGCCACCGAAAGAGCGCGAGAACCAGCGCTGCACCGATGACGGCCGTGACTGCGTTCGGCTGGAGCATTACGTCGAAGATGTCTGCATGCTGATCGAGCGCAATGCCGCGCAGAACCAGCTGGACCCGAGCTTCCTGGCCCGTCTCCTGTGGAAGGAGAGCCGGTTCGAACCCAGTGCCGTCAGCCCCGCCGGGGCCATCGGCATCGCCCAGTTCATCCCCTCGACCGCCGAGCTTTACGATCTGGACGACCCGTTCAACCCGGCACAGGCGATCTCGAAATCGGCCTGGTACCTGCGCTATCTGACCAACATGTTCGGCAATATCGGGCTTGCGGCGGTGGCCTATAACGGCGGTGAGAACCGGGCGGCGCGCTTCATCAACAGCAAGACCGTGCTGCCCTACGAGACGCAGGATTATGTCGAGTCGATCACCGGCCACAATGCCTGGCGCTGGCGCGATAACCCGCCGGGCGCCGAGGAATTGCAGCTGGCCCTGAACAAGGACCAGCCCTTCCGCGAGGCCTGCGTCGAACTGGCCGGCAACCGGTCCCTGCGCGAGTTCACCCCCGAGCAGCGGGCCTTTCCCTGGGGCGTGATCCTGGCCAGCCACCCCAGCCGTTCGGGCGCGCAGCAACAGGTCACGCGGCTGAACCGCAGCTTGCGGCCGATCCTGCAGGGCAAGCAGATCGGCTATGTCAGGAAGCGCATGACCGGATCGTCACGCGCGGTCTATACGGCGCAGGTGGGCTATGACAGCCGGTCCGAGGCCAATGCCTTCTGCGTGCTGCTGAAGCAGGTCGGCGGACGCTGCATCGTGCTGAAGAACTGAACCCTAGAAGAAGCTCTGCGGATCGATGTCCACCGACAGCCGCAGGTTGGTCGGCGGCTTGTGCGGGGCCAGCCAGTCGCTGATCGCCATCTGGATCGGCGCCTGCCGCGCGGCGCGGATCAGCATCCGCATCCGGTGGCGGCCACGGATGCGGGCGATGGGCGCGGGGGCCGGACCCCACAGCTCGCAACCGGCATCGCGCAGGGGCGCGGCATGGCGGGCGAGGTGCTGGGCGAAATCGGCGACCACGCCCGGATCGGGATGCGACAGGATGATCCCGGCCAGCCTGCCATAGGGCGGCATCCCGGCGCCCTGCCGGCCGAGCGCCTCGGCATCCCAGAAGCGTTCATCCTCGCCCGACAGGATCGCGCGGATGACCGGGTGGTCGGGTTGGTGGGTTTGCAAGAGCGCCAGCCCCGGCGCATCGCCCGGCTGCCGCCCCGCTCGACCCGCCACCTGCCGCATCAGCTGGAACGACCGCTCGGCGGCGCGCAGGTCCGCCCCCTGAAGACCCAGATCGGCATCGATGACGCCAACCAGTGTCAGGCGGGGGAAGTTATGGCCCTTGGCGACGATCTGGGTGCCGATGATGATGTCGGTCTTGCCGGTCGAGATCTCGGCAATGGTCTCTTTCAGCGCCCGGGCCGAATGGAACAGGTCCGAGGAGAGGACCGTGGCGGTGGCGTCGGGAAAGCGGGCGGCGACCTCTTCGGCCAGACGCTCGACCCCCGGTCCGACCGGGGCCATGCGACCCTCGACCTTGCAACTGGGGCAGGCGGTGGGGATGGGCTTTGTCTCGCCGCATTGGTGGCAGACGAGGCGATTCTGGAAGCGGTGTTCGACCATGCGCGCATCGCATTGGTCGCAGCCGACCTGCTGGCCGCAGGCCCGGCAGACCGTCACCGGCGCATAGCCGCGGCGATTGAGGAAGAGAAGCGACTGTTCGCCCTTGGCCAGCCGCGCCTCGACCGCGCCGGCGAGCGTGGGCGAGATCCAGCGGCTGCCCGGCATCTCTTCGCCGCGCAGATCGATGGCGGCCATGTCAGGGAGTTCCGCCTCGCCATAGCGCGAGCGCAGGTCGAGCCGCTGATATTTCCCGCTGGCCGCGTTCACCCAGCTTTCAAGGCTGGGCGTGGCCGAGGCCAGCACCACCTGCGCATCGCTGAGGGACGCCCGCAGCACCGCCATGTCACGGGCGCTGTAGAAGACCACGTCTTCCTGCTTGTAGCTGCTGTCATGTTCCTCATCGACGACGATCAGGCCGAGATCGCGGAAGGGCAGGAACAGGGCCGAGCGCGCACCGACCACCAGCCCGACCTCGCCCCGCCCCGCCATGTGCCAGAGCCGGCGGCGTTCGGTGCGGGTGATGCCGCTGTGCCATTCGCCGGGGCGCGCGCCAAAGCGGGCCTCGACCCGGTCGAGAAATTCCGCCGACAGCGCGATCTCGGGCAGAAGCACCAGCGCCTGACGCCCGGCCTTCAGGCATTCGGCCACGGCTTCCAGATAAACCTCGGTCTTGCCCGATCCGGTCACCCCGCGCAGCAGCGTCGTGCCATAGCGACCGCCGGCAATGGCGTGGCGCAGCGCATCCGCCGCCGCCTGCTGGTCGGTGGCCAAGGGCTTGCCGGGCCGGTCCGGATCGAGGCGAGGATAGGGCAGATCGCGCGGCGCCGCCATCTCGGCCAATGTGCCCGCAGTCACCAAGCCCTTGACCACCGAGGTCCCGACCCCGGCCAGCTGCGCCAGTTCCGAGGGCGCGAAGCTCGCCCCGCCGTAATCGGCCAGCACCTGCATCACCCGCGCCCGCGCCTCGGTCATCCGCTCGGGCGGATCGCCGGCCAGCGCGATCACCCGCCGCTCGGCGGTCGGGCGGTCGAGATCGGGCGCGCGCGTCGCCATGCGCAGCATCAGCGGCAGCGGCGTCAGGGTGTAATCGCCGGCACGGGCGAGAAATTCGAGGAAGTCGGGGGCCAGCGGCTCGGCCTCCAGGCCCCGGATCACCGGGCGCAGCTTGGCGGCATCGAACCCACCCAGCCCCTCGCCCCAGACCACGCCCAAGACCCGGCGCGGACCCAGCGGGCAGAGGACCAGCTGCCCGGTCGCCACGCCCCCCTCGGGCGCGAGATAGTCCAAGACGCCGACAGGCTCGGTCACCAGCACCGCGATGCGGTGGCCGACAGGGAAGAAGCGGGGTTCGGGAACGAGCGTCATGACGCGCTATAAAGGCGATGAGGGGGGGCGAGTTCAAGAGCCGAGGGGAGGGACAGCGGAGGACCGCGGGTGTCCGTTGCTGGCGTTTCGTGGAGGCGGTTTATGGTGCCAGCATATCGAACGGCTGTTCGGTGCGGGACGGCACCAAAGCGGACGACCGGGGGGCGGTCGTCCGCTGGCCCGGCGGCACTGCGTGCCTTGCTCCGGGCCGGGCCTGCAAGATCGGCGGGTCGGGCGCGGCCCGTGCTGGTCGCACGGGCCAAGGTCAGGCCACCCTTTCCGCCGCCCTGCCTTTGCGGTATCACCGCCCCAACCCCAAGCATGAGGAGCGCCGCCATGAAATTCTTCGTCGATACCGCCGATGTTGCCGCCATCAAGGAACTGAACGACCTGGGTATGGTCGATGGTGTGACCACCAACCCCTCGCTGATCCTGAAATCCGGCCGCGACATCATCGAAGTCACCAAGGAAATCTGCGACATGGTCGAGGGCCCGGTTTCGGCCGAGGTGGTGGCCGAGAAGGCCGAGGACATGATCCGCGAGGGCACCAAGCTGGCCGCGATCGCGCCGAACATCGCCATCAAGGTGCCGCTGACCTGGGACGGGCTGAAAGCCTGCCGCCATTTCTCGGATGCCGGGCACATGGTCAACGTGACCCTGTGCTTCAGCGCCGCGCAGGCGATTCTGGCCGCCAAGGCCGGTGCCACCTTCATCAGCCCGTTCATCGGCCGGCTGGACGACATCCATCTGGATGGCGTCGACCTGATCGCCGACATCCGCGAGATCTATGACAATTACGGCTACGAGACGCAGATCCTTGCCGCCTCGATCCGTTCGGTCAACCACATCATCGAGGTGGGTAAGATCGGGACTGACGTAATTACCGCACCTCCGAGCGTAATCAAGTCGATGATCAACCATCCCTTGACCGACAAGGGCCTCGCACAGTTCAATGAGGACTGGGCAAAGACCGGTCAGAAGATCGGCTGAGACCGCGCAAGAAGCGCGGCAAACGAGGGCAGAGGCATGAGTGCAGTTCTGGACGACGTTACGCGCGAAAAATTGCTGGCCGATCCGTCGGTCCTTCTGGGCGACCGCGACCTGATGCGGGCGCTGGTGGCGGCGCGCGAGGCGGAGGTCGGTCACAACGTGATCGACATTCGCGGCCGCGCGATGGAGGCGCTGGAGACGCGCCTCGACCGGCTGGAGGTCGCGCATGAAAGCGTGATCTCGGCCGCCTTCGACAACCAGTCGGGCATGGCGGTGATCCACCGCGCTGTGCTGGCGCTGCTGGAGCCGCAGGATGCCGCCGGCTTCGTCGAGAACCTGCAGGCCGAGGTGGCGCCGCTTCTGCGCGTCGACACGCTGCGGCTGGTCTTTGAAAGCGACGAACCGCAGCCGGGCCTGCCCGACCAGATCATCCTGGCCCCCAAGGGCGCGGTGGCGCGGCTGATCGCCGGGGGACGGCGCAATCCGCGCGGCGATGACATCATCCTGCGCAAGGCCGCTGCCATTACGCAGACCGTGCATGGCATGGAAGTGGCGTCCGAGGCACTGATCCCGCTGGATCTGGGCCCCGATCACCCCCCTGCCCTCCTGTTGATGGGCAGTGCCGAGCCGGGGCGTTTCTCGCCCGCGCATGGCACCGACCTGTTGCGCTTCTTCGGGCAGGTGTTCCGGCTGGCGCTGATGGGCTGGCTGCGCGAATGACCGAGCCGGGCCAGCTTGCCCTCGCGCCCGCCATGTCGGACGCACTGGCGCGCTGGCTGGAGGTCGAGGCGGGCACCCGCGACCGCTCGCCGCATACGATCAAGGCCTATCGTGACGATCTGGTCAGCTTCCTGCGCTTCCTTGGCGATTACCACGGCACCCCGGCCCTGCCCGGCGGGCTGGCGCGGCTGAAGCAGACCGACCTGCGCGCCTTTGCCGCCGCTGAACGGGCGCGTGGTTTGGGCGCGCGGTCGCTCGCCCGGCGGCAATCGGCAGTGCGGTCCTTCCTGCGCTGGATCGCGGACCGCGAGGGGGTCGACCTCTCGGCGGCGCTCTCGACCCGAAGCCCGAAATACCGCCGTTCGCTGCCCCGGCCCCTCGCGCCAGATCAGGCGCGGCAGATGCTGGACATGGCGGGCGAGGCGCATGAGACGCCCTGGATCGCCGCCCGCGATGCCGCCGTGCTGACGCTGCTTTACGGTTGCGGGCTGCGGATCTCCGAGGGGCTCGGCCTCGATGGCCGCGACTGGCCGTTTCGCGAGGCGCTGACCATTCGCGGCAAGGGCGGGCGCGAGCGGCAAGTGCCGGTGCTGCCGGTCGCACATCAGGCGGTGGCGGATTACCTGCGCCTCTGCCCCTGGCCCTTGAAGGCCGACCAGCCGCTGTTCCGCGGCGCGCGGGGCGGGCGGCTGAACGCGGGCATCGTGGAAACCACCATGCGCCGTGCAAGGCAGGCCATGGGCCTGCCGCCCACCGCCACGCCCCATGCGCTGCGCCATTCCTTCGCCACGCATCTTCTGGCGGCGGGGGGCGATCTGCGGTCGATCCAGGAACTGCTGGGCCATGCCAGCCTGTCGACCACGCAGGTCTATACCGGGGTCGATGACGCGCATCTGCTGGCGGTCTACCGCGCGGCGCATCCACGGGGATAACGGCGCGGATGCGCGGCCTCTGGCAATTTCCCGCTGAGGACGCCAAATAGGCAGCCAAGGCCGATGCGAACCCAAGGCGGGCGTTTCGCGTTCTTCGGCAGAAACTGGAAAGGACGCGCGATGAGCAATCACGCCATCTTCAACCGGCCCATGAATGGCCCCATCCCCGCGGGCTATGACGAGGCCATTTTCGGCATGGGCTGCTATTGGGGGATCGAGCGGCTGTTCTGGCAGCAGGAGGGCGTCTGGCTGACCGAGGTGGGTTTTGCCGGCGGTCAGGTCGAGAACCCGACCTATGCCCAGGTCTGCGAAACCGATACCGGCCATGCCGAGGTGGTGCGTGTGGTCTATGACAGTTCGCGCATCAGCTATGAGCATCTGCTGCAACTCTTCTGGGAAAACCACGACCCGACGCAGGGCAACCGGCAAGGCAATGACCTGGGCAGCCAGTATCGCAGCCTGATCGTCGCCATGAACCCCAGCCAGCGCACCGCCGCCGAGGCCTCGATGATCGATTATGGCAACCGGCTGGCGGTCGAGGGCTATGGCAAGGTGACCACCCAGATCATCGACAAGGTCCCCTTCTGGCCCGCCGAAGAGGCGCATCAGCAATATCTGCACAATAACCCGAACGGGTATTGCGCGATGAAGGGCACCGGCGTCGCCTGCGCCCTGCCGAACCCGGCAGGTCTCTGATGCCGACCTGGACCGCCCTGACCCATACGGCGTGTCACGCGCGCGCTGCGGCGCTGGCCGAGGCTTGCGAAGAGGTGCTGGACCCGGAACCCGTCGGTTCCGGCGTCTTCGAGATCGAGGATGGCAAGGATCGGTGGGAGGTCGGGGTCTATTTCACCGAAGCCCCCGACGAGGTGGCGCTGGCACTGCTGGCCGCCGCGCATGAGGCAGAGCCCTTCGTCATCTCGGAACTGCCCGAGGTCGACTGGGTCGCCAAGGTCAAGCGCGAACTGTCGCCGGTTCATGCCGGGCGCTTCTGGGTCCATGGCAGCCATGATGCGGACAGCATCCCCGAGGGGGTCGAGCCGCTGTGGATCGAGGCCGCCATGGCCTTTGGCACCGGCCATCACGGCACCACCAAGGGCTGCTTGGAGGCCGCCGACCGGCTGCAGGTTGCGGGTTTCGACCCCAAGCGCATTGCCGATATCGGCTGCGGCACGGCGGTTCTGGCGATGGGGGCCGCGCGGCTCTGGCCCGTAACGGTGCTGGCCAGCGACATTGACCCGATCGCGGTCGATACCGCCGCCGCCAATGTCATCGCCAACGGGCTGGATGGACGGGTGGTCTGCATCGAGGCCATGGGCTTTGATCACCCGATGCTGGACGAGGGCGAACCCTTCGATCTGGTCTTTGCCAATATCCTGAAACAGCCGCTGATCGACCTTGCGCCGCATATGCACAAGCATGTCGCGCATGGCGGCCGGATCATCCTGTCGGGCATCCTGAACGAACAGGGCGACGAGGTGATCGCGGCCTATGAGGCGCAGGCCTTCAAGCTCGAGGGTCGGGACGAGCTGGGCGAATGGACCACGCTGACCATGCAGCGCGGCTGATTTCGCCCGCTTCAGACATGCAAAAACCCCCGTTGCCACCGCATCGGGGGTTTTTCATTGGCCCGTTGACCCCGGGACCGGGGGGAAGGGGTGCGGCTCAGAAGCGGCGCGCGACCCGCTCGATATCACCACGGCAGAGGCCGATGTCGTTCAGCTCGTGATCCGACAGGCGGCTCAGCGAGTTGCGCGTCACGCGCGTGTCGTTCCAGGCGGTCAGACGCTCGAGCACCCAGGCGAAAACGCCGGTCGAGTGCGAGGCAGTGGCCATGCGGTTCATGTCAATCGCGGACATCGTGTCACCTTTTTCAGTTCATCTGCCCGCGTATCGGGCTGTTTCGGTATACCGATGCAAATAGATTTTGCAGATGCAGAAAACCATCTCCAAGAATGCAGGGCTGATATGCAGGAACTGCATAAAACCCCGCAATCGTTGACGTTTTCTTGATGCTGCACCGCCGCATCGGACGGAAGGAATGCCCGGCATTACGCGCAAGTAACGCATCACAATGCCCGATATTCAGGCGAAACGTCTGATCCGCCGATGCGAGGCGGCAGGTTGTCGCAGGCGGGTGACGTGACCTCGCCCCGATCCGTTGACCAAGCGCCAAGATGCGAGGGCGCGAGAATCACCCCCGCAACAGGCTGAGCGGCCCCGTTTCCGCCCCGGTAGGGACGGGTTGGACAATCGCCATCCGAGGCGTCAGTCTGACCCCAGAGCGGAGGGGCGAGACATGGGTATCATCGAGACGCTGATCGGCGAAGTTGCGATTCCGGCCATGGCCCCGGTGCGGCAGGTCTTTGACGACAGCCGCATCACCGATATCCCCGCCGCGATCCGCGCCGAATTCGCCCGGATGGACGGCGCGCACGGGCTGCGGCCCGGCATGAGCGTCGCGGTGGGTGTGGGCAGTCGCGGGCTTGCCGATCTGCCGATCATTGTCCGCGCCACCATCGACGCGATCCGGGCCGCCGGGGCCGAGCCCTTCATCGTGCCGGCCATGGGCAGCCATGGTGGCGCCAGCGCCGAGGGTCAGCGCGCGTTGCTGGCCGGGCTCGGGGTCACACCCGACAGCGCCGGCTGCGAGATCCGCTCGTCGATGGAGGTCGACCAGATCGGCAGCCTCCCGAACGGCCTGCCGATCTACCTGGACCGGCTGGCGCTGCAAGCGGACGGAATCGTCGTCATCAACCGGGTGAAGCCGCATACCAGCTTTTCCGCCGAGATCGAAAGCGGGCTGGCCAAGATGGTGACCATTGGCCTCGGCAAGCAGAAGGGCGCGGAAAGCTGTCATGCCATGGGCTTTGGACTGATGGGCCAGAATGTGCGCGACATGGCGGCGCTGACCCTTGGCACCCTGCCGATCCTGTTCGGCATCGCCTCGGTGGAAAACGCCTATGACCGGGTCTGTCATCTGGAGCTGGTGCCGGGCGCGCAGATCATCTCGCGCGAGCCGGGCCTGCTGCAGATGGCCCGCGCCCGGATGCCACGCATCCTGTTCGATCCGCTGGACGTGCTGATCGTCGACCGCATGGGCAAGGAGTTCTCTGGCACCGGCATGGACCCGAACATCACCGGCCGCGCCGGCACGCCCTATGTCCGCACCGCGCAGACGGTTGGCAAGCTGGCGGTGCTGGACCTGAGCACCAAGAGCGGCGGCAACGCCACCGGCATCGGGCTGGCCGATATCTGCACGAGGCGGCTGGTCGAGAAGATCGACTATCCGGCCACCTATGCCAATTGCATCACCTCGACCGTGCTGGCCAGTGCCCGCCTGCCGGTCATCATGGACAGCGAGAAGGCGGCGCTGCAGGTGGCGCTGAAGACCAGCAATGCCGCCGACCCCGAGGCCCCGCGCATGGTCTGGCTGACGGATACGCTACATCTTGAAACGATCCGTATCTCGACGGCGCTGCTGCCCGAGGCGCGCGATAATCCGGCGATCGAGATTCTGGGCGAGGCCGAATTGCCGGTCTTCGATGCGGCGGGCAATCGCACCTAACCCGCGCCGATGACCTTCCAGGCTGCTGCTGCGGCGCCGAAGCCATTGCCGATATTGGTGGTGACCACGCCGGGGGCGCAGCTTGCCAGTGCCGCAGTCAGCGCCACCTGCCCGCCCGCCGAGACGCCATAGCCCACCGGCGAGGGCACGGCGATCACCAGCCCCGGCACCAACCCGGCGAGGACGGAAAACAGCGCGCCCTCCATCCCGGCGACGGCGATCAGAACGCGGAACTGCCGCAACTCGTCGGCGACCTCCATCAGCCGCCAGAGACCGGCCACGCCGACATCGGCGTAAAGCGGGGCATCGGTGCCGAAGACCTGCAAGGCGCGGCGGGCCTCGGCAGCCACAGGCAGATCGCTGCTGCCGGCGCAGACCACGGCGATTTTTCCGTCCGTTTCGGGTCGGCGGGTGGGTATTCCGAAGATGCCGGTGCGTGAGATGGGGTCATAGTCCAGATCGGGAAAGCCTGTGGCGATCTCGGGGGGCAGCCGTGTCAGGAACAGAACGGTCCGACGCGCCCGCGCTTCCGCAAGAATGCGGGCAAGCTGATCGGGGCTCTTTCCCTCGGCCAGCACGGCCTCGGGGATGCCGGTGCGGGCGCGGCGCTGCCAGTCGAAGCGGATATCGCCGGGGTCACTGGTCATGCAGGAAGGCCGATCCGCGGCGATAGGGGCCGATGGTGGTAAGGATGCGGTGATCGGCACCGCAGAGCCGGGTGGCCTCGGCGGTCAGGCGGGCGATCAGGGCGGCGTCCTGCAGCAATTCCGGCTGCAACTCGATCCGCACGCCCTCAGCCGTGATCCGGCAGCGGTGATCGCCGGGGCCGGCGAGGGTGGTCAGCGCGGCCTCGACCCGCGCGACGAAAGCCAGATCATCGGCGCGCACCGGCAACCCGGTCTCGATCCGGCTGGCGAGGCAGGGCTGCGCCGGCAGGTCCTGCACATCGCTGAGGCCGAAGCCCGCCGCCATGCGCCGGATCTCGGCCTTGCCCATGCCGGCCAGCACGAAAGGATGGATCACCTGCCGCTCGGATGCTGCCGTCAGGCCGGGGCGGTAATCGCCCAGATCGTCCAGATTGGCGCCCGAGGCGATGGTGGCATCCGTGGCCCCGGCAATCCGGGCGTAAAGGTTCGACTTGCAGAAATAGCAGCGATTGACCGGATTCCTGAGGTAATCGGGATCGGCGAATTCGCCCGCCTCGATCACCGTCAGCTGCCAGCCATGCGCCTCGGCATGACGGCGGACACGCGCCGTCGCCTCCACGGGCACGGCGGGCGAGACGGCGTGAAACACACGCGGCACCTGCCCCGCCAGTCGCGCGACCCCATGGGCCAGCGTCAGGCTGTCCACCCCGCCGCTGACCGCCAGCGCCAGCCCCGGCTGGCTTGTCAGGATCGCGCGCAATCGCGCAGCGGGATCGTCGGCTTGGGTCATCGGCACTCCTTCCGGGCGCAGCTTATCAGGTCGATCCGCCGTGACCATGCCCCTTGCCATCCGCGGCCCTGTGGGGATCATCGGGCGGCGAAGGAGACGCCCATGCCGCAAGACACCCACCTGCATCTCGACCCGCTCGGCGGCATTGCCGGCGACATGTTCGTGGCGGCGATGCTGGATGCCGCACCGGACCTCTTGCCCGAAGCGCAGGCGCTGGCCGCACGGATCGGGCCGGGGGTCGGCATCGATGCGGTGGAACAGCGCGATCACGGGATGCGCGGGCGGCATCTTGCCGTCACCCTGCCGGAAAGCCGCCGGGGTCCGCGCCATTACGGTGAGTACCAGGCGCTGCTGGCAGAATTGGCCCCCGATCCGGGTGTGGCGCGCCGGGCCGACGACATTTTGCGCCGCTTGGGCGAGGCCGAGGCGGCGGTGCATGGGGTCACCCTGGCGCAGGTGCATTTCCACGAGATCTCGGACTGGGATTCCATTGCCGATGTGCTGCTGGCGGCCTTGTGCCTCGAACGGCTGGGGGTGAGTTCGGCCAGCACCTCGGCCCTGCCGCTTGGCGGCGGGCGGGTCGAGACGGAGCATGGCCAGATGCCGGTGCCGGCGCCGGCCACGCTGATCCTGATGCAGGGCCTGCCGGTGATCGATGACGGCATTCCGGGCGAGCGGGTCACGCCGACCGGCGCGGCGATCATGGCGCATCTGCAGCCTGCGCCCGCCCTGCCCGCTGGCACCATGACACTGCGCCGGACCGGCAATGGCCTTGGCACGCGGCGGATGGAGGGCGTTGCGAACCTGCTGCGGGTCGGGTTGTGGCAGGCGGAAGCAGCAGAGGATCGGGACAGGGTCGGCGTCATCAGCTTTCATGTCGACGATCAGACCGGCGAGGATCTGGCGGTCGGCCTTGCCAATCTGCGCGGTCGCGAGGATGTGCTGGATGTGCTGCAACTGCCGGCCTTCGGCAAGAAGGGCCGAATGATGAGCCGGATCGAACTCATCTGCCGCCACGCGGCGATGGAGGAGGTCGCGCGGGCCTGTTTCGCCGAGACCACCACCATCGGCTTGCGCCTGCGGGAGGAGCGGCGGATGCTGCTTCCCCGTGAAGCGCAGCCGGTGCAGGTTGATGGGCGCGAGATCGGCACCAAGACCCGGCAGCTCCCACTTGGCGGTCAGATCACCAAGGCCGAGATGGACGATCTCGCCACAGCCGGCGACCATGCCGCCCGGCAATCCCTGCGCCGCCGGGCCGAGACGCACGATTAGAACCGCCTCCACTTTGCGCTCCCCTTGTCAACTAAGTTGACAAGTGACGGCTGTTCGGTTGAACCTTTGGCGGTCGGCGTCTCCTTCGGGAGCCAACAGGCGCCGGGGGAGGACCAGCTTGCCCAGCCAGCCGCGACCGCCAGACAAGGCGGCGGGCAGTCATGGCCGGGCTTCAAGAGCATATGACAGGGAGGATAGAATGCGCATATTGATCGCAACCGGATTTATCGCCTTTGCCGCGACCGGCGGCATGGCCGAGGCCCAGCAATTGAAACTGATGACCGGGCCGCAGGGCGGGTCCTGGTATCCGCTCGGCGGGGCGATGCAGTCGATGGTCTCGGATGACGGTATCGGCATCCAAGTGCTGCCCGGCGGCGGCGTCGCCAATGTGCAGGGGGTGCAGGGCGGTCAGGCCGACCTGGGCTTTGGCAACTCGATCTCGGTCGTCGATGCGATCGAGGGGCGGCCGCCCTTCGAGGGCAAGGCCGACAATGTCTGCAACGTGGCCACGCTCTATCCGCAATATTTCCACATCGTCGCCACCGAGGCGAGCGGCATCCAGACCGTGGCCGACATCGCCGGCAAGCGGCTGGTCACCCAGCCCGTCGGCAATACCGCCGAAGAGGTCACCCGCGCCGTCCTGAAAACCGCCGGTACGGATTACGAGGCGATGCGCAGCGTCGATTACGTCTCCTATTCCGACGGGGTGGCGCTGTTGCAGGATGGCAATGCCGATTACTTCACCCTCGGCACCACCGTTCCGGCCTCGGCGGTGATGGACCTCGCCAATTCCACCGCCATCAAGATGGTGCCGCTGGAGCAGAGCTTCATCGACGACATGAAGGCCAACCTGAATCCCGGCTATGCCAGCCTGAACATTCCCGCCGGCAGCTATCCCGGTCAGGACGAGGATGTGCTGGCGGTGGGCTATGCCACCCAGGTCATCGCGCGCTGCGATCTGGACAAGGAAGTGGTGAAGACCCTGCTGACCCGGATGTGGGACGGGCGCGACGACCTGATCGCCATCAGCGCGGCGATGAAGGACACCACGCTGGAAAGCATGCAGGCCGATACCGGTGTGCCGCTGCATGAGGGCGCCAAGGAATTCTATGCCGAACATACCGGCGGCTGATCCCTGACCCCTCGTTGACCCATGGCGGGGCCCGGTCGGGCCTCGCCCCCTCGCGGCGCGGAAGGGAACGAATATGCTGGCAAACTCGATCTGGATGCGGCGCGTGGTGACGCTTGTCGCCGTGACCATGAGCCTCTTTCACCTCTATGTGGCGTGGTTCGGGCCGCCCAATGCCTTTACCCTGCGCGCCACGCATTTCGGCTTCGCGCTGGTGCTGGCCTACCTGACGCTACCCTTCACGCCTTCGCGAGCCGAGAAATCGCCGGGGATCATGGACCTGATCCTGATGGCGGCGGCGCTGGCGGCCTCGGCCTATCCGATCGTCAACCAGACCTATTTCAACACCCGCATGGCCTATGTCGGGCCGGTCTCGGTCATGGATCAGGTGATGGCGACGATCATGATCGTCACCGTGCTCGAGGCCACGCGCCGCGCCGTCGGGCCGATCCTGCCGATCACTGCGCTGGTCTTTCTCGGCTACCAGATCTTCTTCACCGGGGCCGACCTGACGCGGCTTCTGGAATATCAATACATGACCACCGATGCCCTCTTCGGCGTGCCGGCGCAGGTCTCGGCCACCTATGTGGTGCTGTTCGTGATCTTCGGGGCGATGGCCGAGCGGTTCGGCATCGGCAAGCTGTTCATGGATTTCGCCCTTGCGCTGACCGGCCATACCGCGGGCGGGCCGGCCAAGGTCGCCGTCGTCACATCTGGGCTTTTCGGCTCGGTCTCGGGTTCGGCCGTCGCCAATGTGATGACCACCGGAACCTTCACCATCCCGCTGATGAAGCGCATCGGCTATCCGGCCCATTTCGCCGGCGCGGTCGAGGCGGTGGCTTCGACTGGCGGGCAGATCATGCCGCCGATCATGGGCGCCGCCGCCTTCGTCATGGCCGAGTTCATGGGCGTCAGTTACCTGACCGTCGCCGCCTATGCGCTGCTGCCGGCGCTGCTCTACTATCTCGCGGTCTTTCTTGCGGTGCATTTCGAGGCCCGCAAGCGCGGCATGAAGGGCCTGCCCCGCGCCGACCTGCCGCGCGTGGGCAAGGTGCTGCGCGACGAGGGGCATCTGTTCCTGCCGCTGGTCATCATCATCGCCACGCTGATGTCGGGCTATTCCGCGCCCTTCTCGGCTCTTGCGGGGATCCTGTCGATCGTGCCGGTGGTGCTTCTGCGCAAGACCACGCGGAAAGAGTTCAGCATCCCGAAACTGATCGAGGCGCTGCAATCGGGCGCGGTCAATTCGGTGGTGGTGGCGCTGGCTTGCGCCACGGCGGGCATCGTCATTGGCGTCATCGCGCAGACCGGGCTGGGACTGACCTTCACCGGGCTGGTCAGGGCAGCAGCGCAGGACATGCTGCTGCCGGCGCTGATCCTGACGATGATGGCGGGGATCGTGCTGGGCATGGGGATGCCGACGACGCCCGCCTATATCGTGCAGGTGGCGCTTCTGGTGCCGGCGCTGGTCAAGCTGGGCGTCTCGATCCCGGCGGCGCATATGTTCGTCTTCTATTTCGCCATCCTCTCGGCCATCACACCCCCGGTCGCCATCGCCGTCTATGCCGCCTGCGGCATCGGGCGATCTCCGGTGGTCAGCACCTCGATGACCGCGGTGCGGCTGGGGCTGACGGGATATATCATCCCCTTCATGTTCGTCTTCGGCCCCTCTCTGCTGCTCATCGGGGAATGGCCCAAGGTGGTGCTGACGGTCATCACCGCGACGCTTGGCGTGACCTTTCTCTCGGCGGGGCTGGCCGGCTATCTGTTCCGCCCGGCGGGCTGGCTGGTCCGCATCCTGCTGATCGCCGCCGCCTTCACGCTGATCAAGCCGGGGCTGATGACCGATGCCATCGGGCTGGGGCTGGGGTTGCTGGGTGCGCTTCTGAACCGGCGTGAACCGGACCCGGAACACACTGCCGAGGCCGATCTGGAAGGCGAGACGCATGTGAAGATGAGCGACCTGAAGACCGGCGAGAACTGACCCCGACTAGACCCTGCGCCGCTGATCCGTCACCCGCTGGCGCGCCTGCGTCAGGTGATAGCTCATGAGCAGCGCCGCGCCCTCGCCGTCGCGGGCGCGGATCGCCTCGGCGATCTGGCGGTGCTCGGTGATGACCGCCTCGATCCGCTGGTCGGTGCCGATGCGCGTCAGGCTTTGCGCCACGCCGATCGCGGCCTGCATCTGCGCGCGCGTGGTGTCCAGCATCCGCGCAAAGATCTCGTTGCCGCTGGCGCGGGCGACGGCCATGTGAAAGGCGAAATCCAGCTCGATCACCGGCTCGCGGCTGCGCATTACTTGCTCGAGTTCCGCCAGCGCCGAGTCGATCCGGGACAGGTCATCGGGCGCGGCGCGCAGCGCGGCAAGGCGAGCGGCGGCGGGCTCGACCGCCAGCCGCGCCTCCATGCAGCGCATCAGCCCGGCCACATCATCGGCCCCGGCATAGTCGATCAGCCCCTGTGGCGGGCGGCGGCGCACGAAGCTGCCGATGCCGTGGCGCGCCACAATGATTCCGTCGTCGCGCAGACGCGCCAGTGCCTCGCGCACGACCGGGCGCGAGACCGAAAACCGCTCGCTGATCTGATGTTCCGAGGGCAGCTTGGCGCCCTCGGCGATCTGGCCAGCGGCGATCAGCTCCAGCACCCGGCCATAGATCTGGTCGGCCAGCGTCTCGCGCTTGCGGATCGGCTGGATCAGCAGCGGGTCTTGGCTCGCCGGCGCGTCGTTCATGCCAGTGTCCTGAAATCCGACCAGAGGGGCATGGCTTACTTGTAAGCTTCGTTGACAACCCTGTCCAGCATGGGACAAGACAGGGGCAGTCTTGAAGGAGTCGCGCGATGCCCGATGGCAGCCAATTGAAGCCCCGCACGGCGGGTCAGGTTCTGGTCGATCAATTGCTGATCCACGGCGCCGACCGCGCCTTCTGCGTGCCGGGCGAAAGCTATCTCGAGGTGCTGGACGCGCTGCATGACGTGTCCGACCGCTTTACCCTCTACAATGCAAGGCACGAGGCTGGCGCGGCGGATATGGCCGAGGCCTATGGCAAGCTGACCGGCAAGCCCGGCATCTGCATGGTGACGCGTGGCCCCGGTGCCTGCCATGCCGCCATCGGCGTCCATATCGCGCAGCAGGACAGCACGCCAATGATCCTGCTGATCGGGCAGGTTGGCCGCGACATGATGGACCGCGAGGCGTTTCAGGAGGTCGATTACCGCCAGATGTTCGGCGGGCTGGCGAAATGGGTGGCGCAGATCGACTGCGCCGAGCGGGTGCCGGAATACATGGCCCGCGCCTTCCGCATGGCCACCTCGGGTCGCCCCGGCCCGGTGGTGCTGGCCTTGCCCGAGGACATGCTGACCGAGACCGTGACGGTCGCCGATGCCGAGCCCTACCTGCCGACCCGCGCCGAAGTGAATGCGGGGAACATCGACCGCATCTGCGCCTTGCTGTCGACGGCAAAGCGGCCCCTGGTGATGCTGGGCGGATCGGGGTGGACCGAGCAAGCGGCATTGGACATCCAGACCTTTGCCGAGGCGAACGCCCTGCCCGTCTGCACCTCGTTCCGCCGTCAGGACGCCATCGACAACCATTCTTCGGCCTATGTCGGCGAGTTCGGCACCGCCGTCAGCCCGACCATCGTCAAACGCATCGCCGAGGCTGATCTGCTTCTGGTCCTCGGCGCGCGGCTGGGGGAGATGACCACGCGTGGCTATACCACGCTGACGCCGCCGCAATCGCGCCAGCGCCTGATCCATGTGCATCAGGATGCCGACGA